>NZ_AP022564.1:1522062-1826474 GCF_010727125.1 Mycolicibacter terrae | reverse complement strand
CCAGCATCGGGTAGTCGCCCATCGAGCCGATGTCGATCTTCTCGGCGAGCATCTGCGCGGTGATCGGCGCTCCGGTGTCGTAGTCCTGCCAGTCGACCCGGTATCTGGTGCCGGTGCGGGCCGTGATGTCGGCGAGCCGGCGCTCCAGGTAGCCGCGGGCACGCAGCAGGGTGCCGGCGGTCGCGGTGTTGATGGTCTTGGACTGGTAGCCGATCACCACCTCGACGGAATCACCCGACGGCGCAGAGTCGAATGAACAGCCCGCTGCGATGACGGTGGCGCAGGCCAGCATGATCACGGATTTCTTCATGAAACACCTTGGTGGTCAATGCGTTCAGCGGATGAGGTAGGGCATGTTGACGGTGACCGCGCCGGTCGGGCACCGGGCGGCGCACGGACCGCAGTACCAGCACTCGTCGACGTGCATGAACGCCTTGCCGTTGTCCGGGTTGATCGCCAGGGAGTCCAGCGGGCAGATGTCGACGCACAGGGTGCAGCCCTCGATGCACAGCGATTCGTCGATCGTCACCGGGACGTCCGAGCGGCTGTTGACCAGCGTCATGGGATGCTCCTTGTCAGTTTGCCGCGCATGGTGACCCGGTCACCACGCATCCGGATGTATTCGAGATCGACGGGCTTACCGTCGGCGAGACTGGTGAGGCGTTCCAGCATCAGCAGCGCCGCGCCGCCGAGAATCTGCAGGATCGCCGCCGAGTGCGGGTCGGCCGGAATCGCCTCCAGCGCCAGGCTGGCGGCACCCAGCCGCTGCCCGCTGATCCGCTCGAGCAGCGGGAAGACATCATCAGCCTCCAGCGGATGGGCCAGTACGGCGGCGCCGATGTCGGGAGCCAGATAGGTCTGATCCAGGCTCAGCGGCACGTCGCCGAGGTAACGCAGCCGTTCGATGAACACCACCTGCGAACCGGCATCGAGCAACAACCGCCGGGCCACCGATGGCGGCGCGGAAACCGTGGTCGCCACCCGCACTTCGTTGCGCACCTGCCCGTGACCGTTGAAGGTCTCCTGCAGGCCGAGCAGAGCGTCCAGGTCATGGTCGTATTTGTGCTGCGCCACATGGGTACCGATTCGGGGCCCCCGGTGGATCAGCCCTTCGGCCTTCAGCGCTGCCAGCGCCTCACGGATGATGTTGCGGGAGACGGTGAATTCGGCGGCCAACTCCGGTTCGCCGGGCAGTCCGTCGGCGTAGGCGCCGCAATGGATCTGGTGACGTAGCACATCGGCGACCTGCCGCGCCCGGTCCGCGCGGCGGATCGGTGGTGCTGCGACGTGGGCTTCGGCCATGCAGACACGCTAAAGGCGCAGGGACCGGCAACGACAGCACAGCGAATTCTGCTGATCAACGGGCCAATTCATTGCGCCACCCCGGCGGGCGCGGCTGCCAGCGGAAATCTGTCGCCCCGCGGGTATTGCGCCGCAGCGGCACCGGCGGCCCGGTTAACAATCGCGGTGAGGCAAATCGCTGCCGCGGGCGTGCGCGAAACGGGCCAACGCCTCCGGGGTGAACACCGCCAGCCCCAGCTCGGGGTTGTAGCCGTGGATCTCCTTGACGTCGAGTTCGGCGAGGAAGTACAGGATGTCCTTGGAGATCACCTGTCCGGGGACCAGCACCGGGAAACCGGGCGGGTAGGGCACGACGAAGGTGGTCGACACCAGGGTCTTGCCGTCGGCGACACGGCGGCCTGCATCCCCGAGCAGCACATGTTCGCGGTCGGACTCCTCGTAGCCGCCGTAGAACGCCGATCGCATATCCCCGAATGAGCTTGCGCCATTTGGCCGAAACGCATGATCGAACTCACTGAAGTCGGGCAGCGGCGGCAGATCCTCGGTGATCTCCACGACGCGGCGCTGCTGCAGGGCGCGATCGTCGGTGCTGGCCGCGTTCCAGCTCCGGTCGAATTCGGTGGCAACCCGTCGCAGCGCGTCGAGCAGGTAGTGCACGCTGGACCAGGTCACACCGATCGTGAAGATCAGCAGCACCGAGTTGATCGACGTCTTGTTGATCTGAATCCCGAACCGCTGCATGAGGATCTTCTCGCGAAAGTCATAGCCGTTCATTCCGGTCTTGCCGACGAACAGGGTGACCCGGGTCGGATCGAGCACGAACTCGTCGGAACGCCAGGCCTCGTTCCACTCCTCCAGCGCGCCCTGCCGGACCTGCCGATAGGAGCTGACCGTCGACGACCGGAACCGGTCGGGCACCAGGTCATCCTCGTCGAGGATGCGGAACCACTTGCTGATCAGCCGGTCCTTGCGGACCCGGTGGCGAAACACCAGCGCCATGTCGTAGACCCGGCGGACCATCTGAAAGCCTTCGATGTCGACCTGCCGGCGGGCCAGGTCCAGCGACGCCAGCAGCTGCTGATTCGGCGAGGTGGAGGTGTGGGTCAGAAACGCCTCGGTGAACGTTTCGCGGGCCAGCGCGTTGAAGTCCTGATCCCGGATGTGGATCATCGACGCCTGGCGCAGCGCCGACAGCGACTTGTGGGTGGAGTGGGTGGCATAGACCCGCACCCGCGCCGAGGGGTCGGGCAGTAGCCGGTGCTCGCTCCACTGGTCTCGATCGATACCCGCCATGGTGGACCGCCAAGCCGCGTACTCCCCGGCGTAGCGGGCCGAGGACAGCATGGTCTCGAGCCGTTCGGCCGCAACCATCGCGGTTCGCTGCCGGGCCCACGGCACCGCGGTCGCGAACGCGTACCACGCCTCGTCCCACAAGAAGCAGATGTCCGGCTTGATCGCCAGGATCTCCTCCATCACCCGCTGCGGGTTGTAGACGACGCCGTCGAACGTGCAGTTGGTCAGCAACAACATCCGGACCCGGTGCAACTGCCCGGCGGCCTCCAGGTCGAGCAGGGCGCGTTTGATGGTGCGCAACGACACCGCGCCGTAGACCGCGAACGGCGCCAGCGGATAGGCGTCCAGGTACATCGGATACGCCCCGGCCAGCACCAGACCGTAGTGGTGCGACTTGTGACAGTTCCGGTCGATCAGCACGATGTCACCGGGCCGGGTCAATGCCTGCACGACGATCTTGTTGGCCGTCGAGGTCCCGTTGGTGACGAAGTAGGTGCGGTCGGAGTTCCAGGTCAGCGCGGCCTTGTTCATCGCGACTCGGATGGTGCCGTGCGGGTCCAGCAGCGAGTCCAGCCCGCCGGATGTCGACGAGGTCTCGGCCATGAAGATGTTGCGGCCGTAGAACTCCCCCATATCCTGCAGGGAGCGCGAGTTGAAGATGCTCGCGCCACGCGCCACCGGAAGCGCATGAAACTGGCCGACCGGCTCGTTGGCGTAGGCCCGCAGCGCGTCGAAGAACGGTGTGGCATAACGCTTGCGGATGCCGGCGAGCACGGTGCTGTTCAGGTCGGTGACGTCATTGAGCCGGTAGAAGGTGCGGTCGTAGACGTCGGGCTCGTCCTCGGTATCGGCGGCGATCGACTCGTCGGTGAGCAGGTAGAGGTCGATGTGGGGTCGCAGCAGGCGCATCCACTCGCCGCATTCGATGGCATCGCGGCCGCAGTCGATGATCCCGGCGTCGTCGTTGGCGCCGAGCAGCGTGTTCATCAGCGGCACCCGGTCGCGCGACCGCAGCGGCAGATCGTGCCGAACGATCGCCGCCTGGATCTCACCATTGAGGGCGACGGCGGTGACGGCGTCTTCGACGCTGGAGACCACGAGCAACTCGATCTGCACCTCGTCGTCGGGCCTGCGCAGCGCGCGCAGGCTTTCCGCGAGGCTCTCGGGGACGTCCTGCGGCGAGTCGTCGGCCAGCAGCACGGTGTAGAACTGCTGCTGGCGGGCCTGGGCCACCAGCTCCTGATCGGACAGCGGCGAGCCGAGGTCGAACAGCGCCGCCCGGTCCCCGTAGTCCGACAGCAGCCGTACCACCAGCGACACCTGATCGCGAAGCGAAACGGTCGCCATCGTCTCGAGGTGGCCGCGGAAGGCGGCCAGGTTCGCGGCGCCGGGGAACAGCCAGTACCGCTCATAGGCGCCGAGCCGGTCCAGCAGGCGTTTCACCCGGGCGGCGTGGTGGGTGGTGTCCAGGCCGGTCCGATTAGCCTCGGCCAGTTGCCGGCAGGCGTCGTCCAGCAGATTCCAGGTGTCGACGCGGGAGTACGACGGGTTCGCCACCGCCGCCAGCGCCGAGACCCGCAACCGCCGGCGCTGCCCGTCGCTGTCCGGGCTCATAGAGCCAGTCTGGCCTGAGTCTGTTCGGGACGGGGCGCTTTCGCCCGACGCCCGGCTAGGGGCTTTGGCCCCACGATCGAGAAACCGAAGACCATGTCGCTGCGACACGGCCGTGGGTAGCCTCGGTCACGTGGGTGATATCGCCGAGATCGACGCCTATACCTCCGCGCTGGCCGGAGCACAGACGGCCGAGGAGGCGTGCGACCGCCTGAGCGCCGCCGGATGCGCGGCCGCGGTGCAGGACGAATCGGTGGTCATCGGCGACGGCGAGGCGACGGCCACCCCCTTCGAGGGCGTCAATCAGATCGGCGACGCCTTTTACCTGTGGCGCCTGCTCGACCGGGACGGCGAACTCGTGCGGTGCGTCCCGCGCGGGCCGAACGGCAGCTGCCCGCCCCGGCACTGACGCCGGCTACTTTTCGACGTCGAGGCGGGTGATTCGACGGTACCCGCCGCCCCGGCCCGACCTCGGGCCTGCGCCGGCCACCATTCGATTCGTCTCAGAGTGAGACGCAGAAGCGCCGAATCCACGGATTAGATCTGTTGTGCATTAACCCATCCGGCACTACGCCGGTACGCACGCAGGAGGCGCGATTTGAACAGGTAAAGCCCAACGACGGCTATTGCCGGGCGCTGTTCGCGCCCATCGCAATGGCGACCTCATGGACCGCCATGGCGAAGGGCCCAGCCGGCGCACTCACGACCCCGCCAAACCTCCTGATTGCCGGGTTATCTCTTCCCACCTCCACCAAAGGAATTCGACAAATGGCTGCACGCCCGCCCCTGCCCTTTGATTTTTTGCCCGAGGTACCGACGTTCACGGTTACGAGCACCGAGATCACCGACGGCCGGCCGATGCCCATGCCCCAGGCATCCGGGAAGTTCGGCGCCGGCGGCGAAGACTGCTCCCCGCACCTCTCCTGGTCGGGATTCCCGGAGGAGACCAAGAGTTTCGCCGTCACCTGCTACGATCCGGACGCTCCCACACAAAGTGGATTCTGGCACTGGGCCCTCGCGGATATCCCCGCTGATGTGACCGAACTGCCCAGTGGCATTGGTCTTTTAGGAAAGCGCGACTTCACCAACGGCGCGATCTCCCTGGCAAACGATGCCGGCCTTCCCGGGTATCTGGGAGCTGCTCCCCCAGCCGGCCACGGCCCGCACCGCTACATCTTCACCGTGCACGCCGTCGACGTCGCGAGCCTGGGACTTCCCGCCGAAGCGACGCCCGCCTTTCTCGGCTTCAACCTGTTCAGCCACACCCTCGCGCGCGCGACGATCGTCCCCACGTTCGAGCAGTAGCGGCCCACGACGAAATAAAGGCAATAACGATGACCAACCAGAAATTGACGGATCAAAGGGAGTTGTTGTTCCAGGCGCTGGTCCCGACTGAAGCGGCGAACCTCGTGGCTTTGATGGAGAACATCGTCCCCCATAAGGATCCTGAACTCCGCGATATCGTCTTCTACACCGCCCTCTGCTTCGACGCCGGCTTGGCAACCGCCACCGCGTTGCGGACAGAGGTACGGGCTCTGCTGAAAGAACTCGACCAGCAGGCCGTGAAGAATGGGGCAGCCTCCTTCGCCGCGGCAACTGCAGAAATCCAGAAGTCATTACTCACCGCAATAGAGGGTCGCCCGATCTTCCAACAGCTCGTCTACGCGACGGTAAGCGATTTTTACAATCGCCACATCGTCTGGCAGGCCATCGGTTATCCGGGATTAGCCCAGCGGGACGGCCAGGGCTACATAAACCAGGGATTTGATGTTCTCGATTGGGCCGAGGCCACGGTCTGATCGCGAAAAGCGCGAACGCATTGCTTGGATATCGAAAGAAGGTGCCACATGGCTAGAACTCCACTCAAAGTACCCCTGGACGAGGCGGTTGAAGTTGTCGTAATCGGGACCGGAGCCGGGGGCGGCAACGTCATCCGTGAACTCTGCCTCGCAGGCGTACGGGTAGTCGCCCTGGAGGCCGGTCCGCGGTTGGACGCCGACAACGACTTCGAAGAAGACGAAGTCGGGATGTACCACAAACTGAGTTGGCTCGATCCGGTAGGCGTCACCGGACCCGATATCAGCGGAAGCGCAGCCTGGATCTGTAAAACAGTCGGCGGTAGCACAACTCACTGGGCGGGTGCCGCGCTTCGTTGGCAACCTCATGAGTTCAAGGCCAAGACCACCTACGGCGACGTGGAAGGCGCCGACCTCGTCGACTGGCCGATCGACTACGAAACCCTGGCCCCTTATTACGACAAGGCCGAAAAACTTCTCGGCGTGGCGGGCGCTGTCACCCGACTGCCCAAGGGGAACACGAATTTCCTCGCCCTCAAGCGCGGAGCCGACGCCCTGGGAATCGACGCCCATGCCGGAAATATCGCGATCACCACCGAGGACTATCTGGGTCGCGGTATCTGTACGCAACGCGGCTATTGCTTCCAAGGTTGCCGCAATCAGGCCAAGTGGAGCAGCCTGTTCGAAGCGATTCCGACCGCCGAAGACACCGGTTGGCTCGATCTGCGACCGAATTGCCAGGCCCTCACCATCACGACCGATGACGATGGGCGCGCAAGCGGCGTGGTGTATGCCGATCCGACCGGGCGAATCGTCGAACAGAAGGCCCAGTATGTCGTTGTCGCGGGGAACAGCATCCAGACACCTCGACTGCTGCTCAACTCGGCGACCCCACGCTTTCCAGACGGCCTGGCGAACGGTAGCGGCGCGGTCGGCCGCTACTACATGCGGCACTTGACCGCCTCCAGCTTCGCCAAGTTCCAGCAGCCGGTACACGCCTACAAGGGCATCACCATGATGGGGATGGTCGACGAATGGCACGACAACCGGCCCGGCGAGCGCGGGTTCGTCGGCGGATTCCATCTGGAAACGATCTTCCTCGGCCCCGCGTTCACCGCCGTGTTCGTGGCTCCGGGGCCGCTGACATCGACCAGCGGCAGTCGCGCTCTGTGGGGTGAGCAGCTGGCCGACATGATGGAGTCCTACACCCACCTCGCCGGCCTGTGGATCGTCGGAGAAGACATGCCGCAAGCCGACAACCGAGTCACCGTCGACCCGGACCGCAAGGACCAGTTCGGTATGCCGATTCCGGTGGTCAACTACGCCGATCACCCCAACGACTCGGCTATGCGTGAATTCGCCTGGGGTAGGTCTCGCGACCTCTACACCGCCGGCGGCGCGACCACCGTTTGGGACACACCGCCCTACCCGGCCACCCACAATATGGGCACCTGCCGGATGGGTACGGACCCAAGCAGCTCGGTGGTCAACGAGTTCGGGCAGGCCCACGAGGTGCCGAACCTGTTCATCGCCGACGGCAGCGTGTTTCCCACGAGTGGGTCGGAGAATCCGACTCTGACGATCAGTGCTCTGGCGATCCGACAGGCGGAATACATCACGTCGGTGATGGCCGAGGAAATGTCTGGGTAGCCATGGCGTGTGCAGATGGGTGCGGGAGATCAACAACGCGGACTGAGCTTCAGGTCAGGGTGTTTCACAATTTCAATGAGTCACCCATTCCGTTCCATGCCGACGACCAGCTCCGTCAGGTGGCGCAGTTCGGTATCAGCATGGATGCGGAGGCGACACCGGACACGGTCCAGACATTATTGTCCATCGTGGCCGATCAACTCAATCGTGATGCGCCGAAGGCACTTTGGGGAAAGGACCACAGATTCAGGCGCGATCACACCTTGTCCGTCGGAGACGTGGTGACCATCGGTGACCAGGCTTGGGCCCATGAGCGGACAGGCTGGCGGCGAGTGACGCTGCTGAACGACCAGATCTGGGTGGAGATTGGGCGCACCAGAGGCGGCGATCCGCTGCTGTCTCGTGTGTGAGAACTACGCCCGATGCCTCAACGAACTCCGGTGACCGACGCGGTGGCCGAAGATGCGGGCGATCGAGCCCCCGATGTACTCGCACGGTCCGTTGATCCGCTCGCCGACGTGGAGCGCAGGGTGCTCTGGCTCTCGACAGCGATGATCCACCACGCCAACGTGGTTCGCCCGAACCCGTCGCGGATCAAAGTCGGCGGACACCAGGCGTCGTGCGCATCGCTGGTGACGATCATGACCTCGCTCTGGTTCGACCAGCTGCGTCCAGAGGATCGGGTTTCGGTCAAACCGCATGCGGCACCGGTGCTCCACGCGATCAACTACCTGCTGGGAAATCTCGACCGGAAATACCTGACGACGCTGCGAGAATTCGGCGGCCTGCAGTCCTATCCGAGCAGGGACAAGGATCCCGACCCCGTCGACTATTCCACGGGTTCGGTGGGCATCGGTGCCACCGCACCGATTTGGGGCGCGGTCGCCCGGCGCTATGTCAACACGGTCGCCGGTCAGACCGGCTCCGGCCGGCAGTATTCCCTGGTCGGAGATGCTGAGTTGGACGAGGGCGCGGTGTGGGAGGCGATCATGGATCCCTCGACCGCCGAACTCGGCGAAGTCGTGTGGATCATCGATCTGAATCGACAGTCGCTGGACCGCGTCGTCCCCAGTATCGCCGCGGGGCGGCTGGAGGCGATGTTCGCCGCCGCAGGCTGGCAGGTCATCGTCGTGACGTTCGGCAGTCTGCTGCGAAGGCTGTTCGCGCAACCCGGCGGCTCGGCCCTGCGCACCCGGCTACTGGAAATGCCCAATCCCGAATACCAACGGCTGCTGCGCTGCAACCCGGAGACATTGCGCACCCGGCTGCCGGGCGACGGGGCCGACGCCGACGCGATCTCAGGACTGATCGCCGATCTCGACGACGCCACCCTCACCGACGCGATCAGCAACCTCGGTGGCCACGACCTGGAGGCGCTCCGCGCCGCCTACGCGCAGATCGACGACGCGCGGCCGACGGTGATCATCGCCTACACCGTCAAGGGCTACGGGCTGCCCTCGCAGGGCCATCCGCAGAACCATTCCTCGCTGCTGACGGTTGAACAGTTCCGCCGGCTGGCTGCCGATCTGGGCGCAAACCCGGAGAAGCCCTGGGACCGTTTTGAACCGGACTCCCCCGCGGGACTCTTATGCGCCATGGCCGCGGCACGGTTGCACCGCCGCGAGCCTGATCACGTCGCGCCACCGCTGGTGCCCACCGATATCGGCCGAACGCCGAAGGGCGTCTCGACGACACAAGCCGCGCTGGGACGAGCGCTTCTCGACCTGACCAGGGAGGCGCCACAGGTGGCCCGGCGCGTCGTCACAGTCAGCCCGGACGTCAGTTCCTCTACCAACCTGGCCGGGTGGCTGAACAAGGTCGGCGTGTGGTCGCCGACTGAACGACCGGACTGGTTCGCCGACGACCCCGAAACGATCATGCACTGGCGTGAGAAGCCGACGGGCCAACACATCGAGCTCGGTATCGCCGAGGTCAACCTGGTGGGGCTGATGAGCGAGCTCGGCGCCACCTGGAGCCGGTGGGGTCACGCCCTGTTTCCGATCGGTGTGCTCTACGACCCGTTCGTCGAACGAGCGCTCGAGCCATGGTCATTCGGCATCTACGCCGGCGGACAATCCATCCTGGTGGGCACGCCCTCCGGCGTCAGCCTGGCCCCGGAGGGCGGTGCGCATCAATCGATCAAGACACCGTCGATCGGAATAGAGCAGCCCGGTTGCGTCAGCTACGAACCGGCGTTCGCCATCGAGGTGGAATGGTCCCTGTTAGAGGCTATTTCACGCTTGGGGCATCCCGGCGGCAGCTCCTCGTATCTTCGGCTGTCCACCCGACCGGTCGACCAGACCCTGGCGGCGGTGCCGTCAGATCCGGCCGCCCGGGAACGGCGCCGCCGCCAGGTGCTGGCCGGCGCCTACACGCTGCGCCCCGTCAATCGCCCGCAGGTGCAACTGGTCGGCATGGGGGCCATGATCACCGAAACACTCGAGGCCGCGGACCGGCTGGCCGAGTCGGGAATCCGCGCCGAGGTGGTCTGCGTAACGAGCCCGAGCCGGTTGTTCGACGCGATCCAGGCGCGCCGTGGTTTGTGCGACGCACCGACCTGGGTCCTCGAACAGGTCTTCCCCGCCGCGCGGTCGGCGCCGATGGTGGTGGTGCTCGACGGCCACCCCCACACCCTGGCCTTCCTGAGCGCCGTCAACCAGGTACCCATCGTGGCCTTGGGAGCCACCAGGTTCGGCCAATCCGGCGACCTCGACGAGGTCTACCGGTACCAGGGCATAGACACCGATTCCATCGTTCGCGCCGCACTCGACGTCATCGCGTGATGCGTGAGGCCCCGAGCTGTCAAGCCGGCGCCGACGGGTCGGGGAGAAACTGGTCGCGCAGGGCGGCCAGCTCCTCATCGCGACGCCGCGTACTGCGGGCGTCGGGAATGGGCGACGAGACGATGCCCAGCGCGCCCAGCAACTCACCCGCGGGTATCGAGGGATCCTGCTGACCGATCACAGGACCCAGCCCCTGTTCCGCCAAGTGCTTGAACACCAGGTTGACGATCGTCCAGGGGTTATACGCGACTGGCACTGAATCCGCTGACAATTTCACGGCCGGACCTCCGTTGATTCCTTCACGGCAACGACTTGACGGTAGGCGGCCCCACATAGTGTGCGATGTCTCAATTTAAGACGCTCGAGCAGTAGGCCCTACTGCACTCTGATCCCGGTAGACGCGAGCGGACCGCACGCTCAGGCGACTACAGCCCAATCGATAAAAGGAGAGGCGATGACACGTCAAAGCGTGGCGAGGGCCCACCAGAAAATACAAGAACTGTCCTGGGACCCCCTGTATCACGAGCCGGTGGCGCAGTACGGGACCGATTACAAGTTCCACAAGGCGAACAAGAAAGACCCGCTGAAGCAGGTGCTCCGGTCCTACTTCCCGATGCAGGAGGAGAAGGACCACCGGGTCTACGGAGCCGCCGACGGTGCTATCCGGGGCAACATGTTCCGGCAGGTGCAGGAGCGCTGGATGGAGTGGCAGAAACTCTTCTTGTCGATCATCCCGCTGCCGGAGATCTCGGCCGCCCGGGCCATGCCGCTACTGGTGGACACGGTTCCGAACCCCGAACTGCACAACACCCTGGCGATTCAGATGATCGACGAGGTGCGGCACTCGACGATTCAACAGAATCTCAAGCGCATCTACATGAACAACTACATCGACCCGGCCGGCTTCAACTCGAGCCTCCGGTGCTTCCAGAACAACTACGCGGGCACCATCGGGCGCCAATTCGCGGAGGGGTTCATCACGGGTGATGCGATCACGGCGGCCAACATCTATCTGCAACTCGTCGCCGAAACGGCATTCACCAACGTCTTGTTCGTCGCAATGCCCGGCGAGGCGGCGGCGAACGGAGACTACCTGCTTCCCACGGTGTTCCACTCCGTGCAGTCCGACGAATCACGCCACATCAGCAACGGCTACGCAACCCTGCTCATGGCGCTGTCCGACGAGGACAATCGTGAACTGCTCGAGCGCGACCTGCGTTACGCATGGTGGAACAACCACTGCGTCGTCGACGCGGCGATCGGCACCTTCATCGAGTACGGCACCAAGGACCGGCGCAAGGACCGCGAAAGCTACGCCGAGATGTGGCGCCGGTGGATCTACGACGACTACTACCGTAGCTACCTCGTTCCTCTCGAAAAGTACGGACTGAAGATTCCGCACGATGTGGTCGAAGAGTCCTGGAACCGTATCTGGAACAAGGGCTACATCCACGAGACCGCCCAGTTCTTCGCCACCGGCTGGATGTGGAACTACTGGCGAATCGACCCGATGACCGACAAGGACTTCGAGTGGTTCGAGTACAAGTACCCGGGCTGGTACGACAAGTACGGCGCCTGGTGGGAGAACTATGCGCGGCTGTCGAAGCCGCGTGGGAATCTGCCCATCGCCTACGAAGACGTCAACTACTACTACCCGCACCGTTGCTGGACATGCATGGTTCCCTGCATGATCCGCGAAGACATGGTCTGCGAGAAGGTCGACGACCAGTGGCGGACGTACTGCTCGGAGAACTGCTACTGGACCGACGCGGTTGCCTTCCGGGAGACCTACAACGGACGTCCGACGCCCAACATGGGCAAGCTGACCGGCGCTCGGGAATGGGAGACGCTCTACCACGGCTGGAACAACGCCGATCTCATGGCGGATGGCGGGTACGTGCGCGCCGACGGCAAGACGTGTACCGCACAGCCTCACCTGAGTCTGGACCCGAAGGACATGTGGACGCTTGACGACATCCGGAAGGCTCCGCCGGCCCAGAGTCCCAATGTCCTGATCAACGAAATGACCGATTCCGAGCGTGATCTGTGGGCTAAGGATTACCGACTCGGCGGCCCCGGTGGGCGTTACGCAGACCCGGCGGCGGTCCCGGGCGCGAAGCGCACCGCGTAGCGGTTCCATGACGGGGAGGGATGTTTCGGCCACAGCGCGCCCCGAACATCCCTCCCCCTTGGGCCAGTAAGGAATTGAAGGAGAAGACGATGGCAGAAGAGCACCTCGTGCGCTTCGAACCGGTGGACCTCGAGATCAAGGTGCCCGAAAGTAAGACGATCCTGCAAGCCGCATTCGACCAGGGCATCATGCTGATGCACGGCTGCAAGGAGGGACAGTGCGCCGCGTGTAAGTCGTTCCTCCTGGAGGGTGACCCGGACGATGTCGAGCACGACAAGTATTCGACATTCGCCCTGCCCGACTTCGAACGCGACGAAGGACACGTCCTACTCTGCCGTGCGCACGCGTACGGCGACCTGACGATCGAGCTGCTCAATTACGACGAGGAGGTCATCAAGTCGGGGATACCGATCCAGGACGCGACGGTCGAGGTGGTGTCGAAAGAGAAGGTCACCCGCGATCTCTGCAATCTTGTTCTGCGACTGGTCGATCCGCCGGCGATGAAGTTCTTCCCAGGGCAGTATGTCGACTTCAAGATACCCGCCACCGACACGTTTCGGTCGTTCTCGATGGCCAATACCTGCAACGGCGAGAGCGACCTGCTCGAGTTCGTCATCAAGATCTACCCGGACGGCTTCTTCTCGCAGATCCTCGAGAATCAGATCGAGGTGGGTGACCGCCTCGAGATCAACGGCCCCTACGGCATGTTCACCCTGCGTGACAATCCCGGCGCCGATCTGCTGTTTCTCGGTGGAGGCGCCGGCATGGCGCCGATCCTCTCCCTGCTCCGCTCGATGGCCGAACGCGGCATCGACCGGCCGGCGCGCTTCTACTACGGCGCCCGCACGGAGAGCGATCTGTGCTTCGAAGACGAACTGCACGGCTTCGAATCGACGTTTTCCGATTTCCGTTACATCCCCGCGCTCTCCGATGCGGAAGGCGACAGCGACTGGGACGGAGCGACCGGCTTCATCACCGATGTCGTCCGCCGCGATGAGACGAACCTCGACGGCACCGACGTCTACATCTGCGGTCCTCCGCCCATGGTGGAGGCGGCTCTCGAGATTCTGCCCTCGCTCGGAGCCAACGAGAAACGCATCTTCTTTGACAAGTTCACCACCACCGGTGAACCCGAAAACTCCTAACACTCACCATCAACCAAGGAGAAATTGATGACCGTCACGTCCGAACGCAGCGTGCCTCGACTCGAATTCACCGACGCCGAGGCCGGCGCGAAGGAGTTCCCCGACTCCGATTCGCGGAGGTACAACTACTTCGAACCCAGTAAACGCAAGCAGTCGCATTACGAAGACGTGACCGTCGACGTACAGCCCGACCCTCGCCGCTGGCTGGCTCAAGGCTGGCTGTACTCGTTCGCGGACGGCAAGGGCGGATATCCACTCGACTGGACGGCGCTCAAGGCCTGGGGCTCCGACCGCAGCGAACCGGTACGCAGCCCGGGATCGGGCGGGCAGGGCCACGGCTGGCCGGCGCACGGCTGGCATGAGTTCCGGGACCCGAACGAGGGCTGGGAGCTCACGATGTACCGCTACAACGCGAGCGTGGTGCGGCAGCTGACCCAGAACATCGACGCCGCCCGCCAGACCAAGGCATTCGAGCAGTGGCGCACCAACTGGATCGACTTCGTCGCTCGCCACGTAGGCGCGTGGATGCACGTGAACCACGGACTGGGCATGCATGTCTTTGTCCAGAACAACCGGCGTGGCCCGACGAACATGCACAACACCGCATTCGCCATCAACGGCATGCACCGGCTGCGCATGGCGCAAGAGCTGGCGTTGTACAACATGACCCTCACCGACGAGCTCGACGGCTTCGACGGGACGGCGCACCTGTCCGCGTGGAACACCGACAGCGCCTGGCAGGGCGTGCGGGAGACCACCGAGATGCTGACCGCCACCAATGACTGGGCCGAGGCGATCTTTGCGACCAACATCGTTTTCGAGCCGCTGATCGGCGAGCTGTTCCGGAGCCATTTGGTGCAGCAGGCCGCACCGGGCAACGGCGACTTCATCACCCCGACCCTCATGGGCGCCGAGGAATACGACTTCGCCGAGCGTGACTTGCAGTACACGACTCACCTGTTCCAGCTGCTCGTCGATGACAAGGAATTCGCAGCCCACAACAAGGACACCATGCAATCCTGGCTGGCCGCCTGGGTCCCCCGCTGCATCACGGCGGCACGCACCCTGCAACCGCTGTGGTCCCAACCGGATGTGAAGCCGACACGGTTCGAGGAGTGCCTGGATCGCGTCAAGAACCGGTTCAGCGAACTCGTTGCCGGCCTTGGCCTCGACCTTCCCAAAGAACTCGCACAGTGAACACCGGCCATCCGGTCCAACACCCCGCCTAACCCCCTGAGGAGCCTCCTGTTATGAGCACGACGACGTCACCCGAGAACCCATTGAAAAAGAAGGTGCCCACTTCGTACAAGGTCGACAGCACGCCGTCGAACATGTGCGGATTCACGCTGATGAACAACCAGGTCGGCGAGGTCATGGCGGATGTCATGCGTGGCAAGGACAACGTCAGTGTCACCTCTCCGCTTCCCTCGTTGATCCGTGTCGACGGCACGAACCGGATCGAGATTCTCTACGCGGAGATGGACGAGGCAGCTGGTGAGGAAGCCGGCTGGTTCGACCAGGCGGAGTTCGAGGCCAACATGTCGACCCACTACGGCCGGATGGTCTTCCTGGACGACCGCGCGATCGTATTCGCCAACCCCGAGGATGCAGCCGAGTACCTCGATTTCGACCTGGTCGTCCGCGACTAGGACGTCGTGGGTGGGCCGGTCGGCCCCGCCGGCCCACCCACAACCGGCCCGAGCACCAGCCAACTGAAAGAGCATCCGCCCCGCCAACACCCTAGGAGTCATCATGGCCAAGGAATTACGCTTCGGCCCCACTGCACGTGCATTGCTGCAATCCGGCGTAGACCAGCTGGCCGATGCGGTCAAGACGACTCTTGGACCCAAGGGGCGCAACGTCATTCTGGAGAAGATCACCGGCTCACCGGTGGTCACCAACGATGGTGTCACGATCGCGCGCGAGATCCATCTGAAGGACCAGTTCGAGAACATGGGCGCCCAGCTGGTCAAGGAAGCGGCGATCAAGACCAACGATGTCGTCGGTGACGGCACGACGACCGCCACCGTCATCGCCCAGGGAATCGTGCGCGAAGGCATGACGGCGATCGCCCAGGGAGGCAACCCGGTTCTGGTCAAACGCGGCATCGACATGGCCGTGGGCCGTCTGGTCGAGTACCTGAAATCGGTGGCCCAGCCGGTGCGCACCGAACACGACCTGGCTCGGATCGCCGCAATCTCCGCCAACGACGACGATGTCGTCGGCTCCGTCATCGCCAAGGCATTGCACACCGTCGGAGAGTTGGGTGTGGTGACGGTCGAGGAAGCCGGCGAACCCGGAATGAGTGCGAGCTTCGTCGAGGGGTTCCAGTTCGACAACGGCTATCTGTCGCCCTACATGGTCACCAACCCGGCCGGTATGGAGGCCGTCGTCGACGACCCCTACATCCTGCTGTGCAGCGAGAAGATCTCCAAGGTCCAGGAGATCATGCCCCTGCTGGACAAGATCATGCGCGTACCCCGGCCACTGGTGATCCTGGCCGAAAGCCTGGAGGGTTCGGCGCTGAGCATGCTGGTGCAGAACCATGTCAACGGCCTGTTCCAATGTGTTGCGGTGCGTTCCCCGGGTTTCGGCGATCGTCGCCTGGAGAAGCTCGAAGACATCGCCGCCCTCACCGGGGGCGCGGTGCTGAGCCGGCACGCGGGTTTCTCGCTGGAATCGATGACCGTCGAGCAGCTCGGCCGTGCCAAGCAAGTACGGGTCACCGCGGACAACACCACCATCATCGGGGGGGCGTCTGCCGACCAGGTCGATTTCCGGCTCACCCAGCTGCGCGCCGAGCGCGAGCGGGCCACCTATTTCCGTGACAGTGACGTGTTGACCGAACGTATCGCCGCGCTGTCCGGCAAGGTGGCGATGATCACCGTCGGCGCCCCCACTCCGGCCGAGCTCAAAGAGTTGCAGCATCGCGTCGAGGACGCGCTGTCGGCCACCCGGGCGGCGATGGCCGAGGGCATCGTCGCCGGCGGTGGTGCCACCCTGCTGCACGCGGCGCCCGTCTTGGACGAACTCGACGTCAAAAATGATTACGCCACCGGCGTCGACATCGTGCGCCGTACCCTGACCGCACCGGCGTATCTGATAGCGGCCAATGCCGGTTACGATCCCGACGAGGTGGTGGCCCGCACTCTCGAACTCGGCGCCGACGAGGGCTTCGACGCGCTCGACGGCCGCTTCGGGAACATGATCGAATTCGGCATCATCGACCCGTTGCGGGTGGTCCGCTCGGCGCTCCAGAACGGCGCGTCGGTGGCCGGGCTCCTGCTCACAACCAACACCCTGGTTGCCGAGGAGCAGACCTCGTGGGGTGGCAGCGCAGCACTGATGACCGAATTCGGGCCCCTCGACGAGGGTTTGCGCCAGCCCTCCCCCGATGCCAGCACCCCGCAGTCCCTGGGCCTCGGCCCCTCGACCAGTTGATCGGTTCAGGGACTTTCACATAGCGTCCCGGTCCGGTAGGTGCCCCAGGCATCACCGGGCCGGGACGTTCTCCTTGATATCGCCTGCGCCCCGCGCGGAGGTGCGCGCCATCATCGGGCGCACACGAGGCGGGCGGTCGCACGCCGGAGACGGCACGCATTTCCGGTCTTGCTGTCGAGATGAGTGTCGAATAACGAATGGAGTTGGGCAATCTCACAGTGAGACGCCCCGGCTATCTCCCCCCGGCTAGTGTCGTAGTGACTGGTAAGGCGGTATATGACACTCCGTTAGGAGTCGTCACACGGACCCACCCACCTTCCGGGTGGAGGCGAGACCTTACCCGTCCAGGAGCACACCTCCGGATATTTGATGGACAGCCCGTTTGAGCCGGGCGTGTGCGCGATACCCGCGACGTCAACAAACTCTGTTGTACACATCGCTTGTCCTGCCGCACCGGCTTCCCCAGCAGGACAACAGATCCGGGGTGGTCCGAGGGGTGGCGCGGCCTCCTCGGACCACCCCAGCCAGCTCAACGTCGCGTGACCGTCACGAGAGAACGGGATGGAAGTGGATGATATGAGCGAACCCACAATGCCACTGGAGGCGCAGATCATGGCGGTGCTGTCGACCGTCACTAACCCTGAATCGGAACAGACCATCACCGAGCTGGGTTACGTACGAACGGTGACCATCGACGACGACGGCGTCACGATCAATCTCAAGGTGCCCCCGGTAGCGAGCTCTGAAAACCACGCGTACCTACTTGCATTCGAGATCCAGAACGCACTTCAGCGGGCCGATCGGATCGGCGCCATAGAGGTGCTCTTGGACGATCACGCCGACAGCGACACGATCAACGCCGGCCGCGGGTTCCTGCGCAAGGCGCACCGGGCGGCGCTGGAAAGGTGTGTGTCGGCGCTCGTGGAGCGGGATTCCCTTGCTCCCTCCGCAGTTCAGCGTCTCATCCTCCGCGATCTGCCCGATGGCCGCGACAAGACCAGGCTCCTGCACTGCCGTTATGCCCTCGGACTGAGCATGTGCCTGAACAGCAAGGCCTTCGTCGATGCCGATGGCCGGCCATTGCCGGTGGACGAGCTACCGATGCACGCGTGAGCGTGCACTGAATAACCGATCACACCGATTCAAACATCTTCGACGTGTCTACAGATTCTTCGCGCGCCGGCCCGGCGGGACAGTCATCCCACCGGGCCGGTAACGGCGAGGAGGGCGATCACGGGATGAGGATCGCCCTGCCCCGCACCAGCCCGGCGTCGAGATCGTCTAGCGCGCGCTGGAATTCATCGAGCGGGTACTCGGTCGTGTGCAGCACCACTTTGCGCTGGGCTGCCAACACCATCAGCTCCTGCAGATCGTTGTACGACCCGACAAGGTTTCCGATGAAGTTGATCTCCTTGGAGATGACGTCGATGGTGGGAACATCGATATTCTCGCCGTATCCGACCACGAAGTAGTTGCCGGCCCGGCGCAGCATGGCGATGCCCTCTGCGGTCGCGCCACCCTCGCCGACGAAGTCGAGCACGGCCTCCGCTCCATGCCCGGCCGTCAGATCGAGCACGCGCTGCACATGACTGCCGTCCGCCACGATCCCCTCATCCGCGCCGACCGACACAGCCAGTTGCACCGCCGACGGATTGCGGTCCACCACGACGACGGAGACACCTGAAATCGCCTTCAGCACTTGGATTCCGATGTGTCCCAGGCCACCGGCACCGATAACGACGCAGACGTCTCCCGGGCGGGTCAGCCGTGCCACCTTGGCGGCGGCGTGGTAGGCGGTCAGGCCGGCATCCGCGAGCGCGGCCACGTCGGCGGGCTCGAGGCTGTCATCGAGCTTCACCACGCTGCGAGCGCTGGTGCGGAGGAATTCGGCATAACCGCCGTGGGTGTCGACGCCGGGGAACTGACTGCCCTCACAGTGCACATCGTCGCCGAATCGGCACGCACGGCATAGCCCGCAGGTCACCAGTGGGTGCAAAATCACCTTGTCCCCCACCGTGACATTGGTGACCGCGTCACCGACGGCATGGACCCATCCGGCGTTCTCGTGGCCGATCGTATACGGGAGACCCACACCGGTGATCTCTGCCCACTGGCCCTCCAGGATATGCAGGTCTGTGCGGCACACTCCGGCGGCACCGATGCGGACGATGACGTCCAGCGGTCCTTCGATCGTAGGATCCGGTACCTCGACAAGCTGAGGCTTGGTGTGATAGCCGACGACCTGGACTGCCTTCATTGCGAACTCCTCGAATGGTTCTCGTGAATTGTCGTGCCCGGCGGACACCGTCACCGCCGTGCGGCACCCTCATCGCAATTGAACGGCCGCGGGGCGTGCAGATGCGTCTCAGTCTGAGACCCGCCCGCGGGTCGCTGAGTTCCCCGGCGAATTAGCTCGCTGCGCGGCCGGCTCGGCTCACGTGATACCGAACTGGTTGATCTTGCGGTAGATCGTGGCGCGCGACATTCCCAGCGCCTGGGCGGCGGCCGCCTTGTCGCCACCGTTTTCGAGCAGGCTACGTACGATCGCGTCCCGCTCCAGCGCCTCCAGGGCGGTGAGCCGGTGCCGAGCCAGCGAGCGGCATTCGGCGGGAAGCTTGTCCACCCCGATGACGCCGGAACGTTGGACGGCGACCGTTTCGGCCAGCACCCTGCGCAATTGAGCCACGTTGCCCGGCCAGGCCAGCTTCGCCAGCTGCCGCATCGCCTCCGGGGCCAGCCGTACGTCGGCCCCGCGGGTGAGCTCGCGCAGCAGCATCGGCACCAATTCCTCGATGTCGTCGATACGGTGCCGCAGCGGCGGAACGACAGCGGTGTGGGTGAAGTGCGGCACGACGAGCATGTCCACCAGTGTCGAGCGCACCTCGACGTCGGTCGTCACCGCGATCCAGCCGTGCCCGGCACGCGCCTGCAGAATGGCCGCCAGGTGCTCGACGGCCTCCTCAGGGAGATCGTCGATGTTGGCGAGTACCAGTGAGAAATCATCGTCCGCGGTGTGAGCTTCGACTTCAGTGATGAAATCATCTGCACTACTGAACTTTTCCACCCGCAGAAGTCGAACGGACCGTTGTGGCGCCACGAACTGGGCCACCGCCTGCCCGAGCTTGGCGCGCCCTGATCCGCGTTCTCCTTCGATGACCACCCAATTTCGGTCCCGGCAACACTGTTCCACCAGTTGTCCGCAGCGCCGCCACGAACTGCTGCGACCGGCCAGCCCGGGTATGTGACGGGACTGCCGGGCCGGGGCCACGCTGCGCTCAGCGGTCGGCTGGATCTGTACTTGAAATACGGCACTGCCGGTCGAAATTCGCTCCACAGCGGAGATCCGCGCCACGTTCCCGCTCGGCAGCACGGCCAAGCCGGTTGCGGCGTCGGGAGCCTGGATCATCTCGGTCGCGTTGCTCAGTAGCGCGATCTGATCGGCCGGCTCCAGAGCTTGTCGCAGATATTGATTCATCAACACGATGTCGCCGCCGACGGCCAGTACGTGGCCGGGATGTTTGCGGGACTGCTGACGGTAAGCCGACAGCAGTGCAACCTCACTCTCGGTTTTCAGGGTGTTGAGGCGGCCTTCGATTTGATTGCCGACATTCTTGGCCAAGGTGAACTGCATGGGATCGGATTCACCGACCCAACACGTGAGGTTGACGACACCGAGCACCCGGCCGGTAATGGGGTCACGGATCGGTGAACCGGCACAGGCCAGGCCGGTCAGTGCACCGACATAGTGTTCGCTGCCCCTGATGAACGTCGGCCTGCCGCATTCCAGACTGGTGCCGATGCCGTTGGTCCCGGTGAACTCCTCGGCGTAGGAGTAGCCGCGGGCCAGCTGAACCTCGTCGAGCGTCTTCATAATGGCCAGGTCCGTGACCTTGCGGTCCAACACCAGCCCCTCCGCCGACGTCAGGACGATGCCGACCGCATGAAGCGCCATATCATCGGCGAGCCGATGGAGCACGGGAAACGCGGCGCGCACGAGTGGGGTTTCAGCGTTGACATCACGCTGACGTTGCTCATTGATGCGATCGGGCCCGACTCGCCGCTGCTTGGCCCGCCGCCACGAATTCATCACGTAGGGCTCGATCAGCCCCGCCTCGATGATGCCAGTGGACAAAAACTGGTCCCTGGCGTGCTCCTTCGCCGACCGCTCCTCGGCTACTGCTACTGCCGCCTCGAACATTGACCGTAACCCCTGCCGTCACCTCAGGCCCCTACATCGCGCAGGTGTACACAGAATCTATTTCGTGGCACCGCGAGAAGTGACGGTTATCTCAGATTGAGACACCTCTGCTCTGGATCACAGCGTTGCATCTAGCTGCACGTTGGTCTGGCTGGTTCAGACCCGAGTAGATAGGTGGTGACAGTGGATTTCGGGATGTTGCCTCCGGAAGTGAACTCCGGGCGGATGTATGTGGGGCCGGGATCGTCCCCGATGATGGCGGCCGCAACAGCCTGGGACGGGCTGGCCACCGAACTGAGTTCGGCGGCCGCCCACTACCAGGACGTGATCTCAGAACTGACCGGCCAAGCCTGGCAGGGACCGACCGCGACCTCGATGGCCGCCGCAGCAGCCCCCTATGTGCAATGGATGGCCACCACCGCCACCCAAGCCGAACAAGCCGCCTCCCAGGCCAGAGCAGCCGCAGCCGCCTACGAAGCCGCATTCGCCGCCACCGTCCCCCCACCGGTCATCGCCACCAACCGCACCACCCTGGCCACCCTCGTGGCGACCAACCTCCTGGGCCAAAACACACCGGCGATCGCCGCCAACCAAGCCGAATACGGCGCAATGTGGGCACAAGACACCGCCGCGATGTACAGCTACGCAGCCGGCTCCGCAGCCGCCACCACCCTCACACCCTTCAGCCCACCCCCCAAAAACACCAACCCCACCGGCGAAGCCAACCAAACAGCCGCCGTCGCCAACGCCGGAACCACGACCGGCTCCACGGCCGCCTCCGCGCTGGCCACCCTGGCTGCACCGGCGGCAGCACAAGGCGTGGTTCCTGCCCCCATCCAGGCGCTGATCGACAGCTGGCTCAGCTTCACCGGCACACCGCTGATCAGTTCCCTGAACCAATTGGTAGGAAGCGGTGGTTTGACCAGCACCCTGCTCGCGGCCCCGATCTGGGACAGCTCTGCGATGCAATTCCTGCAGTTCATCGGGATGCTCAACGCCGCCGGCGTGAACGGAGGCGCGTGGGGCGAGGCGGCTGCCGCCGCAGCGTTGCCGGCCGCCGCCTTGTCATCCGAGGTCTCCGGCGCCGGCCTGGGGGCAACCCTGGCGGGATCCTCCGGGCCGGTCTCGGCCAGCCTGGGACAAGCCGCGTCGCTTCGAGGGCTTTCGGTGCCACCATCCTGGGTCGCCGCCCCGGCGGCGTCGGGAACGGCATCCCCGGCGATCCGACTTGCCTCAGCCACGGCACTGCCCGCCGCCGGCGGCGTGCCCGGTGCGATGGGTGCTCCGATGATGGGCGGTATCCCCGCGGTCGCGGGTGCGGTCAACGCGCCGCAGAACGGCGAGACCCGCTCCCGCTTCCTGCCCCGGATGAAGGTGCTGCCGACGACCGGCGAGAAGGCCGATGGCCGCCGCGGCGACACCGACCAATGGGTCTCGGCGGACGAGTTCGCCGGCGCCGCGAACAAGCTCACCGACGAAGAACGCATGGAACGCGATGAGCTGCGCCAGGAGATCGCCGAGTTGGCGTTGGAACGCGACGCGGTGGCCTTCCTGCTCCGGGAGGTCAGCCGATCGTGATCGGAATCGACTACGCGATGTTGCCGCCGGAGGTGAATTCCGGGCGGATGTACGCCGGACCCGGTTCGGGGTCGCTGATGGCGGCGGCGACCGCCTGGAGCGGGTTGGCCGCGGAGTTGAGTACGGCGTCCGCCAACTACCAGGAGGTGATCTCAGAACTGGCCGGCGAAGTCTGGCAAGGCCCGGCCGCGACCTCGATGGCTTCCGCGGCCGCCCCGTTCGTGCATTGGATGGCAACCACCGCTGCCCAGGCCGAGCGGGCCGCCACCCAGGTCCGTGCGGCGGCGGCCGCCTACGAGGCGGCGTTCGCCGCCACCGTGCCACCACCGCTGATCACAGCAAACCGGACACGGCTGGCCGCCTTGATGACCACCAATACGCTCGGGCAGAACACGGCGGCGATCGCAGCCACACAGGCCGAATACGGCGAGATGTGGGCCCAGGACGCGGCGGCGATGTACAGCTACGCGAGCGCCTCGGCGGCGGCGGCCACGTTGACACCGTTTCGCCCGCCGCCGCAGAACAGCAACCCGGCCGGCGAAGCCAACCAGGCGGCCGCAGTCCACCAAGCCGGTACCGCCGCAGGATCCTCAGCCGCGTCTGCGCTGCAGAACCTGACCGGGCCGGCGGCAGCGCAGGGCGCGGCCCCCGGACCCATCCAGTCGCTGATCGACAGCTGGCTGGGATTCACCGGTACCCCGCTGATCAGCTCCGCCAACCAGCTCGCGGGGAGCTTCGGCCTGTCGATGGTCAACTTCGGCGCCATCCCGTTCAACAGCTCCGCCTTCCAGATGCTCACACTGTCCGGGATGCTCGGCGCCGGTGGCGTCAACGGCACCGCATGGGGTGAGGCGGCCGCCGCAGCAGCAATGCCGGCGGCCGCGTTGACCTCCGAGGTATCCGGAGTGGGAACCACACTGGCCGCATCCTCCAGTCCGGTTTCGGCCGGCCTGGGTCAGGCCTCGTCGATTCGCGGACTTTCGGTGCCGCAGTCCTGGGTCGCCGCTCCCACCGCGTTGGCGACGAATTCCCCCGCGGCGCTGTACTCGGCTGCGGCCCTGCCCAGCGCGGAGGCCGGCGGCCTTCCGGCGACGACCGCGATGCGGGCCGGTGAATCGTCGGGCGGCCGGCCATTGATAGCCGGCATGGTGAATACGCCGAAGAAGGGCGGTTCCAGGTCCCGGACTCGGGCACGCGTCGCGGCCCCATCGGCAGGAAGGTCCGGTGCGTACCAGGGGACCACCGACCGGTGGGCGCAACCGATTTCGCGTACCGCAGCTGTCACCAGCTCACTGAGCAACCATGAACGCCGCGAACTGGAGGGGCTGCGCAGCGCAGTCGGCGAATTGACCAAGGAGCGCGATGCGGCAGCACGCCTGATCAGAAAGGAATTTAGGGCATGAGCCTGATGGATTTCGGGATGTTGCCTCCGGAAGTGAACTCCGGGCGGATGTATGTGGGGCCGGGATCGTCCCCGATGATGGCGGCCGCAACAGCCTGGGACGGGCTGGCCACCGAACTGAGTTCGGCGGCCGCCCACTACCAGGACGTGATCTCAGAACTGACCGGCCAAGCCTGGCAGGGACCGACCGCGACCTCGATGGCCGCCGCAGCAGCCCCCTATGTGCAATGGATGGCCACCACCGCCACCCAAGCCGAACAAGCCGCCTCCCAGGCCAGAGCAGCCGCAGCCGCCTACGAAGCCGCATTCGCCGCCACCGTCCCCCCACCGGTCATCGCCACCAACCGCACCACCCTGGCCACCCTCGTGGCGACCAACCTCCTGGGCCAAAACACACCGGCGATCGCCGCCAACCAAGCCGAATACGGCGCAATGTGGGCACAAGACACCGCCGCGATGTACAGCTACGCAGCCGGCTCCGCAGCCGCCACCACCCTCACACCCTTCAGCCCACCCCCCAAAAACACCAACCCCACCGGCGAAGCCAACCAAACAGCCGCCGTCAGCCAGGGCGCGGGCTCGGCGGCCGGCGGTTCGGCCCAGAGCATCATCGACCAGATCTTGAACTTCAACCTGGCGGATACGCAGCTCGGCAAGGACTTCCTGGCGTTGAACGGGTCGTTTTCCGGATTACAAGCGGTCATCGGCGGGCTGGGTTATACCGCATCGGGTTCCATGTTCACCATCGTTCCCGGCGTGAACGCGGCCATCACAGCATCTTCGGCGATGACGTCGGCGATGTCGGCGGCCGCGGCAGTCCCGGTGAGCGCGGTGACCACCCTTCCCGAAATGGGCGCGGTGGGGGCGAGCCTGGTGGGATCGTCGGGTTCTGCGTTGGGGGGATTGGGCCGAGCGGGTTCCGTCGGCGGGCTCTCCGTGCCTCCGTCGTGGGGCGCAGCGGCTTCGCCGATGGCCACGGCGTCGGCGAATGTGCGGCTTGCTTCGGCGGCTGCACCCATTGCCGGTCTTGGTGGCATGACCGGCGCCCCAGGCGGATTCATGGGCGGCGGGATGCCCATGCTCGCCGGTGCGGTGAACGCCCCGCGCAGTGGCGAGTCCGGCTCGCGGTTCGGCCCCCGGCTCAAGGTGCTCCCAGAACTGGGTGGCCAGTCCGCGGAGGAACCGTCGACCCGATGGGCGCCGCCTCAACACGCCGCGAGCACCGCAGGCAAATTCACCGAACGCGATGAGCTCAAAGAGCTTCGCAAGGTGGCCGCCGACCTGGTCAAGGAACGCGACATACTGCATCGCTCCGCGGTCGCGCTACTCAAAGACGTCTCGAATTAGCGAGGTCGTGATGGCAACCCGAAACGTGAAGAGACAGCGGTGAATCAGATGCTGCCGGCGGGTGGCCCGGCCCGGCCACCTCCTAGCCCGCCAGCCACCCAGATGCCACGTAAGCAGCCCGATGAACCAATCAAGAGAGGGGAAACCGCATGTCATTCGTGACGACACAACCCGAGGATCTGAACTTCGCCGCCAGCCGCCTGATGAGCATCGGCACCTCGGTCAACGCCGAAAACGCCGGCGCCGCCGGTCCTACCACCGGGGTGATACCCGCAGCAGGCGACCAGGTTTCGGCGCTGACTGCCGCGCAGTTCGCCGCTCACGCGAAGGTCTACCAGGCCGTCAGCACGCAGGCCAAGGCGATACACGACCAGTTCGTGCACATGCTGGCGACCAGTGCCGGCTCCTATGAACTCACCGAGGCGGCCAACGCGGCCTCAGCTGGTTAAGGGGGCGCCATTCGGACCAAATTCTCGTCCAGTCGAACCCTGGTGCGTGAGCCTGCGACGGCCGGCGCACCGACTCGGATTTCACCATTCATCAATGAAGAGGAGAGATTTTCATGGCAACACGTTTTATGACCGATCCGGACGCGATGCGTGCGATGGCGGGGCGTTTTGATGTGCACGCCCAGACGGTGGAGGATGAGGCCCGGCGGATGTGGGCGTCCTCGACGAACATCTCGGGTGCGGGCTGGGGTGGTTTGGCCGAGCGCACTTCGATGGACACCATGGGTCAGATGCAGACGGCGTTTCGCAACATTGTGACCATGCTGCACGGGGTGCGTGATGGTTTGATTCGCGACGCCAACCATTACGAGCAGCAGGAAGCTGCTTCGCAGCAGATCCTGTCGAGCTAGAAGGGTTAGAGGAGAGCAGCTATGAGCATCAATTACCAGTTCGGTGATGTCGACGCCCACGGTGCGTTGATTCGGGCCCAGGCGGCGTCGTTGGAGGCTGAGCATCAGGCGATCGTGCATGATGTGTTGGCTGCCGGGGACTTCTGGGGTGGCGCGGGTTCGGTGGCGTGCCAGGAGTTCGTGGCGCAGTTGGGCCGCAACTTCGCGGTGATCTATGAGCAGGCCAACAGCCACGGTCAGAAGGTGCAGTCGGCGGGCAACAACATGGCCAACACCGACGCGTCCGTCGGCTCCAGCTGGGCCTGACCAAAGCCAGAACACAAGCAAGAACCGGCGCAGCCAACAGGCTGCGCCGGTTCTTTCGTCATGGCCGCCGGTGCTGCGACGGGGCTATTCGGTGTCGTCTCCGTCGTCCTCGGCGGGCGCTACGGGCCGTGCCGCCTCGCGGACCGCCTGCGATGCCGCGCGCAGCTGGGGCGTCACCAGCATCACTTGGCCCAGCACGCCGTTGACGAAGCCCGGCGAATCATCGGTGGACAGCTCCTTGGCCAACTTCACCGCCTCGTCGACGGCGACCGGCTCGGGTACGTCCTCGGCGTGCAGCAGCTCCCAGATCGCCACCCGAAGGATCGCCCGGTCGACGGCCGGCAGCCGCTCAAGCTTCCAGCCCTGCAGGTGCGAGGTGATCAGATCGTCGATATGGGCGCCGTGGGCGGCCACCCCCTGGGCCACCGTGACCGTATACGGGTGCAGCGGCGCCACGTCGGGCTGCTGGCTGGCCAGTTCCGCCCGCATCGCCGCGCCCTCGGCCGGGGTCAGTCCCCGGGCCTCGGATTCGAACAACAGGTCCACTGCGCGTTTGCGGGCCAGGTGACGGCCCCGCACCGCTCGCGCGGGCCGCGCGGATTCGACGTCCCCACCGGCGGGCATGGTCAGGAGTTGACCCGTCCCAGATAGCTGCCGTCGCGGGTGTCGACCTTCAGCTTGTCTCCGGTGTTGATGAACAGCGGCACGTTGATCTGCGCGCCGGTCTCCATGGTGGCCGGCTTGGTCCCGGCACTGGAGCGGTCACCCTGCAGGCCCGGCTCGGTGTGGCTGACCTCCAGTTCGACGCTGACCGGCAGCTCCAGGTACAGCGGGACCCCGTTGTGGAAGGCGATCTGCACCGGCATGCTCTCCAGCAGGTAGTTCGCCGACTCGCCGACCATCGCCTCGGGCAGCGGGTGCTGCTCGTAGTCGGCACTGTCCATGAACACGAAATCGTTCCCGTCGCGGTACAGGAAGGTGGCGTCACGGCGGTCGACGGTGGCGGTCTCCACCTTCACGCCGGCGTTGTAGGTCTTGTCGACAACCTTGCCCGACACCACGTTCTTGAGCTTGGTGCGCACGAAGGCCGGTCCCTTGCCCGGCTTGACGTGCTGGAACTCGACGATCTGCCAGAGCTGGCCGTCGATCACCAGCACCAGTCCGTTCTTGAAGTCAGCAGTTGAAGCCACGTTTTCTACGTCTCCTAGACAATGGTCAGTTCCTTGGGGAACCGAGTCAGCAATTCCGGGTGTGTCCCCGCGGATGCGGGTGCGGCACCGCCGACCACGAGCGTGTCCTCGATCCGGACGCCGCCACGATCGGCCAGATAGACGCCGGGCTCCACGGTCACCACAGCACCGGCAAGCAGTGTACCGTCGGCCGCCGCGTTGATTCCCGGCGCTTCATGGATCCGCAGACCCACCCCGTGGCCGAGGCCGTGGCCGAAGGTCTCGGCGTAGCCGGCGTCGGCGATCACCTGGCGCGCGGCGGCATCGACGTCGCGCAGCCTGGCGCCCGGCACCAGTGCCTCCCGGCCGGCCCGCTGGGCAGTCGCCACCACCTGGTAGATCTCACGCTGCCAGTCCGCCGGAGGGCCCAGCACGAAGGTACGGGTCATATCGGAGTGGTAGCCGGCCACCAGAGCACCGAAGTCGATCTTGACGAAGTCGCCGGCGGCCAGCACGGCGTCGGTCGGCCGGTGATGCGGAACCGCCGAGTTGGGGCCCGCGGCCACGATGGTCTCGAACGAGGCGGCGTCGGCGCCATGGTCGAGCATCCGGGCTTCCAGTTCCCGGCCGACCTCCCGTTCGGTGCGGCCCGGGCGCAGCCCGCCGCGCTCCACCACATCGCTCAATGCCGCGTCGGCGGCCTCGCAGGCCAGCCGCAACAGAGCGACCTCACCGGCGTCCTTGACCTCCCGCAGCGCCTCCACCATGCCCGAGGCGCGAACCAGTTCGGTATTCGCACCGGCGCTGTGGGCTGCGGCCAGCACCGCCGACAGGGTGTCGAACCCGTCCACGGTGACCACATGTCCCTCGAACCCCAGCCGGCGCACCCCGGCCGCCGCCGCCTGCGCGACCAGGTGGCTCGCTCCGGCGCGCTCGATCGCCGTCTGCAGGTCGGGGGCCTGCCGGGCGGCCTGGGTGCGGTATCGGCCGTCGGTCGCCAGCAGCGGGGGCCGGTCGTCGGCCCATCGGTCGGCGTAGACCAGCAAGGCACCGGCCGACCCGGTGAATCCCGACAGGTACCGCACATTGACCAAGTCTGTGACCAGCATCGCGTCCAATCCGGCCGCACTGATCGCGGCGCCCAGACGCAGCCGACGGGAGGAATGTGTCACGCGGTGTGACGGTACTCGCTACGCTGTGGCCCCATGAGCAAGTGGTTTCTTCGCGGATTGGTCTTCGCAGCGCTGATGGTCGTCATCCGCCTGATCCAGGGGGTGTTGATCAACGCCTTCGAAGCACAGGCCGGCCTGATCAGCCTGATCCTGGTGATCTTGTTCGCGATCGCCGTGATGGTGTGGGGCCACTCGGACGGCCGCGCCGACGCCAGAGCCAACCCCGACCCGGACCGGCGCGCGGACCTCGCCATGACCTGGCTGGGTGCCGGACTGGTCGCCGGTCTGATCAGCGGAGTGGTGACGTGGATCATCGCCCTGGTCGACAAGGCGCTCTACGTCAGCAGTTTGTTCAACGAGCTGACAAGTTTCGCCGCCTTCACCGCGTTGCTGGTGTTCGTGCCGGCAGTGGCTGCGGTCACGCTGGGACGCCGTCGCGTCGACAAGGACTACGAGAAGGCCCCGCAACGCCACCACGGCCTGGCCGCCCACGAGGGCGCACCCGCCACCGATGTGTTCGCCACCGTGGGCGCCGCTCCGGTGGCTTCCGAGGAGGCCTCCGAGATCGGGGCCGCCCAGACCGACGCCGCCGCCACGCAACCCGATGCGGGCGCGACGCTGGCCGGTCCCTCCGGGGGCTTCACCACCGAGGAGTTCCCGGCCGACACCGAGACGACCTCCGAGATCCCCGCGATCCCGGAGGACGGTGGGGAGACTCAGCCGGGCAACTCGGCCAGGTAGCGCAGCGCCAGCAGGTAGCCCCGCACCCCCAGGCCGACGATCACCCCGCTGGCGATCGGGCTCAGGTAGGAATGCCGCCGAAAGTCTTCGCGAGCATGCACATTGGAGATGTGCAGTTCGATCAACGGTGCGCTCAGCTCGGCGCAGGCGTCGCGCAGTGCCACCGAGGTGTGGGTCAGTCCACCGGCGTTGAGAATCACCGGTTCGGCGGCGTCGGCGGCCTGATGAACCCACTCCAGCAGTTCGGCTTCGCTGTCGCTCTGCCGCACCACGACGTCGACGTCCAGCACCGTCGCCTCCCGCTCGATAAGCGCCTGTAGGTCCGCATAGGTGGTGTCGCCGTAGACATCCGGTTCGCGCAGACCCAGCCGCCCCAGGTTCGGGCCGTTGATGACGTTGATCCGGTTCACCGTCGCTCCAATCGGAAGCGCCGGCCCACCTCGTCATAGGCGGCGGCCAGCAGCATCGGGTCAGGACCTTCGAGCCGGCCCGGCTTGGCCAAGCCGTCGAGCACCACGAATCGCAGCACCCCGGCCCGGTTCTTCTTGTCCCCCATCATGTATTCCAGCAGCGCCGGCAGGGCGCTCTCGTAGTAGCTGACCGGCAGGCCCAGCGACAGCAGGATCGAACGGTGCCGGTCGGCGGTCTCGTCGTCGAGTCGTCCGGTGACGCGGGCCAGTTCGGCGGCGAAGACCAGCCCGACCGACACCGCGTCTCCGTGCCGCCATTGGTAGTGCTCCAGCGCCTCGATCGCATGCGCGAGAGTGTGGCCGTAGTTCAGGATTTCGCGCAGACCCGACTCGCGCTCGTCGGCGGCGACGACTTCGGCCTTGACGGTGATGGAGCGCCGGATCAGCTCGCCCAGCACCTCGCCGCTCGGGTCCATCGCAGCTTGGGGATCGGCTTCGATCAGGTCCAGGATCACCGGATCGGCGATGAAGCCGGCCTTGACGATCTCGGGCATGCCGGCGACGATCTCGCGCTGCGGCAGGGTCTCCAGGGTGGCCAGGTCGACGACGACGGCCGTCGGCTGATGGAACGCGCCGACGAGGTTCTTGCCGGCTTCGGTATTGATACCGGTCTTGCCGCCGATCGCGGCGTCGACCATCGCCAGCAGGGTGGTCGGCACATGCACGATCGAGATGCCGCGCAGCCAGGTGGCCGCCGCGAAGCCTGCCACGTCGGTGGCGGCGCCCCCGCCGAGACTGACCAGGGCGTCACGCCGATCGAGGCCGATGCGGCCCAGCACATCCCAGATGAAGCCCAGCACCTGCAACGACTTGCCGTCCTCGGCATCCGGGATCTCGACGCGGTGTGCCTCGATCCCCTTGTCGGACAGATAGGTTCGGATGCCCTCCGCGGTCTGCTCCAACGTGGGCTGATGCAGGATCGCCACCTTGTTGCGGCCGGCGAGCAGGCCGGCGAGATCACCGAGCAGGCCTTTGCCGATCACCACCGGGTACGGCGGGTCGGTTGCCACCGTCACGGTGATCGGCTCGGGAATCTCGGTCACGTGCGTCCTCCGGTCTGTCGTGCGGCAAGCGTGGCGGGAGTGGGCGGTGAGCCGGGCGGCGGCGGTTGTGCCCGGCCGGATGCGTCCGCCGTGCGGTCCGGCGCGCCGGCCTCCAACCGGGACACGATATAGCGCACCACCGCTCCCGGGTTTCGCCGGTTGGTGTTGACCCGGATCGTCGCCAGGCGCCGGTAGAGCGGCACCCGCGCGGCCATCAACTCACGGAACTTCTCGGCTCGGCCCGGCCCGGCCAGCAGCGGGCGTACGGTGCTGCCGCCGGTGCGCCGTACCCCTTCGGCGGCGCTGATCTCCAGGAACACCACGGTGTGCCCGGCCAGGGCGTCTCGGACCCCGGGGCTGGTGACTGCTCCCCCGCCCAAGGACAACACGCCGTCGTGATCAGCCAGCGCCGCGCGCACCACTTCCTCCTCGATGCGGCGGAACTCCTGCTCGCCGTCGGTCGCGAAAATGTCGGCGATGCTCCGGCCGGTGCGGGCCTCGATGGCGGCGTCGGTGTCGAGCATCTCGACGCCGAGCGCCTTGGCCAGGCGCCGGCCGATAGTGGACTTGCCCGCTCCGGGCAACCCCACCAGAACCGCTCTGGGCGCCACGGTCTACCCCGATGCCCGCGCCTGGTCGCCCACCGGCCCGCGCTCGGCCACCGAACGCCGATATGCCTCGATGTTGCGTCGGGTTTCGGTCAGCGAGTCCCCACCGAACTTGTCCAGCGCCGCACGGGCCAGCACCAACGCCACCATGGCTTCGGCCACCACCCCCGCGGCCGGGACGGCGCACACATCGGAGCGCTGGTGGATCGCGACCGCCTCATCGCCGGTGGCCATGTCCACGGTGGCCAATGCCCGCGGGACGGTGGAGATCGGCTTCATCGCCGCGCGCACCCGCAGTGGCTGGCCGTTGGTCATTCCGCCTTCAAGCCCGCCGGCCCGGTTGGTGGAACGCACCACACCGTCGGGCCCGGGGTACATCTCGTCGTGGGCCGCGCTGCCGCGCCGGCGGGCGGTGGTGAAACCGTCGCCGATCTCGACCCCCTTGATCGCCTGGATGCCCATCACCGCGGCCGCCAGTTGACCGTCCAGCCGGTCGTCGCCGCTGATGAAGGACCCCAGCCCGATCGGCAGGCCCGAGACGACCACTTCCACCACCCCGCCCAGGGTGTCGCCGTCGGCCTTGGCCGCCTCGATCTCGGCGATCATCGACTGCTGCGCCTTCTCGTCATAGGCACGGACCGGGCTGGCGTCGATCGCGGCCAGGTCCTCGGGTGCGGGCACCGGGCCGTCGTAGGGGTCGGAGGCGCCGATCGAGATGACGTGGGAGATCACCTGCACGCCGAGGGCCTGATCCAGAAACGCCCGGGCAATGGTGCCCGCGGTGACCCGTGCGGCCGTCTCACGCGCGCTGGCCCGCTCCAACACCGGGCGGGCGTCGTCGAAGCCGTACTTGAGCATGCCGGCGTAGTCGGCGTGGCCGGGCCGTGGTCGGGTCAACGGTGCGTTGCGGGCCCCGCCTTCGGCGTCGAGCACGTCCGGATCCACCGGATCGGTGGACATCACCGTCTCCCACTTGGGCCATTCAGTATTGCCGATCTCGACCGCGATCGGGCCGCCCAGCGTGACCCCGTGGCGCACCCCGGACAAGACGGTGACCGCGTCGGCCTCGAACTTCATCCGGGCACCGCGGCCGTAGCCCAGGCGACGGCGGGCCAGTTGGGCCGCGATATCAGCCGAGGTGACGCCCACTCCGGCGACCATGCCCTCGACCACTGCGACCAGCGCGCGACCGTGTGATTCCCCGGCGGTTATCCAACGCAACACGTGTCCCATCTTCCCATGCCGGTCTGGGGAGCTCGGGCTTGGAGGACTTTACGGTTCAGCACACCGAAGGCTCAGTACAGCGCGAAACCCCGGAATTATCCGGTTCACCACCCGCTGGGGGCTCAGGAACCGTTCTTGAGGATCAGATAGGTGACCGCGTCGGGCCCGTTGCTGGGCGAAGTCACCGCATTGAGCTGGCTGCCCACATTGCCCACGACGCCATCGAGAATCCGATCGAAGTCCTCGGCGGAGGTCTGCGGGTCGATCAGCACCAGCGGGGATTCGCCGGGCGCAACCGCCGTGCTCGGGTCCAGCAGGTAGCCGCCGAACGACTCGGCATTACCGGCCGAGGTCTGCGCGAACAGGTCCAGCCACTGCACGGTGGCGTCGGTTCCCTCGGCGTTGGACAGCGTCACCGCAGGAACCTGCACGTCAGGCAGGGACGGCGATGCCATATTGGTGGCCACCACAGCGCCACCCACGACGACCGCAGCAGCGACTACGCCCCCGACTACAGCTCGCTTCACGGTCACCCCCTCGGTCATAACAGATCAGTGCTATACCCCGTCAGCACAGTTAATACTGGAATATTACCTAATAGCGGGCTGAGTGGCAAACGATTCCTGTCAAGGCTAACCACGGCGTTAATTTGAGTTCGCTGATCTCGACGTCGCCGGTGACCTCCACAATTGGGCTGACCCGACGTCCTCAGAACATTCCCAGACCCGCCGCCACCGCGCTGGCCAGGCACATCGATGGCCCGTGCGGAACCGTTGGACCCCGGTGCGCCAGCGCGGCGAGCAGCCCCCAGACCCCGGTCAGCAGCGGCGCGCACAGTGCCGCCAGCAACCACACATCGGCGCCGAAGGAGCCGGTCAATGCGCCGAGCCCGGCGGCGAGTTTGACGTCGCCCGCGCCCAACCCGGCGGGTACGACGAGGTGCACGGCCAGATAGACCGCGGTCAGCGCCGCCGCCCCGGCCAGCGCCGCGGTCCCCCGCCCGGACCCGGCCGCGACTGCCGGCACCACCACCGCCGCGGGCAGCGTCAGCCAGTTCGGCAGCCGGCGCTGCCGGATGTCATAGCCGCTCAGCAGTATCAGCCACGCCGCCACCAGAGCCGCCACCATGGCGCCATGCTCAGGCCGGGTCGCCGATCTCGCAAGTCATCGCCGCACGGGGTGCGGGCCGGCCCGTGAAAAGCTCAACCTGGGTGAACGCCTGGTGCAGTAGCATCTGCAGGCCGCTGATCACCGTTCCGCCCGCCGCCGCGACCGCCGCCGCCAGCGGCGTCGGCCACGGGTCATAGATCGCGTCCAACAGCATCGGCACCCGGGCCAGCACCGGGCCGTAGCGGGCCGCGACGTCGGCCGGAAGGGTGCTGACCACCACCGATGCGGATGCGGCCGCCTCACCCAACGCGACCTCATCGAGTGCGCAAAAGCGGGCCGGCACACCGGCTTCGGTCGCCAGAGCCACCACCCGGGCGGCGTTGTCGGGATTGCGCGCGCCGATCGTGATGCGGCTGACCCCGAGTTCGGTCAACGCCACCACCGCCGCCGGCGCGGTGCCGCCCGACCCCAGCACGATCGCCTCCCCGCCCGCAACGGGACCGACCGACCCCAGCGCCCCGGTCACGCCGTCGACGTCGGTGTTGTCGGCCAACCAGCCGGTCTCCGTGCGCACCAGGGTGTTGGCCGAGCCGATCCGCTCGGCGCGCGTTGTGCGCTCGTCGGCGAAGGCCAGCGCCGCGAACTTGCCCGGCATGGTGACCGACAGGCCGACCCATTCCGGCCCCAATCCGGCTACCAGCGCCGGCAGCTGCTCGGCGTCGCACTCGATGCGGTCATAGGTCCATCCGCGCAGACCCAGGGCCCGGTAAGCCGCCAGGTGCAGCTGCGGTGACCGCGAGTGCGCGATCGGCGACCCGAGAACCGCCGCCTTGCGGGGCCCCGGCTCAGCGGGAGCTGTCGAGGACACCGTTGCCCAGGGCCATCTCGATGTTGTTCAGGTGCTGTTGATAGCTGTGGGTGAACAAGGTGGTGCCGTCCTTGTCGATCGTCACGAAGTACAGCCAGTCGCCCGGCTCGGGATGCTCGGCGGCGCGCAGAGCCTCCGTTCCCGGCGAGCAGATCGGGGTGGCCGGCAACCCGTCGGAGGCGTAGGTGTTCCACGGCGTCACCTTGGCCCGGTCGGCGTCGGTCGTGGCCACCTCCTGGCGATCCAGCGGATAGTTGACCGTCGAGTCGAACTCCAGGCGCTGAGGTTCGTTGAGCCGGTTGTCGATGACCCGGGCCACCTTGGTGAAGTCGTGCGGCAGGGCTTCGCGCTGCACCAGCGACGCCACTATCAACAGTTCGTAGGGCGTCATGCCCAGTTGCTCGGCGGTGGCCGGCAGATTGGACTTCGCCAATTCCGCGGCGCTCTGGCCGATCACCTTCGACACGACGGCCGGCGCCGCGGCGGTCGGGTCGACGTTCCAGGTGCCCGCCGTGATCAGACCCTCGATGCGGCGGTGGTCGCCTCCCAGCTTGGCGACCGGGCCGAGGGCCCAGTCCGGCACCGACAGCGCCTGCGGGGTCTCCGTCGCCGCGGCGCGTCGCAGGTCCTGCGCCTTGAGGCAGTGGCGATCGCCGTTGAGATCCAGGCAGCTGGCCTCGGCCATCAGCGTGAACACTCCCGGAGTCACGACGTTGGTCTTCATGTCAGTGGTGTCGTCGAGTTGGCGGCCCTCCGGGATCACCAGTTTGCCCACCCGGCTCTGTGGGTCGCTGAGCTGCTGCACCGCGGTGGCGGCCGGGATCTCGGTGCGCAGTCGGTAGAAGCCCGGCTGGATCATCGCGATGGCGGCGTTACCCTGCGCGATGTCGAGGAAAGTTTTGACATTGGCGATCACGCCGGCGCCCCGCATGGTTTCGGCGATCGCGGTGGTGAAATCACCCTCACGCACCTCGATCAGCACCTGCTGGCCGCCCTCACCGGTGTAGTCGAGGACGGGGCCCCGAGAGTGCCACAGCTTAGAGCCGAAGAACACCACGGCGATCACGGTCACCGTGACCAGCACGACGCCCAGCCCGCCGACCACGCTCCGGTGCCGGTTACGCCGGCGTTGCTGCCGGGCGCGCTCGGTCCGGCTCATCCGGCGGCCCGGCGGCCCGACCGCCACGGGTTTGGCCTTCGTGGCAGGTTGGTCCTCAGACATCGTTGTCCCCCGTCGGCGCCGCTGAGCCCGAGACCCGGCGCTGGTCGAGCCAGCTCTGCAAGATGGTCACCGCTGCAGCCTGATCGATCACTGAGCGCTGCCGTTTGGAACGCACCCCGGCCGCCTGCAGAGCCCGTGCCGCGCTGACGGTGCTCAGGCGCTCGTCGGCCAGCCGCACCGGGGCCGGGCGATCACGCTTAGTTAGCACCCGGGCCAGGTCATCGGCCACCGCGATGGCGTCCTCGGCGGCCGCCCCCGTCCGGTCGGCCAGGGTCCGAGGCAGCCCGACCACCACTTCGACCACGTCGAACTCGTCGACCAGCTCGGCCAGCCGGCGCAGGTGCGACCCCGAGGCGTGCCGGCGGACCGTCTCCACCGGGGTCGCCAGCAGGCCGTCAGGGTCGCTGCAGGACACCCCGATCCGCACACTGCCCACATCCACCCCGAGCCGTCGTCCGCGGCCGGGATCGTCCGGCCCGCCGGGCCGGTCCGGGGTGCGATGGTGGGGTGAGGTCACGCCGGCGCGCTCCGGGCGACCGCCGAACGGACCGCCGCCAGGGCGGCATCGATGCCGGCCGGGTCCTTGCCGGAGCCCTGCGCCAGGTCTGCCTTGCCGCCGCCGCGGCCGGCCACCGCCGCCGCCAGGTCTTTGACCAGATCGTCGGCACGCAGCCCGAGTTCCTGTGCGGCGCTATTGGTGGCGACCACGTAGGGCACGCTGCCTTCGCCTTCGGCGATCAGCGCCACCACCGCCGGACCCTCGCCGAGTTTGCCGCGGATATCCCCGACCAGCGAGCGCAGGTCCCCACCGCCGATACCACCGGACATCCGCTGCGCCACCAAGCGCACGTTACCGACTTGTTCGGCGCCGGTGGCCGCATTGGACGCGGCGGCGCGTGCGCCGGCTAACCGCGCACGGTCGAGTTCCTTTTCCGCCGCCCGCAGCCGCTCCACCAGGTTTGCCACCCGGGCGGGCACCTCCTCCGAGGGCACCTTCAGCGAGGCCGCCAGGCCGGCCATCAGCGCTCGCTCCTTGGCCAGGTGGCGGAACGAGTCCAGCCCGACGTAGGCCTCGACGCGGCGCACCCCGGAGCCGACCGACGACTCGCCCAGGAGGGTGACCGGACCGATCTGCGCCGAGTTGTGCACGTGGGTGCCGCCGCACAGTTCCAGCGAGAACGGCCCGCCGATCTCGACGACGCGTACTTTTTCGGGGTACTTCTCGCCGAACATCGCCATGGCGCCCATGGCCTTGGCCTTCTCGAGTTCTTCGGTGAAGGTGTGCACCTCGAAGTCGGCCTGCACCGCCTCGTTGGTGACCTCCTCGACTTGGCGGCGCTGCTCGTCGCTCAGCGGTCCCTGCCAGTTGAAGTCGAACCGCAGATAGCCGGGCCGGTTCAGCGAGCCGGCCTGAACCGCGTTGGGCCCCAACACCTGCCGCAGAGCGGCGTGCACCATGTGGGTGCCGGAGTGACCCTGGGTGGCGCCCTTGCGCCAGCCCGGGTCCACCGCGGCGGTGACCGTGTCGCCCTCGACGAATTCGCCGGACTCGACGTTGACCCGGTGCACGAACAGTGTCTGAGCGATCTTCTGCACGTCGGTGACCGCGGCTTGGGCGGTACCGGCGCTGATCGTGCCGGCGTCGGCGATCTGCCCGCCGGCCTCGGCGTACAGCGGGGTGCGGTCCAGCACCAGCTCAACGCGATCTGCGGCGACGTCTTCATGCGACACCACCGGCACGCGCTTGCCGTCGACGAAGATGCCCAGGATGCGGCCTTCGGTGGTGAGCTCGTCGAACCCGGTGAACTCGGTGGGTCCGGCGTCGATCAGCTCCCGGTAGGCGCTCAGGTCGGCGTGGGCATGCTTGCGCGCGGCGGCGTCGGCTTTGGCGCGCTGTCGCTGCTCGGCCATCAGCGTGCGGAACCCGGCCTCGTCGACCTGCAGTCCGGCCTCCGAGGCCATCTCCAGCGTGAGCTCGATCGGGAAACCGTAGGTGTCGTGCAACGCGAAGGCGTCCTTGCCGGAGAGCACGGTGGCGCCGGCAGACCGGGTGGCTGCCGCCGCGTCCTCAAACAGCTTCGAGCCCGATGTCAGGGTGCGGTTGAACGCGGTCTCCTCGGCGACCGCGATCCGGTTGATCCGGTCGAAGTCGGTGACCAATTCCGGATACGACGGTCCCATCGCGTCGCGCACGGTTGCCATCAGGTCGCCGACGATCGGGCCCTCGATACCCAGCAGCTTGGCCGAGCGGATCACCCGGCGCAGCAGCCGGCGCAGCACATAGCCGCGGCCGTCGTTGCCGGGGCTCACGCCATCGCCGATCAGGATGGCCGCGGTGCGGGAGTGGTCGGCGATGATCCGGTACCGCACGTCGTCGGCGTGGTTGCCGGAGTCATAGCCACGTGGCGCGCGAGTGGCGACCAGATCGATGACCGGGCGAACGAGGTCGGTCTCATAGACGTTGTGCACGCCCTGGAGCAGAAACGCCACCCGCTCGATGCCCATCCCGGTGTCGATGTTCTTGCGCGGCAACGGCCCCAGGATCTCGAAGTCCTCCTTGGAGGTTCCTTCACCGCGCTCGTTCTGCATGAACACGAGGTTCCAGATCTCGATGTAGCGGTCCTCGTTGGCGATCGGGCCGCCGCCGACACCGAATTCGGGGCCGCGGTCGTAGTAGATCTCCGATGACGGCCCGCAGGGCCCGGGGATGCCCATCGACCAGTAGTTGTCGGCCATCCCCCGGCGCTGGATCCGCTCTGCCGGCAACCCGGCGATCTCTTGCCACAGCGCTATCGCCTCGTCGTCGTCGAGGTAGACCGTGGCCCAGATCCGCTCCGGGTCCAGCCCGTAGCCACCCTGCTCGACGCTGTTGGTCAACAGCGTCCAGGCCAGTTCGATCGCGCCCCGCTTGAAGTAGTCGCCGAACGAGAAGTTGCCGGCCATCTGGAAGAAGGTGTTGTGCCGGGTGGTGATGCCCACCTCGTCGATGTCCGGGGTGCGGATGCACTTCTGGATGCTGGTGGCGGTGGCATAGGGCGGGGTGCGCTGACCCAGGAAGAACGGCACGAACTGCACCATTCCGGCGTTGATGAACAACAGATTCGGGTCGTCGAGGATCACCGAAGCACTGGGCACCTCGGTGTGGCCCGCCTTCACGAAGTGATCGAGGAAGCGTTTCCTGATCTCGTGTGTCTGCACTCTAAAGTCGCTTTCCCGCCGTTGTCGCACCTATAGACGGCCCTACAGTACCGGTCTGCCGATCGCCTTCTTGACGCCAAGAGGCTGCCGCCCGGGTCAGGCGCTGTCGACGAAACTCAACCGCACCGACCGCCGCGGGTTGTCCCGGTTGAGGTCGACCAGCACCACGGACTGCCAGGTGCCGAGCAGCGGCTCACCGTCGGCCACCGGCACCGTGATCGACGGCGCCACGATCGCCGGCAGGACGTGATCGGCGCCGTGTCCCGGTGACCCGTGCGCGTGCCGGTAGCGGTCGTCGCGCGGCAGCAGCCGCTCCAGGGTGTCGACCAGGTCGGCATCCGAGCCGGCGCCGGTCTCGATGATCGCCACCCCGGCCGTCGCATGGGGCACGAAAACGTTGCACAATCCGTCCCCGCGCGCGGCACAGAACGCCCGTACCTGCGCCGTGAGGTCGACGGTACGACGCCGCGCGGTGTCGACGTCGAGCACTTCGGAGTCCATGACCCCAGCCTACGGGCGCCCGCCCACGCCGCGGGTCGGTCAGCACCGTTGATCGGGGCGACCCGGGCGCGCTGGGCGGGTACTGGCGACTAGCGGCGGCGGATGATGGCCCGCAGCTTCTGCAGGCGTCCGGCGATCTCGCGTTCATTGCCGCGGGCGGTGGGCTGATAGTAGTCGACACCGACCAGATCATCGGGCGGATATTGTTGTGGCACAACACCGTCCGGATGGTCGTGGGCGTACCGGTAGCCGACCGCGTTGCCCAGCGCCTGCGCCCCCGCGTAGTGGCCGTCGCGCAGGTGCGCCGGGACCGCCCCGGCCTTGCCGGCCTTGATGTCGGCCATCGCCGCGCCCAGCGCAGTGGTCACGGCGTTGGACTTCGGTGCGGTCGCCAGGTGTACGCACGCGTGCGCCAGGGTCAGCTGCGCCTCGGGCATACCGATCAGCGCGACGGTCTGCGCGGCGGCGACCGCGGTCTGCAGCGCGCTCGGATCGGCCATCCCGATGTCCTCGCTGGCAAGGATCATCAGCCGGCGGGCGATGAACCGCGGGTCCTCCCCCGCGACCAGCATCCGGGCCAGGTAGTGCAGCGCGGCATCGACATCAGAGCCCCGTACCGACTTGATGAACGCGCTGGTCACGTCGTAGTGCTGGTCGCCGTCCCGGTCGTAGCGCACCGCGGCCTGGTCCAGGGATGCCTCCACGGTCTGGACGGTCACCTGGTCGCCCGCCGCCACCCCTTCAGAGGCCACTTCCAGTGCGGTCAACGCACGGCGGGCGTCGCCGGCGGCCAACCGGACCAGCAGCTCCACCGCATCGGGCGCCACCTCGACGCGGCCACCCAGGCCGCGCTCGTCGTCGATGGCGCGGTGCACCACGGTGGCGATGTCCTCGGGGCCCAGCGGCCGCAGCTGCAGGATCAGCGACCGGCTCAGCAACGGGGCGACCACCGAGAACGACGGGTTCTCCGTGGTGGCGGCCACCAGCAGCACTACGCGGTTCTCCACCGCGGCCAGCAACGCGTCCTGCTGGGTTTTGGAGAATCGGTGCACCTCGTCGATGAACAACACGGTCTGCTCGCCGTAGGCGGCCGCCCGGCGCGCGGTGTCGATCACCGCGCGCACCTCCTTGACCCCCGCACTCAACGCCGAGAGCGCCTCGAATCGTCGTCCGGTCGCGCCGGAGATCAGCGAGGCCAGCGTGGTCTTTCCGGTCCCGGGCGGGCCGTAGAGGATGACCGAGGCCGCCCCGGAGCCGTCCACCAACCGGCGCAGCGGGGAGCCCGGGCCGAGCAGGTGATCCTGGCCGACCACCTCGTCGAGGGACGCCGGGCGCATCCGCACCGCCAACGGCGTGGAGGCGGCGGCACCGGGCCCATTCGGTTCGGGCGCCGGCGCACCGGTGAGGTCGAACAGTCCGTCGGACACGCCTTCAGGCATACCACGCACGCCTGACCCCGGTGGCGTCAGCGGTGCACGATCACCCCGCGGATGTTCTTGCCGTCGCGCAGATCTTCATACCCCTCGTTGACCTGCTCGAGGGTGTACCGCCGCGTGACCAGCTCGTCGAGCTGGAGCTGGCCGGCGTCGTAGAGTCGCAGCAGTCGCACGATGTCGTACTGCGGATTGGCGCCGCCGAACAAGGTGCCCTTGATGGTCTTGCCGAACAGGGCCAGCTGCGAACCCGACACGTGTACGTCGAGGCTTTCCAGCTTCGCCAGTGCGGCGATCACGACGGTGCCGCCCTTGCCGATGGTGTTGAACGCCGCGGTGGTGACGGCCTCGTCCAGGTCACCGACGGTGATCAGCGCCTGATCGGCCATTTGCCCCCACGTGAGTTCGGCGATCTTGGCCATCGCCTCCTCGGCGGTGGCGAACGCGTGGGTGGCGCCGAGCTTGAGCGCGGTCTCGCGCTTGAACTCCACCGGGTCGACCGCCACCACGTACTTGGCACCGGCGTGCGCGGCGCCCTGTACGGCGTTGATGCCGACACCGCCGATGCCGTAGACCACCACGGTGTCCCCGGCGCGCACCCCGCCGTCATAGTTGGCCGTGGCCCAGCCGGTGGGCACCCCGCAACCGACCAGTACCGCGGTCTCCAGCGGCAGCCAGTCGTCGACCTTGACCACCGAATGCTGCGAGACGGTCGCGCGCTCGGCGAAGGTGCCCAGCATGCAGAACCCGCCGTAATCGGTGCCGCCAGAATGAAACCGGAAGGTGCCGTCGGGCATGCAGCCCTCCAGGATGGTGGCGCCCATGTCGCACAGGTTCTGCCGTCCGGTCGAGCAATACCGGCAGCTGCCGCAGCTGGGGATGAAGCAGCACACCACGTGATCGCCGGGGGCCACCTTGGTGACCCCGGGGCCGACGTCCTCGATGATCCCGGAGCCCTCGTGCCCGCCGACGATCGGGAACCGGTTCGGCCAGTCGCCGTCGGCCACGTGCAGATCCGAATGGCACAACCCGGCGGCGGTGAACTTGATCAGCACCTCGCCCGGGCCGGGCCCGTCCAGGTCCAACTCCATGATCTCGAAGGGCTGGTTGGGCGCATGCGCCACGGCGGCAATTGTTTTCATGCCTGCTATCCAACCGGCTCGGGTGGCCGGCGTGGCCCGATTCAGCCGGATTGATACGCCGGCCCAGCTTCGCCTCTCCTCCGTCGAGGCTCGCTAACCGCCGGATTGCCGCGCCGGTCCAGCTTCGCCTCTCCTCCGTCGAGGCTCGCTAACCGCCGGATTACCGCGCCGGTCCAGCTTCGCCTCTCCTCCGTCGAGGCTCGCTAACCGCCGGATTGACACGCCGGTCCAGCTTCGCCTCTCCTCCGTCGAGGCTCGCTAACCGCCGGATTGCGTCACGAAGTCGATCAACTCCTCGACCCGGCCGATCAGCTCCGGCTCCAGGTCGGTCCAGTCCCGCACCCGGCCGCGGATGCGCTGCCAGGCCGCGGCGATATCTGCCTGGCCGGTGTGCGGCCAGCCCAGCGCGGCGCAGATGCCGTGTTTCCATTCCACAGTGCGGGGGACCGTGGGCCACGCCCGCAATCCGAGCCGACCCGGCTTGACCGCCTGCCAGATGTCGACGTAGGGGTGGCCGACGATCAGGGTGTGCGCTCCGCCGGGCCCGCGGCGCACCGCCTCGGCGATGCGGGTCTCCTTGGAGCCCGCGACCAGGTGGTCGACCAGTACTCCGAGCCGGCGGCCCGGGCCGGGCCGGAATTCGGTCACGATGCCGGCCAGGTCGTCGATGCCCCCCAGGTACTCGACGACCACGCCCTCGATGCGCAGGTCATCGCCCCACACCTGTTCGACGAGCTCGGCGTCGTGGCGGCCCTCGACGTAGATCCGGCTGGCCAGCGCGACCTGGGCGCGCGCGCCGGGCACCGCCACCGAGCCCGACGCGGTGCGACCGGGTGTGGTGGACGGCGCCGGCCGCGGCTCGGTCAGGATCACCGGCCTGCCGTCGATCAGGTAGCCCGGACCGACCGGGAACCCACGGGTGCGGCCGTGTCGGTCTTCGAGATCCATCCGGCCGTAGGCCACCCGGACCACGGCGCCGACATATCCGCTTTCGGCGTCTTCGACCACCATGCCGCGTTCCACCGGTACTTCGACGGAGCGGACCTTGCGGGCGGCGTGCGGATTGTCGGCGAGGATGTCGGATCCATAGCGGTCGGCCACCCGAGGCAGCCTAGGGCGCTTCGGCGGTGACGGCGGGGAAGCGAGCGCGCGCGTCGCGCTGCCGGGACCATATTCACTCCAGCAACATGCGCCACTCTAATAACGCAGATCGTGAAAAATGTTCTTATTTTCTAAGAGATTTCTCGCAACATACGTAACAATTACAACTTGGTCAACTTTAGTCACTCTATTACTAAGTTACCCCAACTAATAACAACAAACTCATTTGCCTCGTCAGGCAGGAAAATGTGCAATTTCATCAATTATCGCGTTATGCTCGTAAACCTCACTGATAGACAACTATCACGGAGGTTGTGATATGCACCGGAACGCGGCACGGCGTGTCGTGCAGTTCGGGAGTCGGCCCCTCGTATGGGCCGCATCCGGGCTGGTCACCGGGGGGATCGCGGGAACGTTGCTGGCGTCGGCAAGCGTCGCGCACGCGGACGCCAACATGATGGGCTGGGACGCGGTCGCACAATGCGAGTCCGGCGGTAACTGGGCCGCGGATACCGGCAACGGCTTCTACGGCGGGTTGCAGTTCAAGCCGTCGACCTGGCGCGCCTTCGGCGGTGTCGGGTTGCCGTCGAAGGCGTCGCGGGAGGAACAGATCGCCGTCGCCAATCGGGTGCTGGACGAACAGGGTCCCTACGCCTGGCCCAAATGCGGGCCGGGACGCGTATTCCCGTCGTCGGTGAAGGGCTGGGTGCCGCCGGCGATGCGCAGCCTGCTCAAACCGTTCTGGTGAGGCCGGCTACTTCTTCGGCGCCAGAACCGCCTGGGTCTGGGTGACTCGCGCGACCAGCTTGTCGTCGTCGTCGGTCAGGTCGGTCTGCACGACGATCGTGGTCCGCCCCACGTGCAGCGGAAGGCTGGTCGCGGTGACGGTGCCCGCGCGCACCGCCCGGAAGAAATTGGTTTTCGATTCGATCGTCGACGTGCTGGCGCCCTGAGGCAGGTTGGCCACCGCGCACACCGCCCCGGCGGTGTCGGCGAACGCCATCAGCGCTCCCCCGTGCAGCATGCCGCCGGTGGTGCAGCGCTCGGGCGCCCAGGCCATCGTGGCGATCACCTGGTGGGGTTTCAGTTCCCCGACTTCGATCTGCAGGGTCGTCGCGAAGGGCATGCTGGCGACCACCAGTCGGGCGAACTCGGTCGAATCCATGGCCGCCAACCTTACCGACCGCGGCGCGGGTGTCTACCGGCTCGACGTCACCGCCGCTGCGGCGCCGCGTCGATCCCGGCCTCCTTGCGCTGGGCGGCGGTGATGGGCGCCGGGGCGTCGGTCAACGGGTCGATGCCGCCGCCGGACTTCGGGAACGCGATGACCTCGCGGATCGAGTCCACCCCGGCCAGCAGCGCCACCACCCGGTCCCAGCCGAACGCCAGCCCACCGTGCGGGGGCGCGCCGAAACTGAAGGCGTCCAACAGAAACCCGAATTTTTCGGTCGCCTCGGCTTCGGCCAGCCCCATTACCTTGAAGACCTGCTGCTGAACCTCGCGGCGGTGGATACGGATTGAGCCGCCGCCGATCTCGTTGCCGTTGCAGACCACGTCGTAGGCATCGGCGAGCACCGCGCCGGGGTCGGACTCCACGCTGCCGGCGTATTCGGGCTTCGGGGAGGTGAAGGCGTGGTGTACCGCCGTCCAGGCGCCGGAGCCGACGGCGACGTCACCGGCCGCGGTGGCGTCGTCGGCGGGCTCGAACAACGGCGGATCGACCACCCAGGTGAACGCCCAGGCGTCGGGATCGATCAGGTCCAGGCGCCGGGCGATCTCGCCGCGTGCCGCCCCCAACAACGCCCGCGATCCCTTGACCGGCCCGGCCGCAAAGAAGATGCAGTCCCCCGGCCCCGCGCCGACGTGCTCGGCCAGCCCGGCGCGTTCGGCGTCGGTGAGGTTCTTGGCCACCGGGCCCGAGAGCTCCCCGTCCTCGCCGACCAGCACATAGGCCAGGCCCTTGGCTCCGCGCTGCTTGGCCCAGTCCTGCCAGCCGTCCAGCGTGCGCCGCGGCTGCGAGGCCCCACCCGGCATGACGACCGCACCCACGTAGGGAGCCTGGAAGACCCGGAAGGTGGTGTCTTTGAAGAACTCAGCGCACTCGACCAGTTCCAGGCCGAACCGCAGGTCCGGCTTGTCCGAGCCGAACCGGCGCATCGCGTCGGCGTAGGTCATCCGGGGCAGTGGGGTGGGTAGGTCATAGCCGATCAGTGCCCACAGCGCCTTGAGCACCTGTTCGGCGATGCCGATCACGTCCTCGGCGTCGACGAAACTCATCTCCAGGTCCAGCTGGGTGAACTCCGGCTGGCGGTCGGCGCGGAAATCCTCGTCGCGGTAGCAGCGGGCGATCTGGTAGTAGCGCTCCATGCCGGCCACCATGAGCAGCTGCTTGAACAGCTGCGGGCTCTGCGGCAGCGCGTAGAACGAGCCCGGCTGCAGCCGAGCCGGCACCAGGAAGTCGCGGGCGCCCTCCGGGGTGGACCGGGTCAGTGTGGGGGTTTCGACCTCGATGAAGGCGTGCTCGGCGAGCACCGCGCGAGCGGCGGCGTTGACCTTGGACCGTAGCCGCAGCGCCGCCCCGGGACCGTCTTCCCGGCGCAGGTCGAGGTAGCGGTGCTTCAGCCGCGCCTCTTCGCCGGCCGATTCATCGAGTTGGAACGGCAACGGCGCGGCCTCGTTGAGGACGGTCAACGCCGTCACGTTGACCTCGATGGCTCCGGTCGGCAGGTCGGGGTTCTCATTGCCGGCCGGGCGCACCTCGACGACGCCGGTGATCGCGACACAGAACTCGGCGCGCAGGCGGTGGGCCTGCTCCAGCGTCTCAGCATCACTGGCGTCACGAAACACCACCTGCGCCACCCCCGAGGCGTCGCGCAGGTCGATGAAGATGACGCCGCCGTGGTCGCGGCGGCGCGCCACCCAGCCGGCCAGCGTGACGCTCAGCCCGGCGTCGGTGGCCCGCAATGAGCCGGCGTCGTGGCTGCGCAGCACTAATACCCCCTGATTTGGAGACGGTCTAGGTAACGGTTCGACGGTCGCCAAGTCTAGAGGCATCACGCTGCCCTGCCCCGTGGCGGTCGGTGCTTTAAGCTGGCTCACTGTGACCAACGGCACCGATGACGTCGACTTCGACTACGACTACGAGGACGACGACGAGGAGGAGGTCGCCGCACCAAAGCAGACCAACAGCCTCAAGTGGGGGCTGGCCGCCGTGGTCGTGCTGGCTGTGGTCGCCCTCGTGCTGGTCGGGGTGGTGCTGCTGGGTGGTGACCCCGGCAAGGGTTCGTCGGCCGACGGCGCGGGCTCCAGCCGCAACGCGGCGGCCTCGGGCATCGCCAGCGCCGACGACACCGGGCCGGTGTCCATCATCATGGCCGACCCCAGTTGCATCGCGTGGGGGTCGATCAGCGGCAACCTGTCCAACACGCTGTCACTGCTGGGACACGGCAAATGGAATGAGCGTGATCAGTCGATCCCGGCCTCGGCGTGGAACGACGAACAGAAGAAGGAATACCTGGCCGCCGGACAGGTGGTGCGTAACGCCGCCGCCCAGACCGTCGGGTTGGTGAAGCTCACCCCGCACCGGGTGATGCGTGAGCTCTACGAACAGTTCATCGCCTACGCCCGCGCCTTCGTCGAGCACATTCCCACCTACACCGAACGCGACGCTGCCCTGGCCGGTACCGCGCACAGCGCCGCATCGGCACTGGCCGCGATCTGCGCGGCCAGCAACAACGGATCAGCGGCGACCCGCGCGCCGCTGGTGGAGCCGCAGTCCGCGCCCACCAAGACCGCCTCGCCGGGCAATCCCACCAACCCGCAGCGCTACCTGACCGGACCCAATCCGGTGTGCGCCGACTGGAAGGCCGCGCTGGACAAGTTCGGCGCCGACACCGCCGAGTGGCAGGAAATCGACCCGAGCATTCCGGCGACCTACTGGAACCCCCAGCAGAAGGCGATCAACCTGGCGGTGGGCCCGATGATGATCAGCTTGGCCAACAAGATGCAGCAACTGGGTCGCCGCAGTAACAACCCCATCCTGCAGGACTTCGCCGAGCTCTCCGCGCAATACCGGCGGGCGTTCGTGCTGGCGCTGCCGACCTACGACCCATCGGACAACTATCTGGCCAACGCCGCGACGTTCCTGTCCACCACGGTGCTGGGCGGGTGCGCGTCGGTACAGACGGCCGGCGGGTAAGCGACCTCGGCTTCACACACAAGAACCGGCGCAGCCTGTTGGCTGCGCCGGTTCTTGCTTGTGTTCTGGCTTTGGTCAGGCCCAGCTGGAGCCGACGGAAGCGTCGGTGTTGGCCATGTTGTTGCCCGCCGACTGCACCTTCTGACCGTGGCTGTTGGCCTGCTCATAGATCACCGCGAAGTTGCGGCCCAACTGCGCCACGAACTCCTGGCACGCCACCGAACCCGCGCCACCCCAGAAGTCCCCGGCAGCCAACACATCATGCACGATCGCCTGATGCTCAGCCTCCAACGACGCCGCCTGGGCCCGAATCAACGCACCGTGGGCGTCGACGTCACCGAACTGGTAATTGATGCTCATAGCTGCTCTCCTCTAACCCTTCTAGCTCGACAGGATCTGCTGCGAAGCAGCTTCCTGCTGCTCGTAATGGTTGGCGTCGCGAATCAAACCATCACGCACCCCGTGCAGCATGGTCACAATGTTGCGAAACGCCGTCTGCATCTGACCCATGGTGTCCATCGAGGTCCGCTCGGCCAAACCACCCCAGCCCGCACCCGAGATGTTCGTCGAGGACGCCCACATCCGCCGGGCCTCATCCTCCACCGTCTGGGCGTGCACATCAAAACGCCCCGCCATCGCACGCATCGCGTCCGGATCAGTCATAAAACGTGTTGCCATGAAAATCTCTCCTTCTTGCTCGGAATTCGTTGTGGTGCCGGGCGGCCGCCCAGCGGACACGTATGTTCAGGCCCCTTCCGTCACCCGCCGGCCGGCGAACGGGGCATAACTTTGGGGGCCTTGGCCGCGACCGCGCCGAGTCCGCGTCCGGCCATCGCGCCCATCAGGGCGTTGCCGAACGGGCCACCGGGCATCCCCGAGGATCCCGACATGGTCTGAATGGGGGCGCTGACCGTGGTGGACGGCAGCACCGGGGCCGCACGAACCATACCGTCGGCGGCCATCGACCAGGCCTGCGGCACCTTCAGCGCGCCCATCGAGGCGGCCTGGCCGAGCTTGGCGGAGATGGCGTTGGTCGCCGAGCTGAAGTGCCCGGCCAGCACGCCGACCGCGCCCTGCAGCTTGTCGTTGACGAAGTCGCCGATCTGGGTCATCAGGGTGCCGGTACCGGTCGCGCCGGCGGACTGTCCGGCCAGGGCGCCCATCGAACCGCCCATCGCTCCCATTCGGGCGAGCTGCGGCAGCATCATCAGCATCCGCATCGCCATCATGCCGAAGGAGGTGCCCATCGTCAGTGGCGACGTCAGCGAGTTGATCGGGGTGGCGAGCAGGGTCGGGTCGGTAATACCGAGCATGCTCGGATCGCTGATACCGAGCGTTTCCAAGATCCCGCCGATTGTCGAGAGGTTGTAGCCCGGGTTCACGGTGCCCCCGCCGGTCGGGTCACCTGGCACCGGACCACCCTCGGCCGAGCCCGGCTGGGTCGCCAGGGCGCTGTTGGGTGGGGACTGCTGCGCCATCAGCGAGTTGGTGGTGGCCTGGGCCGACCCGGAATAAGAGTCCATCGCTGCGCCGTCGGTCGCCCACATCACCTCGTACTGGTGCTCGGTGGCCTGGATCAGCGGGGTGTTCTGCCCGAAGAAGTTGGTTGAGATCAACGCCAGCAGCATCGCCCGGTTCGCCGCGATCACCGCCGGCGGAACCGACGCGGACCGGGCCGTCTCGAACAGCGCGGCGGCCTGGGCGGCCAATGCCGCGTTCTGGGTGGCGTTGGCGGATGCCTGCTCCAGCCAGGCCACATAGGGCGTGACCGCCGACGTTGCCGCCGCGGACCCTAACCCACCCCAGGTCGAGCTGAGGTTGGTGATCACCGAGTGCGTCGCCGTCGCTGACGTCGAGAGTTCGGCAGCCAGGTTCGTCCAGGCCGTCGCCGCCTCGAGCAGGGGCGCCGACCCCGGCCCGGTATATATCAAGCCGGAGTTGATCTCCGGCGGGAACACACTGAAGCTCATTGAGACGCCCTGGTTCAGCCGGCCGCAGCGGCGTTGGCAGCCTCGGTGAGGGCGTAGGCGTTCGAGTTCCCGCTCAGAGTGGCCACGATCTGCTGGTGAACCGCCGCGGCCTGGGCGCTGACCTGCTGGAACAGCTGCGCGTGGGTGGAGAATTGGGCAGCGGTTATCGCCGAGACCATGTCGGCGGCCGGGGGCACCACACCGGTGGTGGGCGCGGCCGCGGCAGCCATGCCCGCCGTCATGGAGTCACCAATTCCCGACAGGCTGCCCGCAGCCGCCGTCAAAACCTCCGGCTGGGCGGTTACGAATGCCATCTTTCCTCCTGGACCTGAAGCGATTAGTGTTACTCGATCGAAGTCTGTGTCATTAGTTGACGCACGTCACTCTAGCCGAGCACGTGTAATAACGGTCTGATAAAGGTTTGCCTGGCGATGCGACCGACGGCTCGGACCGGCGCGCCGCATCGGGACGCAACGGAATGAGCTGACGTGTTCACCGAGCAGACAACCCTTCAGATAGCTGTGGCGGCCGTTGCGGGTGTGGTTCCCACTGCAGCCGGAAGCCAGAACGTAGCACCGGTATCTGCACCTCGTACAGCACCGAGACAAACATTCAGTAAAGGTTTGGGAACTGGTCAGACAACGTTGCCTTCACTTAGCCAAGTGCTTGGATTCGTCATGGTCAAGCACCCGAAACCCCCCGCAACCGGACCAGTTGGCCGGTTCGATTGTGCGAAGCTAATGCGAGGCAGCCGGCCACCAGTGAACCTACGGAATCCCGACGGAGCGCGCGATGACCTTCAACGAAGGTATGCAGATCGATACCAGCACCACCTCGTCCGGCGGGGCCGGTCGTGGGATGGCCATCGGCGGTGGTGTCGCCGGGCTGGTGATCCTGGTGGTGGCGCTGCTGCTGGGGGCCGATCCCGGCGACGTGCTCAGCCAGCAGCCGGTGGATCGCGGACAGTACGCGGCGCCGGGTTTCGACCTCAACAAGTGCCGCACGGGTGATGACGCCAACAAATACGTGCAGTGCCGGGTGGTGGCCACCGCCAACTCGGTCGACGCCGTGTGGTCGGAGCTGATGCCCGGCTACAGCCGCCCGCAGGTGCAGCTGTTCAGCGGGCAGACCAGCACCGGATGCGGGGTCGCCAGCAGCGCCGTCGGGCCGTTCTACTGCCCGGTCGACCAGACCGCCTACTTCGACACCGACTTCTTCCAGGTGCTCGTCGACCAGTTCGGCTCCAGCAGCGGACCGCTGGCACAGGAGTATGTGGTGGCCCACGAGTTCGGCCACCATGTGCAGAACCTGCGCGGTGTGCTCGGCCGGGCTCAGCACGGCGCACAGGGCGCGACCGGCGCGGGCGTGCGCACCGAACTGCAGGCCGACTGCTATGCCGGGGTGTGGGCGCACTACGCATCGGTGACCAAGCAGCAGGGCACCGGAGTGCCGTTCCTCAAACCGTTGACCGACGACGACATCCGCGACGCGCTGTCCGCGGCGGCGTCGGTGGGCGACGACCGCATCCAGCAGGCCGCCACCGGTCACGTCAACCCGGAGTCCTGGACCCACGGCGCGTCGGCGCAGCGTCAGCACTGGTTCACCGTCGGCTACCAGACCGGCGATCCCAACCAGTGCGACACCTTCGCCGCGGCCGACCTGGGTTAAGCGGGGGCCGCCGCCCCCGGGTCAGGCCAACAGCCTGCGCAGTTCGGCGCGACCCGCCTCGTCGAGCGGCAGCAGGGGGCGCCGCGGCGCTCCGGCCGGCACACCGAGCAACTCCAGGCCGGCTTTGACCGTGGTCGGCAGCCCGCCCGCCACGATGAACTCCAGCAGTGGCTTCAGGTCGTCGTAGAGCGCCTGTGCGGTATGGAGTTCGCCCGCACTGACCGCGCTGTAGAGGTCCAGGCACGGCTGAGCACGCAGGTTGGGCGCGGCGGTGCACCAGCCGGCCGCCCCGGCGCGTAGCGCGTCGAGCACCAGCGGGTTACTGCCGTTGAAGAACGGGAGGCGTCCGTCGGACAGCTTGGCGATCCGCAGCATCCGGGTCAGGTCCCCGGTGGACTCCTTGACCATGGTGACGTGCTCGATGCTCTCGAACATGCCCACCAACAGCTCGGGGCTCATGTCCACCCCGGAGGTGGCCGGGTTGTTGTAGGCGACGATGTCGATGTCGACGGCGTCGGACACGGCCGCGTAGTGGGCGGTGATCTCCCGCTCGGAGAGCTTCCAGTACGACACCGGCGCGACCATCACCGCGTCGGCCCCGGCCTGCGCGGCGTACCGGGCGCGGCGCACCGTCGTCGCGGTCGTCAGGTCCGATACCCCGACCAGCACCGGCAGCCGTCCGGCGACCGCCGCGACCGAAGCGTCGACGACGGTGTCGAACTCGTTTTCGCTGAGGTAGGCGAGTTCACCGGTGCTGCCCAACGGGGCGATGGCGTGCACTCCCGCTTCCACCAGGCGCTCGATGACGGTGGTCAAGCCCGCGACGTCGATGCCGGAACCGGCCCCCTCCCCAAAAGGTGTTACCGGATAGCCGATGATGCCGCGCAATTGTGCTGCCACGAAATGCTCCTCTTTTATCGGGTGATCGCGTCGGGGTGGCCGGCCAGCGCCCGGCGGGCGTAGTAGGCGAAATTGGCAGCGCTGCGGTTCGGCAGCGAGGTCCAGTCGTGGGCTTCGCGGGCCAGCTGCTCGGGGAGTTCCTTGATGGTCCCGGCAGCCATCGCGGCCAGTTGCAGCGCGGCGGCACGTTCGATCAGCACCGCCAGGGAGCACGCCTCCTCCACACTGGCGCCGGCCACGATCTGACCGTGGTGCGCCAACAGGATCGCCTTCTTGTCACCGATGGCTTGCGAGATGATCTCGCCCTCCTCGTTGCCGACCGGCACCCCAGGCCAGCTCGGCAGGAACGCACAGTCGTCGTAGAGCGGAGTGGTGTCCATGTGCGAGATGACCAGCGGGGTCTCCAGCATCGACAATGCGGCCACGTGGAACGGATGGGTGTGCACGATGCACTGCACGTCGGGGCGCGCGCGGTAGATCCAGCTGTGGAAGCGGTTGGCGGGGTTGGCCATTCCCTCGCCTTCGAGGACGTTGAGATCCTCGTCGACGATCAGCAGATTGCCTTCGGTGATCTCGTCGAATCCCAGGCCCAGCCGCTGGGTGTAGTAGGTACCGGGCGCCTCGGCGCGCGCGGTGATCTGCCCGGCCAGCCCCGAGTCGTGGCCGCGGTCGGACAGCGCCCGGCAGGTCAACGCCAGTTTCTGCCGGATGGACCAGTCGTCTTGCCCGAAGTTCTCGGCGAACCGGCGCTCGGCGCGCTGCATCAGATCGGGTTTGGAATCGTCGAAAGTGGTAGCCATGAGGGCTCCTCGGTGGGGGAAGTTGATGACACCAGCTTATACGATAGGACACCTTGTGTCATAGATTTATGTCATCATCGTTTCATGACGGCACTGTTGCGCACCGTCCGCAAACAGCGGGGGCTCACCCTCGATGACCTCGCCGAGCGGACCGGATTGACCAAGAGCTACCTTTCCAAGATCGAACGCAGCCGCAGCACACCATCGATCGCGACGGCCATCAAGGTGGCCCGGGCCTTGGATGTCGATGTGGCGCAACTGTTCTCCGAACGCGGCGACGAGGACAAGATCGCGGTCGACCGCGCCGTCGACCGCAGCGCGGACCGGCAGCGCTACCGGGCGGTGGCGTCGAACATTTTGGGAAAGTCGATGTCGCCGTTCGTGTTACGGCCCACCGGGCGCACCGCGCGCGACGCTCATCCGCTGCACAGCGGCCAGGAGTTCGTGTTCGTCCACTCCGGGACCGTCGAGTTGGAGTACGGGGACCGGACCTGGACCTTGGCGGCCGGCGACAGCGCGTATTTCGACGCTTCGATCAGTCACCGCATCCGCGCGATCGGCAGCGAGCCCGCCGAGGTCATCGTCGTGGCCACCGATGAAGCGGGCACCGCGCGGTGAACACCCAACTGCTGTTCTCCTACGGCACGCTGCGGCTACCGGAGGTGCAGCGCAGCACCTTTGGGCGCGAACTGGACGGTCGGCCCGACGCGATCATCGGCTACGACCTGGACTACGTGACGATCACCGACCCCGAGGTGGTGGCGCTCAGCGGCAGCGACCGCCACCCGATCCTGCGCCCCTCGGCGGCACCCGACGCATTCGTCAGCGGCACGGTGTTCGCCATCAGCACAGCCGAGCTGGCGGCCGCCGATGACTACGAAGTCGACGCCTACCGGCGGATTTCGGTGCCACTGCGCTCCGGCGCGCGGGCCTGGGTGTACGTCTTCGCCGGCTGAGCTACCAGGCTCGGGTCGAGCAGGTCACGCCGCTGCCGCCTTGCTGGGACACCACCACTTCGCCGTCGACGGCGATCTCGCAGTGAAACTCGGGGTTGATCCGCAGGCCGCCGCTGGCGGTGACCAGCGCCCACTGGTTCGGGTCGGCCAGCGTGGCGGTGTAGACCAGCGGCTGTCCCCCGCCGATCGGCACGCGGACGGTCTCGAGGTATTCCGAGGAGTTGGCGTTGTAGGCCGACATACTCGGCGGGTCGGTCTTGATGTAGGAGATGTTGCCGGTCAGGTCGCTGGTGGCGGTGATCGTGTAGGTGACCTCGTGACCGCCGGTCGTGCTCTTCTTCGGGGCGGGGGCGTCGGCCGAAGGCTCCGTCGCGTTCTCGGTCGGGGCCGTTTCCGGGGACTCGGCCGGGGACGCCGCCGGGGCTTCGGCCGGGGTCGGTGTCGGCGTCTCCCCCGGGTCCGCGAGTGCCGTCGCATGGCCGGTCACCCCTGCGGCGGCGGCCATCAGCAACACCGTGCCGAACCTGACTGTCACGTTTCGCATGGTCGTCATACCGCGCAACGCTACCGGAGGCCTCGCGGCCGCAGGCCCGACTGCTGACGGTGCGATGTCCGCGAAATTGCACTCATGCAGGGGATTCGCCGAATTTTGCGGCATGGTTTCAATCTCGCGGTAGCCGGCCCAACACCTGGGCCACCACATCGTCGATCGGCACCTCGACCTGCTCCCCGGTGGACAGGTTCTTGACGCCGACGGTGCCGGCCTCCAGGTCGCGGTCACCGGCGACCAGCGCGACCACGGCCCCGGAGCGGTCGGCGGCGCGCATCGCGCCCTTGAGGCCGCGATCCCCGTAGGCCAGGTCGACCCGCACCCCGGCGGCCCGCAATTGCCCGGCCAAGACCGCCAATCGCAGCTTGGCCGCCTCGGAAAGCCCCACCCCGAAGACGTCGCATCGCGCGGTCTCCCCCACCGCCTTGCCCTCGGCGGCCAGCGCCAGCAGGGTGCGGTCCACCCCGAGCCCGAAACCGATCCCGGACAGGTCCTGCCCGCCCAGCTGGCGCATCAGCCCGTCGTAACGGCCGCCGCCGCCGATCCCGGACTGCGCGCCCAACCCGTCGTGCACGAACTCGAAGGTGGTCTTGGTGTAGTAGTCCAGGCCGCGCACCATGCGCGGGTTGATCACATAGGGCACGCCCAGCGCGTCCAGGTGCGCCAGCACGGTGTCGAAATGCGCCTTGGCGCCATCCGAGAGGTGATCGAGCATCAGCGGCGCGCCGGCGGTCATCTCCCGCACCTGCGGGCGCTTGTCGTCGAGCACCCGCAGCGGGTTGATCTCCGCGCGCCGACGGGTCTCGTCGTCGAGGTCAAGTCCAAAGAGGAACTGCTGCAACAACTCTCGATACGCCGGCCGGCAACTGTCGTCGCCCAGGGAGGTGATCTCCAGCCGGAACCCGTCGAGGCCCAGCGAGCGAAACCCCGCATCGGCGACCGCGATCACCTCGGCGTCCAGCGCCGGATCGTCGACGCCGATCGCCTCCACCCCGACCTGCTGCAGCTGCCGGTACCGGCCGGCCTGCGGGCGCTCGTAGCGGAAGAACGGCCCCGAGTAACAGAGCTTGACCGGCAGCTGCCCGCGGTCCAGCCCGTGCTCGATCACCGCGCGCACCACCCCGGCGGTGCCCTCGGGGCGCAGCGTCACCGACCGGTCCCCGCGGTCGGCGAAGGTGTACATCTCCTTGGACACCACGTCGGTGGACTCCCCCACCCCGCGCGCGAACAGCGCGGTGTCCTCGAAGATCGGCAGCTCGATGTCGCCGTAGCCGGCGCGGCGGGCGGCTTCCAGCAGCTGCGAGCGCACCGTCACGAACGCCGCCGAGGCCGGCGGCACGTAGTCGGGCACCCCCTTGGGCGCGGCAAAGGTGCTCACGCGCTCAGCCCTTGAAGAAACGGGTTGAACCGGCGCTCGGCGCCGATGGTGGTCTTGGGGCCATGGCCGGGCAGCACCACGGTGTCGTCGTCGAGGCAGAGCAGCTTGTCGACGATCGAGTTCATCAGATCGCGTCCGCTGCCACCGGGCAGGTCGGTGCGACCGACCGAGTTCTGAAACAGGGTGTCCCCGCTGAAGACCACCTCGGCTTCGACGCCTGCGACCCGGAAGATGACGGAACCGCGGGTGTGCCCGGGGGTGTGGTCGACGGCGACGGTGGTGTCGCCCAGGCCGATCTTGTCCCCGTCGCGGTCCAGCTCGACCAGCTGTTTGGGCTCGGAGAACATCACCCTGCTCAGTACGCCGAAGAGCGCCTGGCCCGGCAGCGTGCCGAGAGACCGTAGTGGTTCGGTGAGCATGAATCGGTCCTCGGGGTGGATGTAGGTGGGGCAGCCGTAGGTGTCGGAGACCTTCTGTGCCGACCAGATGTGGTCGATGTGGCCATGGGTGAGCAGCACCGCAGCCGGCGTCAGCCGGTTCTCGTCGAGGATGTGGCGCAGCCGGGTCATCGCGCGCTGCCCGGGGTCGACGACGATCGCGTCGGCGCCTTGCCGCGGCGCCACGACGTAGCAGTTGCACGCCAGCATTCCGGCGGGGAATCCGGTGACCAACACGTCGACCAGTTTCCCATTGCGCGCCGTTGCGGCGGGGACGTGGTCGGTGCTGGCAGACTTTGACAAACTGTAGAGCCGACTCATCCGCGAGCCAGGGAGGTAATCCGGCGGTGTCCACGAACGAAGAACGGCGCGCCCAGGCCAAGCGCAAGCTGGAACAACAGGTGCAGCAACGCGCCGAGGCGGCCCGCAAACAGCGCCGGATCCTGATGGTCGCCGGCGCGGTGGTGGCCGTGCTGCTGGCGGCCGGGGTGGTGTTCGTGGTGCTGCGCGGCGACGGCGATTCGGGCAGCGTCAGCGCCTCCTCGACGTCGGAGACCTCGGACGCTGCCGACTCTGTCGCCGCATCGCCGGGCGAGCCCGGGCAGTTGCCCAAGTTCACCGCGTCGCCCACCCTTGGGGCCGACTGCCAGTACCCCAAGGCGCGCCCGGCCAGCAAGCCGGTCGATCCGCCCCGGACCGGCAAGGTTCCGACCGAGCCGGCCGAGGTCAGCGTGTCGATGATGACCGACCAGGGACCCATCGGGTTGATGCTCAACAATGCCCAGTCACCCTGCACGGTCAACAGTTTCATCAGTCTGGGGGCCAAGGACTTCTTCGCCGGCACCCAGTGCCACCGGTTGACCACGGCTCCGATGCTCAGCGTGCTGCAGTGCGGTGATCCGGCCGGTGACGGCACCGGCGGCCCGGGATATGAGTTCGCCAACGAATACCCCACCGACCAGTACGCGCCGGGCGACCCCGCGGCCCAGCAGCCGGTGACCTACCCGCGCGGCACCCTGGCGATGGCCAACGCCGGCCCCGGCACCAACGGCAGCCAGTTCTTCCTGGTGTACCAGGATTCGATGCTGCCGCCGCAGTACACGGTGTTCGGCACGATTCAGCAGGACGGGCTGGCCACCCTGGACAAGATCGCCGAGGCCGGTGTCGCGACGGGCGGCCGCAGCCCCGATGACGGCCCGCCCGCCACCAAGGTGACCATCAAGTCCGTCCGCGCCGACTAATCGGTTCCCCTGCTCGTCCGCGAGCGTGCGTAGACGTATGCCCGCCCGCGGCGTGTCGTGGACAGACACGCACCCTCGCGCCAATTGGGGCTGCCAAGTGGGGCTGCCAAGTGGGGCTGCCAAGTGGGGGCTGCCACGTGGGGCTCGGGCCGCCTCAGGCCGCGGAAGTCACCCGGTAGACGTCGTAGACACCCTCGACGTTGCGGACCACGTTGAGCAGGTGCCCGAGATGCTTCGGGTCGCCCATCTCGAAGGTGAACCGGCTGATCGCCACCCGATCGCGCGACGTGGTGACCGACGCCGACAAGATGTTGACTTTCTCGTCGGCGAGCACCTTGGTCACATCCGACAGCAGCCGGTGCCGGTCCAGCGCCTCGACCTGAATGGCCACCAGGAACACCGACGACGGCGACGGCGCCCATTTGACCTCGATGATCCGCTCGGCCTGCTGGCGCAGCGCGTCGGCGTTGGTGCAGTCGGTGCGGTGCACCGACACGCCGCCGCCGCGGGTGACGAAGCCCATGATCTCGTCGCCGGGCACCGGGGTGCAGCACTTGGCCAGCTTGGTCAGCACGCCGGGCGCGCCGGGCACCGCGACGCCGACGTCGTCGGTGTGGCGTTCTCTGCGCGAGATGGTCAGCGGGGTGGACCGCTCGGCCAGGTCCTCTTCGGCCTGGTCCACCCCACCGAGCTGGGCCACCAGCCGCTGCACCACGTGGTGCGCCGAGATGTGGTTCTCACCGACCGCGGTGTAGAGCGCCGACACATCGCTGTAGTGCAGTTCGCGGGCGACCGCGGCCATCGACTCGCCGTTGACCAACCGCTGCAGCGGCAGGCCGACCCGGCGCACCTCGCGGGCGATCCCGTCCTTGCCGGATTCCAGCGCCTCCTCGCGGCGCTCCTTGGCGAACCACTGCCGGATCTTGGCCTTGGCCCGGGGTGACACCACGAACTGCTGCCAGTCCCGGGACGGCCCGGCGTTCTGGGCCTTGGAGGTGAAAACCTCTACCACTTCGCCGTTTTCGAGCTTACGTTCCAGTGCCACCAGGCGGCCGTTGACGCGGGCGCCGATGCAGCGGTGGCCGACTTCGGTGTGCACGGCGTAGGCGAAGTCGACGGGGGTCGAACCGTTGGGCAGGGTGATGACATCGCCCTTGGGGGTGAAGACGAAGATCTCCTTGACGGCCAGGTCATAGCGCAGCGACTCGAGGAACTCGCCGGGGTCGGCGGCCTCTCGCTGCCAGTCCAGCAGCTGACGCATCCAGGCCATGTCGTCGATCTCGGTGGCGGCGTTGGGGTGCGGAACCCCGTTGCGGCCCTTGGCTTCTTTGTAGCGCCAATGCGCGGCGATGCCGTATTCGGCGGTGCGGTGCATCTCGCGGGTGCGGATCTGGATCTCCAGCGGCTTGCCCTCCGGGCCGATCACCGTGGTGTGCAGGGACTGGTAGACCCCGTAGCGCGGCTGGGCGATGTAGTCCTTGAAGCGGCCGGCCATCGGCTGCCACAGCGAGTGCACCACGCCGACCGCGGCGTAACAGTCCCGGATCTCGTCACACAGGATCCGCAGCCCCACCAGGTCGTAGATGTCGTCGAAGTCGCGGCCCCGCACGATCATCTTCTGATAGATCGACCAGTAGTGCTTCGGCCGTCCCTCGACAGTCGCGCCGATCTTGGACTTCGCCAGCGTGTTGACGATCTCGGTGCGCACCTTGGCCAGGTAGGTGTCCCGCGACGGCGCCCGGTCGGCCACCAGTCGCACGATCTCCTCGTATTTCTTCGGGTGCAGGATCGCGAACGACAGGTCCTCGAGTTCCCATTTGACAGTGGCCATACCCAGCCGGTGAGCCAGTGGCGCAATGACTTCCAGCGTCTCGCGGGCTTTGCGGGCCTGCTTCTCCGGCGGCAGGAAGCGAATGGTGCGCATATTGTGCAGCCGGTCGGCGACCTTGATCACCAGCACTCGTGGGTCACGCGCCATCGCGATGACCATCTTGCGAATCGTCTCGGCTTCGGCCGCGGTGCCCAACACCACCTTGTCCAGCTTGGTCACCCCGTCGACCAGGTGGGCGACCTCGTCGCCGAACTCGCCGCCTAGCGCCTCGAGGGTGTAGCCGGTGTCCTCGACGGTGTCGTGCAACACCGCGGCCACCAGCGTGGTGGTGTCCATGCCCAGCTCCGCCAGGATGGTGGCGACCGCCAGCGGATGCGTGATGTAGGGGTCGCCGGAGTGGCGCAACTGGGTGGCGTGCCGACCTTCGGCGACCTCGTAGGCGCGTTGCAGCAACGCCAGGTTCGCCTTCGGGTAGAACTGCCGGTGCACCGCGACCAGCGGCTCCAGCACCGGGCTCAGCGCGCCGCGTTGGGCGGTGATCCGGCGGGCGATCCGGGCGCGCACCCGCCGGGAGGCGCTGGTCGGCACCTTGAGCAGGTCGGTGCGCTCGGTGGGCGAGTCCTGGGCAGGAGGCTGGAAGACCGCCACCGGCTGACCACCCTCGGCGTCGCGCCGGTCCCGCTCGGAGCTCTCTTCTGAGCCCTGATCAAAGCCCACGTCGCTCACCTCCGACCTCGAGAATATCGGCTAAACGAGGCGCAGGCTCATGAGCCGCAACGGTGCCACCGCGGCGCGTCCGCCCATATCGGCCAACTCCAACACCACCGCGGCCGCGACGACCTCGGCTCCGGCGCGCTGCAACAACCGGTGCGTGGCAGCCAACGTCCCGCCGGTGGCGAGAACATCGTCGAGGATCACCACCCGGCGGCCGGCCAAATCGATTCCGTCGGCCGGGATCTCCAGCACCGCCTGGCCGTATTCGAGCTGATAGGACTCCGACAGCACCGGCGGCGGCAATTTGCCGCCTTTGCGGACCGCCAATGCACCCACCCCGAGCCGGGCGGCGACCGCGCCGGCCAGCAGAAATCCGCGCGCGTCGATGCCGGCCACCACCTCGGCTCCGGCAGCGAACCGGGCCAGCGCGTCGGTGACCGCGGCCAGCCCCGCGGCGTCGGCGAACACCGGGGTCAGATCTTTGAACGCGATTCCCGGGACCGGGAAGTCGGCCACTTCGCGGGTCAGCGCCGCGATCACCTCGTCGGCGGCATCGTCGGACCGTCCGGCTGGTCTCACTGTTGCAGCGCCCAGCGGTCCATGTTCCAGCCGGCCCCCCACCGGGTGGGGTTGGCGGCCACCCCGTACGTCTTCTTCGACGACAGCAGGGTGCGTTGCTGACGGTACAGCGGCAGGGTCGGCATATCGGCCCACAGCACCGGGCCGCTCTCGGTCAGCAACCGGACCATCTCGGCGGGGTCGGCGGTGACGGCCAACGCGGAGATGATGCCGTCGATCTGGTCGTTGTGGTAGCCGGACAGGTTGTTGCCGTTACCACTGAACAGCTCGTAGGCGTCCATCGCCGACGACCCCGTCGAGCCGCTACCGGTGGACCCGCCGGTGCTCGCCAGCAGCACGTCGATCTGCCCATCCCGCAGCGCCTCCGGCCCGATGCCGTCGGACGCCACCTCGGTGACGGTGATCCCCGACGGCGCGCACGATCCGCTGATCGCCCCGACCACCGCGGCCAGCCGGGTGTTGGGTCCGCGGTAACCGATCCGCACCGTCAAAGGTTTGCCGCCCAGCGTGTCGCGGGCCGCGTCGGGATCGGCGTGCGCGAACTGCTCGGCCTCGGGCACGTTCTCGGCCTGGTCGAACGCATCGTCGATGGCGGTGTTCAGGCGCGAATTGACCATCGGCACGCCGGCGTCCCGGGCGATCACGTCACGTGGGGTGCACAGCGCCACCGCCCGCCGCGCCGGGATCTCCGACAGCGGCCCGGACGGGGCGAAGATCAGCTGCTCGATACCGCCCGACGGGGTGTCGCTGCTCTGGTAGTCGTCGGGGGTGATCAGCGATCCGGCGGACCCGGTCGCCACGTCGACGACCTCCACGACGCGCTTGTTGACCCGATCGGCGATGTCGGAGCCCTGTGGCCACACCGTGATCCGCTTGGTGACAGGCTTGGCGCCCCACCAGAGATCGTTGGCGACCAGCACCACAGCGCCCCCCTCGAGCACCGAGTCGATCTTGTAGGGTCCCGACGACGGGAAGTTTCGCAAGTCGGCGTTGTGATCGAGCCGCCAGGTGGTGTTCCAGGCCGCGGCGACTTTGGGCATGATCTCCTCGACCGGTCCCAATCTGCCCAGCACCGCCTCGGTGACGTTCAGGCCGAGCTTGTCGCTGAGGATGTGCGACGGCATCATCGAGGTCGCGGTGAACAGCTCCTCGTGGTCGACGATGTTGCGGTCGGGGAAGAACGACACCCGGGCCTTCTTGGTTCCCGGCTCGCAGTCGATGTGCTCGATGTCGAGGTAGCCGGCTCGGCTGGCGGCGTCGAAGCCGCCGAACCGCCCGGATTGAGCAGCCCAGGCCAGCACCAGGTCGTCGCAGGTGATGGGGTGGGCGTCGGAATAGACCGCCGCCTCGGCGATCTGGTAGTCCAGCACCAGCGGCGCGCGGCCGACTACCGAGATGCTGCCGAAGTCGTGGTCGGTGACGATCTGGCCGTCCGGCCCGTGATAGCCGAAACCGGTCAAGGTGCGCGAGAACGCCTGGGGCGCCGCCGAGGCGGCGCCGGCCACCGAGGTGGTGTTGTAGGTCATCAGACCGCCGTCGACGGCGTAGTCGATCTGATCGACGGTGGCGCTGGTGCACGCCGAGACCGACCACGCACTCACCGCTGTGGCGACCGCCACCAGCAGGGCCGCCGCGGGCCGACAGCGGGCCGCCACGGCGTTACCGTCCGGCGTCCGGCTTGCCGGTCGGACGCTGGGTACGCCGGCTGGTGGGCCGCGCCGGCTTGGCGCCCGGCGCGGGGCCGGCCGGAGAGGACACGGGGGTACCCGCGTCCACGGTCGCCTCGTCCTCGTCCTCGACGGTGTCGGTGTCCTCGGCGGTGTCGTCTGAGCCGACCGATGTGGACTTGGCACCGGTGGCGGCGCTGCGTCGCCGCATCACCCGGCGCGTGTGGTTCTGCACCAGCTCGGTGCGTTCCCGAAGGCTGACCAGCAGCGGAGTGGCCAGGTAGATCGACGAATAGGTGCCGACGATGACCCCGACCAGCTGCACCAGCGCGAGGTCCTGAAGCGTTCCCACGCCCAGCAGCCACACCGCGACCACCATCAGTGAGATGATCGGCAGCGCCGAGATCAGGCTGGTGTTGATCGACCGCATGAAGGTCTGGTTGACCGCCAGGTTGGCCTCTTCGGCATAGGTGCGCCGGGTCTTGTGCTCGAAACCGTGGGTGTTCTCCTCCACCTTGTCGAACACGATGACGGTGTCATAGATGGAGAACCCGAGGATGGTCAGCAACCCGATCACGGTGGCCGGGGTCACCTCGAAGCCGACCAGTGAATACACCCCGGCGGTGACCAGGACGTCGAAGACCATCGAGATCATCGCCGCCAGCGTCATGTACCACTCGTAACGCACGGTGATGTAGAGCGACGCCAGCAGCAGGAACACCACCAGCGCGATCACCGCCTTCTGGGTGATCTGCCCGCCCCAGGTCTCCGACACCGCCGAGTCGCTGATCGCCTGCCTGCTGGGCTGCCCGTCGGGACCGGCGGGCTGGAACGCCTCGAACAAGGCGTCGCGCAGCTTTTCGGTCTGGTCGTTGGTGAGCGTCTCGGCGCGGATCTGCACGGTCGCGCTACTGCCGTTGCCGACCACCACCACCGACTCGGGGCTGTTGCCGACACTGTTGCGGAAGACCTCTTCGACCTGGGTGACCGAGGTGTCCCCACGCGGGAACGAGACCTTGGTCCCGCCGGCGAAGTCGATACCGAAGGTGAAGCCCCGGATAAGGATGCTCAGGAGGGCGATCGCGACCATCGCGCCGCTGATCGCGTACCACATCCGCCGTTTGCCGATGACCTCGAACGCACCGGTGCCGGTGTAGAGCCGCGACAAGAAGCTGTGCTTCGGCGGCCGCGGAGTGCCGGTGGTTTTGCGGGCCGTCTCCTCGACGGCGGTGCGGCTCTCGCTGAGTTCGATCGCGGCAGCATCGGTTGTCGCGGACTTCGTCGCGCGCTTCGTGCCGCCCTTGGTGCTCGGTTTGGCCATCTGGCTATCCCTGTCCCGTCGACTGGGCGGTCACCCGCGCGCCCGTTTTGGCTCCGGGTCTGCCTCCCGGTCTGGCGCCCGCCCTTGCTACCGCTCGCCGCTCGCGTGCGACCTGCTGAACCGCGCCGAGGCCGTTGTAGCTCGGCTTGGCCAGCGTCGGTGACTTGGACGCCAGGTACACCAGCGGCCAGGTCACCAGGTACACCACCACCAGGTCGAGGATTGTGGTCAGCCCCAGCGTGAACGCGAAGCCCTTCACCTGGCCGACCGCCAGGAAGTACAGCACCGCCGCGGCCAGGAAGGTCACCGCGTTGCCGGACACGATCGTCTTGCGGGCCCGCGTCCACCCGCGTGGGACCGCGGAGCGGAATGAGCGGCCTTCTCGGATCTCGTCCTTGATGCGTTCGAAGAACACCACGAACGAGTCGGCGGTGGTGCCGATACCGATGATCAGACCGGCGATGCCGGCCAGGTCGAGTGTGTAGTTGATGTATCGGCCCAACAACACCAGGATCGCGTAGACCATGGCACCGGCGAGCACCAGCGACAACGCGGTCAGCACCCCGAGCACCCGGTAGTAGAGCAGCGAGTAGATCAGCACCAGCGCGAGGCCGATCGCACCGGCGATCAGGCCCGCCTGCAGCGAGGTCATTCCCAGCGTGGCCGAAACGGTTTCGGCTTCCGACGCCTCAAATGACAGCGGTAGCGACCCGTACTTCAGTACGTTGGCCAACTGACGCGCGGCGTCCTGGGTGAATCCCGGTGAGCCGCCGGTGATCTGGGTGCGTCCGCCGGGGATCGCCTCTTGGATCTGCGGTGCGCTGACCACCTGCGAGTCCAGCGTGAACGCGGTCTGGGTGCCGATGTGGGCCGCGGTGTAGTCGGCCCAGATGTCGGCCGCGGCGCTCTTGAACTGCACCTGGACGATGTTGGCGCCGCTGCGCTGGTCCATGCCCGAACTGGCGTCGGCGATCTGGTCGCCGCTGATGATCGACGGCGCCAGCAGATATGCAGTCTGATGGTCCTCCGAACAGGTCACCAGCGGAAGGTCCGGGTCGTCGTTGCCGGCCAGAATGTCTTCCTTGTCGCACCGGCTGGCCTGGATCTGCAGGGCCAGGGCCTGCACCACCTTGTTGTCGCTCTGCCGCAACCTCTTCTCTGCGGCGATGCGGGCCGCCAGGCCCTGCGGCTGGCCCGGCTGGCCAGGCTGGCCGGGAAGGGGCGGCATGCCCGGCAGTTGCGCTCCGGGGCCCGGCGCCTGACCCGGCAGGGGGGCGACCGGGGACTCCGGGCCGCCCGGAGCCTCGGTGCTGTTCTCCGGACCGGGGCTGTCCGTGGTGGTGCCCGGCGACGGGGTCGGCTCCTTCGGGTAGGGCCGTGGTTGCGCGGGCGGCGTCAGCGGCTGCTGCGGAAGCGACTCACCGTTCCCGCCGAACGGACTGTTGCCGCCGAACGGGCTGTTGCCGCCGAACGTGCCCTCGCCGCCGCTGCCGCCCCCACCGGGCAGGCTCTGCTCGCCGGAACCGGACTGGCCGCCGGTGGCCGGAGAACCGGGCATTCCGGGGATTCCACCCGGGACACCGGGGACTCCGCCGGGCATTCCGGGGATTCCGCCCGGGACACCGGGGACTCCACCCGGGATGCCGGGCACTCCACCCGGTGCACCGGGGACTCCACCCGGGACACCGGGAAGCCCCGGCGGCAGGCCGGGTCGGCCGGGTCCGCCGGGAAGTCCGGGCATCTGGCCGCCGCCGGCCTGCTTGGCCTCTTCCACCGACACCCCGCTGATCACCGGCCGGATGTAGAGCCGGGCCGTCTGCCCGAGAGTGCGCGCTTCGTTGCCGTCGCTGCCCGGCACCGTGATGACCAGGTTGTTGCCGTCGATGATGACCTCGGACCCGGACACCCCCAGACCGTTGACCCGCGCACTGATGATCTGTTGCGCCTGGTTGAGCGCGTCGCGGGTCGGGGCGGAGCCGTCCGGTGTGCGGGCGGTGAGCGTCACGCGGGTGCCGCCCTGAAGGTCGATGCCGAGCTTGGGTTCGGCCAGCTTGTTTCCGGTCAGGAACACCAGCAGGAAGACGCCGATGAGCATTGCCAGGAACACCGCCAGGTTGCGGGCAGGGTGCACCGGCGCCGAAGGCGATGCCACGTTGTTGAGTCTCCTTCGCTCATTGCACGATGCGCTCTCGCGATCGTCGGGGCTGGTCCGCGCGGGGTCGGCTCGCGACGATCAGTTCGACTGCACCCGCAAAGGGTACGTGCCCGGCTGGCTGGCTCGGTCGTTGGGCGGGTGTTCCGCGCGTCGGAGGCTAGGCGTCTTCGGTGGCCTGCTCAACCGCGGCTTCGGCGGCGAACTCCTCCGGCTCGATCTTGTCCCGGATCGCCAGTTTCATCCAGGTGGTCACCACGCCGGGCGCGATCTCCAGATCGACGGTGTCGTCGGTGATGCCGGTGATCGAGGCCTGCAGTCCGGAGGTGGTGTGAACACGGTCACCCACCTGCAGCGACTCGTGCAGGTCGATGGTGGCTTGCATCGCGCGCTTCTGCCGTCGCGAGGCGAAGAACATGAACGCGCCCATGACGACGAGCAGTGGCAGGAAGGCAACCATGTTGTTCATGACGACGACCGATCTTTCGATTTGTTCTTATTAGTCTTCGGCACCGGGCCAGGTGTGTGACGGGCCGCTGTGATGACAACAGTGTGCCACTGTGTGGCGCGACTCCGAGTCGGTACCGCTGTTCGCCGCTTAGGCTGTGGGGAAATCGGGGGCCAGGATTCTGATGGGAAGGTAGGCCGATGAGGAACTTTGCGTGTGGTCTGGCTACCGCTGTCGCATTGGCGGCGGCTCCCCTGGCGGTCGGGGCGATCGCGGCGCCGGCCGTCGGTTGGGCCGCGCCACTGGACTGCCCCGGCGGCCAGTACTGGGAGCCGAGCACCAACACCTGCATGCCCCTGGGCCAGGGCCCCACCCCGCTGGACTGCCCGGGCGGCCAGTACTGGGAGCCGAGCACCAACACCTGCATGCCCCTGGGCCAGGGCCCGACCCCGCTGGACTGTCCGCCCGGCGAATGGTGGAACCCCTTCGGCAACGCCTGCCGGCCGCTCGGCCAGGTCTGAACCACGGCAAGGATCCCTGAGGACCGCTAAGGAGACCGCCCGATGTCTGTGCCGCCGCTGCCGCAGAGCCGTCACCTGGCCACCGAGATCCCCGGCCCCGGCTCGGTGCGGCTGGCGGGGCGCCGCGCGGCGGCCGTGGCGCGCGGGGTGGCCAGCACGTTGCCGGTCTACGCGGCGCGCGCCGCCGGGGGCATCGTGGAGGACGTCGACGGCAACCGGCTGATCGATCTGGGCTCGGGCATCGCGGTGACGACCGTCGGCAATGCCGCGCCGCGCGTGGTTGCCGGGGTGCGTGAACAGGTCGGCGAGTTCACCCACACCTGCTTCATGGTGGCGCCCTACGAGGGGTATGTGGCCGTCGCCGAGGCACTGAACCGGCTCACCCCGGGCAAATTCGAGAAGCGCTCGGTGCTGCTCAACTCCGGCGCCGAAGCCCTGGAGAATGCCGTCAAGATCGCCCGGTCCTACACCCGTAAATCCGCGGTGGTCGCGTTCGACCACGGCTATCACGGCCGTACCAACCTGACGTTGGCACTGACGGCCAAGTCGATGCCCTACAAGAGCGGGTTCGGGCCGTTCGCGCCCGACGTCTATCGCGCGCCGGCGTCCTACCCCTACCGGGACGGGCTGGTCGACAAGGAGTTGGGCAGCGACGGCGAACGGGCCGCCGAACGCACCATCGGTGTGCTGGAGAACCAGATCGGCGCCAACAACCTGGCCGCGCTGGTCATCGAACCGATCCAGGGCGAGGGCGGGTTCATCGTTCCGGCGCCGGGTTTTCTGCCCGCACTGCTGGCGTGGTGCCGCGACAACGATGTGGTGTTCATCGCCGATGAGGTCCAGACCGGCTTCGCGCGCACCGGCGCGATGTTCGCCTGCGAGCACGAACCCATCGCGCCGGATCTGATCTGCACCGCCAAGGGCATCGGCGGGGGGCTACCGCTGTCGGCGGTGACCGGTCGGGCCGAGATCATGGACGCACCCCAGGTCAGCGGCCTGGGTGGGACGTTCGGCGGCAACCCGGTGGCATGCGCGGCCGCGCTGGGGGCGCTGGCCACCGTCGAAGCCGACGATCTGATCGGCCGGGCCCAGCAGATCGAGCGGGTGGTGTTCGAGCGGCTGGGTCGCCTGCAGGCCGACGACGACCGCATCGGCGACGTCCGTGGCCGCGGCGCCATGATCGCCGTCGAGCTGGTGCGGCCCGACAGCGCCGATCCGGACCCGGCGCTCACCAAAGCGCTGGCCACGGCGTGCCATCAGGCCGGTGTCATCGTGTTGACCTGCGGCACGTTCGGCAATGTGCTGCGGCTGCTGCCGCCGTTGACCATCAGCGACGAATTGCTCGCCGACGGCTTGGACGTGCTGGCCGGCGAACTGGCGAAGCTCTAACGATCACTCGAACAGCCCGGGTTGCCCCAGTCCCCCCGCCCCGGCCGGCGGCACCAGGCCCAGGTGCGTCCAGGCCGCCGGGGTCGCGACCCGGCCCCGCGGGGTACGGGCGATCATCCCGGCGCGCACCAGAAACGGCTCGCAGACCTCCTCCACGGTGGCCGCTTCCTCCCCCACCGCCACCGCCAGGGTGGACACCCCGACCGGGCCGCCGCCGAAACTTCGGGTCAACGCCGACAGCACCGCCCGGTCGAGGCGGTCCAGGCCCAACTCGTCGACGTCGTAAACGGCCAGTGCGGCCTTGGCCACGTCGCGGGTGATCACCCCGTCGGCGCGCACCTCCGCGTAGTCCCGCACCCGGCGCAGCAGCCGGTTGGCGATCCGCGGGGTGCCACGGGATCGGCGTGCGACCTCGACCGCGGCCTCGGCTCCCAGTTCGATCCCGAGGATCGTCGCCGAGCGCGCCAGCACCAGCTGCAGCTCGGCCGGCTCATAGAAATCCATGTGTGCGGTGAACCCGAACCGGTCCCGCAGCGGACCGGTCAGCGCTCCGGAGCGGGTGGTGGCGCCGACCAGGGTGAACGGTGCCACTTCCAACGGAATCGAGGTTGCCCCGGGGCCCTTCCCGACGACGACGTCGACCCGGAAGTCCTCCATCGCCAGATACAGCATCTCCTCGGCCGGCCGGGCGATGCGGTGGATCTCGTCGATGAACAACACATCGTGCTCGACCAAGTTCGACAGCATCGCCGCCAGATCCCCGGCCCGTTCCAGCGCGGGTCCCGACGTCACCCGCAGGGAGCTGCCCAATTCGCTGGCGATGATCATCGCCAGCGACGTCTTGCCCAGGCCGGGCGGGCCGGAGAGCAGGATGTGATCCGGTGTGCCGCCACGGTTCTTGGCGCCCTCGATCACCAGCTGCAGCTGCTCCCGTACCCGGGGCTGGCCGATGAACTCCGCCAGGCTGCGCGGACGCAGGCCGGCGTCGACATCGCCTTCGCCGATCGTCAACGCCGCAGACACCTCGCGGGCATCAGGTTCGTCGGTCTCGCTCACTTGGTCTTCCCCAGCCGGCTCAGCGCGGTGCGCAGGGCGTCAGAGGTGCTGGCCTCGGGATCCGCGGCGAGTACCTTGTCGGTGGCCTCCTCGGCCTGCTTGGCGGCGAAGCCAAGCCCCACAAGGGCTTCGACGACCGGTGCGCGCACCGCGTGACCGTTGAAGACCACGCCATCGGACGCGGCGACCGGCCCGATCTTGTCGCGCAGTTCCAGCACCAAGCGCTCGGCGCCGCGCTTACCGATCCCGGGCACCCGGGTCAGCGCGGTGACGTCGCCGTCGGCCAGCACCCGGCGCAGCGCGGTCGCGTCGTAGACCGCCAGCGCGGCCAGCGCGATCTTGGGCCCGATCCCCGACACCCCGATCAAGGTCAGAAACAGATCACGCGCTTCGGCGTCGGGAAAGCCGTACAGCGTCATCGAATCCTCACGCACAATCATCGCGGTGATCAACCGGGTCTCGCTGCCGCGGCGCAACATCGACAGCGTCGCGGGGGTGGCCATCACCTTGTGGCCGATCCCGGCCGCCTCGACCACCACATGATCGAGTGCGATGTCGATGACCTCTCCGCGCACCGAGGCGATCATGCCCGCGCCGCCTTGAGTTTGGCGGTGTAGCGGCGGCGCTGTTCGGCGGCCAGCGCCTCGGCGGCCGCCATCCGCGCGATCATCGGGGCGCGCCAGCAGTGGCAGATCGCCAGCGCGAGAGCGTCCGCCGCGTCAGCGGGCGTGGGCTTCTGCTGCAACCCGAGGATTCTGGTGACCATCGCCGTCACCTGCGCCTTGTCGGCGGACCCGTTGCCCGTCACCGCGGCCTTGACCTCGCTGGGGGTGTGGAAATGCACGTCGATGCCGCGCCGGGCGGCCTGCAGCGCGATCACGCCGCCGGCCTGGGCGGTGCCCATCACCGTGGAGACGTTCTGCTGGGAGAACACCCGCTCGACGGCGAGGACATCCGGCCGGTGGGTGTCCAGCCAGTGCTCGGCGGTGTCACTGATCGTCAGCAACCGCTGCGGCAGGGGCTGATCGGCGGGGGTGCGCACCACGTCGACGTCCAACGCCGTGACCTGGCGCCCCCGACCGCCCTCGACCACCGACAGCCCGCAGCGGGTCAGCCCGGGGTCGACACCCATCACCCGCACCACACGCTCCCTACCCGTAGTGAACACCTGTTCGAACAGTAGCGGTTGGCGCCGACACTCCCGGGTAGGACACGCGGAGCGCCGGCGGATCGCCCCGCCTCATCCCTGCCCGACACCGCGTTGAGGCACCCGTGCCCGGGCACCATGCCCCCGCCGGTGTGGCCGAAACATCCGCCGCGGTGATGGCAGGCCACCTCCGGCCTATTGCCCAGACCGCCCCGGCCGACCGTCGCCAACAGCCGACGAGAGCGGCATGATCTGGCGTCCCAGGCGGATCCGACCGTTCGACAATTGTCCGATATAGCCTCTGCTGCAATGGAATACAGAAATCATCTAACGGCACCCCGAAGACACCCCGAACGTCGTGGTGATCGTGCCGGCTTCGCCCAGTTCGGCCAACCAGAGCTGCTGGGTACGGCTCTGCAGGCCGATTGACACCCGCGACCCCGGCCGATCCGGTCTGGGCGGCGAACTACCGGGTACTCAGTCCTCGGCCAGTTCGGCCAGCACCTCGTCGGACAGATCGACGTTGGTCCACACGTTCTGTACATCGTCGCTGTCCTCGAGCGCCTCAACCAGCTTGAAGACCTTGCGGGCGCCCTCGACGTCCACCGCGACACTGACCGACGGCTGAAAGCTGGCCTCGGCCGACTCGTAGTCGATGCCGGCGTCGACGAGCGCCGTGCGCACCGCCACCAGATCGCCCGGCTCGGAGATCACCTCGAAGCTCTCACCGAGGTCGTTGACGTCCTCGGCGCCGGCATCGAGCACCGCCACCAGCACGTCATCCTCGGTCAGCCCGTTCTTCTCCAGGGTCACCGTCCCCTTGCGGCTGAACAGGTAGGCGACCGATCCCGGGTCGGCCATGGTGCCGCCGTTGCGGGTCATCGCGACCCGCACCTCACTGGCAGCACGGTTGCGGTTATCGGTCAGACACTCGATCAGCACCGCGACACCGTTGGGCCCGTACCCCTCATAGGTGATGGTCTGATAGTCCGCCCCGCCGGCTTCCTCACCCGCGCCACGCTTGCGGGCCCGCTCGATGTTGTCATTGGGCACCGAGTTCTTCTTCGCCTTCTGGATGGCGTCGTACAACGTCGGATTACCCGACGGATCACCACCACCGACTCGTGCCGCAACCTCGATGTTCTTGATCAACCGAGCGAAGTTCTTGCCGCGGCGAGCGTCGATAACGGCCTTCTTGTGCTTGGTGGTGGCCCACTTGGAATGGCCGCTCATCAGTTGCCTACCTCACTGTCGCATCAAAAACTTTGCGCGACGAGTCTACGTGTCAGTCCTGCTCGCGCGCCGGGGGCTGGTCGGGCGGGAAGAACCCGGGCACCCATCGCTCGATCAGCGCGGCGTAGTCGACGTGCGCGTCCAGCTGCACCGCGACCCCCAGCAGGCCGCCCAGCGTGCGCAGCAACATGACGTAACCCGCCGGAAGGGTCATCTGACGCGCCATCTTGAATCGGTCGGCGAAGCCTTCGGCCATCGGATCTGTGGTGACCAGGGCCGATTTCTGGAACCACTTGCGGGTGAAATGGAACTCCCCCGAGCGCAGTGGGTCGATGTAGGGCCACAGCGGTTGGATGTACTCCACCAGTTGCTCAGCACTCAGCTCATAGTCGGCCGGCATGAAACCGAGCTGCTTGAGCAGCCGGATCACCTCGTCCCACTGCTCGTCACGCGCCCAGCACAGCAGTTCGGCGAACTCCGGGGGGATGCCGCCGGGATGCTCGGCCACCGCGCCGAAGTCGATGACGCCCAGGCGCCCGTCGGCCAGCAGCATGAAGTTGCCGGGGTGCGGGTCGGCGTGTACCAGGCCCACCCGCGCCGGTGAGCTGAAGGTGAATTCCAGCAGCAGCGCGCACGCGGAGTCCCGCTCCTGTTTGGTGCCGCTGCTGATGATCGCCGACAGACGCCGGCCTTCGATCCACTCCGAGACGATGACCTTCGGCGCGCTGGCGATCACCGCCGGCACAGCGAACTTCGGGTCCCCGGCGAAGGCCTTGGCGAAGGCCCGCTGATTATCGGCCTCCTGCCGGTACTCGAGTTCGGCTTCCAAGGTGTCATTGATCTCCGAGACCACTCGGTCCACGTCCGCGCCCGGCACGACTTGCTTGGCGACCCAGTTGAACCGCTGAATCAGTTTGAGGTCGGCGCGCAGCGCCTCGTCGGCGCCGGGGTATTGGATTTTCACGGCGACTGCGCGCCCGTCCTTCCAGACCGCCCGGTGCACCTGCCCGATGCTTGCCGACGCGGCCGGGGTGTCGTCGAAGGACGTGAAACGCTCCCGCCATTTGGTGCCGAGCTGGGCGTCGAGCACCCGATGCACCTTGGCGGCCGGCAGCGGTGGGGCCTCGCTTTGGAGCTTGACCAACGCCTCGCGGAATGGTTCGGCGAACTGCGGCGGAATCGCGGCCTCCATCACCGACAGCGCCTGGCCGACTTTCATCGCGCCGCCCTTGAGCTCGCCGAGCACCTTGAACATCTCGTCGGCGGCCTTCTCCAGGAGCTCGGCGTTGACCTCGTCCCTGGACTTGCCGGTCATCCGCTTGCCCACACCCAGCGCTGCGCGTCCCGCGACCCCGGCCGGCAGGCTCGCCAGTTTCACCGCGCGGCGAAATCCGCCCCGCGCAAGATCTGCCATGCGCACATCATGCCTGGTCGGTGCCGGCGACGGTATTCGTGTCAGCCGATGGGTGCCCGGCAGGGGCCGTGCCGGTCAGGCCTTACGGGTGACGATGTCGACGAACAGCCGGTGAATCCGGCGGTCGCCGGTCACCTCCGGGTGAAACGAGGTGGCCAGCACCGCGCCCTGCCGCACCGCCACGGGGTGTCCGGCGGCCTTCGCCAGCACCTGGACACCGGGCCCGACCCGCTCCACCCAGGGCGCCCGGATGAATACCGCATGCACCGGATCGTCCAAACCGGTGAACTGCACGTCGCCTTCGAAGGAATCGACCTGCCGGCCGAAAGCGTTGCGCCGCACGGTCATGTCGATCCCCGACAACGGTATGGCAGCGCGCCCGTCGGCGCCTGCGTCGACGATCTCGCCGGCCAGCAGAATCATTCCCGCACAGGATCCGTACGCCGGCATCCCGTCGGCCAGCCGGGCCCGCAGCGGGTCGATCAGCTCCAGCTCGCGCAGCAGATGACTCATCGTGGTCGACTCGCCACCGGGGAGCAGCAGGGCGTCGACGGCGTCGAGTTCCGCCCGGCGGCGCACCGGCACCGGGTCGGCGCCGACGGCGATCAGTGCAGCAAGGTGTTCGCGGACGTCGCCCTGCAGGGCGAGTACTCCGATGCGCGGGCCGCTCACCGGTCGGCCGACTGGTACCCGGCCGGGTAGCGGGTCAACCCCTCCTGCATGACGGCGGCCACCATGTCTCCGGATCGGTTGTAGATCTTGCCCTGGGTGAGCGCGCGACCGGCGTTCGCCGACGGCGACGACTGGTCATAGAGCAGCCACTCGTCGGCCCGGAAGGGACGCATGAACCACATCGCATGGTCCAGCGACGCCACCTGCAGGAGATCGCGCTCGGCCGGGTGGATCGACCAAGAGGCGCCGAGCAGGGTCAGGTCGCTCATGTAGGCCAGCGCACAGATGTGCAGCACCGGATCGTCGGGCAACCGGTCCCGGTGGCGGAACCAGACCTGCTGCTCGGCGACCTTGCCCGGGATGTGCGGCAACAGTTCGTTGGGCACCCGGCGCAGATCCCACTCGGCGAACGCCTTGAAACCCTCGTCGTCAAAGGCTTTCATGGCGGCGATGTCGGGCAGGTCTTTCGGGTCGGGCGCTTCGGGCATCACATCTTGGTGGCCGATACCGCGCTGCTCACACTGAAACGACGCCGACATGTTGAAGATCGTCTCGCCGTGCTGCACCGCGTTGACCCGCCGGGTGCAGAACGAACCACCGTCGCGCACTCGCTCGACCAGAAACACCGTGGGCGCCCTGGCATCTCCGGGCCGCAGGAAGTAGCCGTGCAGCGAATGCACTCCGAATCCCGGTTCCACGGTGCGTACCGCCGACACCAGCGCCTGACCGGCGACGTGCCCGCCGAAGGTGCGTTGATGATTGGCGGACAGCGGACTGAACACGCTGCCGCGATAGATGTTGACCTCGAGCTGCTCGAGATCGAGGATCTCTTCGATCGACACAGAGAATGTCTACCAGCCGCGTTCGGCAAGCCGGTGCGGTTGCGCGATGTCCTCCACGTTGATGCCGACCATCGCCTCGCCCAGCCCGCGCGACACCCGGGCCAACACGTCGGGGTCGTCATGGAAGGTGGTGGCTTTGACGATGGCCGCCGCGCGCGCCGCCGGATCACCGGACTTGAAGATGCCGGAGCCCACGAAAACGCCCTCGGCGCCGAGCTGCATCATCATCGCCGCATCGGCGGGCGTGGCGATGCCCCCGGCGGTGAACAGCGTCACCGGCAGCTTGCCGGCCTTGGCGACTTCGGCGACCAATTCGTAGGGCGCCTGCAATTCCTTTGCCGCGACGAACAATTCGTCTGGCGCCAGCGACGTCAGCCGGCGGATCTCGCCGCCGATGGCACGCATGTGGGTGGTGGCATTGGAGACGTCCCCGGTTCCGGCCTCACCTTTGGAGCGGATCATGGCCGCCCCCTCGGTGATCCGGCGCAGCGCCTCGCCCAGGTTGGTCGCCCCGCACACGAACGGGACGGTGAACTGCCACTTGTCGATGTGGTGGCTGTAATCGGCCGGGGTGAGCACCTCCGACTCGTCGATGTAGTCCACCCCGAGGCTCTGCAGGATCTGCGCTTCGACGAAGTGGCCGATACGCACCTTGGCCATCACCGGGATGGTCACCGCCGCGATGATGCTCTCGATCATGTCCGGGTCGCTCATCCGCGACACCCCGCCCTGAGCGCGGATGTCGGCGGGCACCCGCTCCAGCGCCATCACCGCGACGGCTCCGGCGCCCTCGGCGATGCGGGCCTGCTCGGGGGTGACGACGTCCATGATGACACCGCCCTTGAGCATCTCGGCCATGCCGCGCTTGACCCGCGCTGTGCCCGTTTGTCCGTCGGGTGCCGAACCGTTCTGCCCCGCGCTGTTCACTGAATGCTTCTCCTCGCTCGTGATACTCGCCCAGTGTAGTGGGCGACCGCCAGCTGTTTTTCGGCCTCGCTGCCGCGGACCTTTCTTCGCGGCGCGAAGAGGGGTCCGGCCGGCGGCGGGTCGGCCATCAAACGCCAGCACCACGAACACCTGCACATAACGGCGGACCCAGCCGGCATCGTCGGCACCGGGAATGAGTCCGAGCAGCAGACCCGGGGCGACCGACAATACGAAGCGGGCGGCGTCGCCGGGGCGAAGCCCGGCCCGCAATTGCTCGCCGGCCTGCTCGAATTCAATCTCATAGAGGCCCGCCAGTACTTACTGAAGGTCACCGACCGGGCGATCAGCGCGGCGACGTTGCCCTCGTCGGTGTGTTCGGAGATCACCCGCAACAAGGGGTCGTGGGCGACCTCGGTGGCCACGATGACCAGCGACTCCGTCACCAGGGCGCCCGGGTTGGTCGCCGCCTCCAGCCGGGTGGTGATCTCGGCGATCTTGCGTGCGGCGACGCGCTCCATTAAGGCGTCGAGCAGCCCGTCCCTGCTGGCGAAGTGCCGAGTGCCGATAGATCACCGCCCGGGTGTAACCGGCTTCGCGGGCGATGACCTGCATGGTCGAAGCCCGGTAGCCGCGCCGGGCGAACGATCGCTCGGCGGCGTCGAGGAGCAACTCCCGCGCGTGCTCGGGCGGATTGCCTCCACCGGGCGGCCGGCCCCGGCGGCCGGCCGTCATTCCCAGCTTCTCCGATATATATGGGCATCCCTACTCATATGTCATTTATTGTGCACGGTGCGTTCTGTGCGTATCCGAGCCGCGGGTTGCGCTACTCGAAGGTCCGAGAACTGCTGGGCGTGGAGCCGACGTCACGCGGGCACCTGTTCGTCGGCTGGGTGCCCCCAGGGATGAAACCGTCGGCCCGCTGGGACTACGACGCGAATGTCGCGTAGGCACAAGTTAATTCACATCGTCAGGACCATGCGGTAGCGGGCCCGGCCCTCCTCCATGGCGGCGTACGCCTCGGCCGCCTGAGCCAGCGGCCGTTCTTCAATGCGGGCCCGAACTCCCGACAGCACCGCGAAGGCCATGGTCTCCTCGATATCGCGGGCAGTGCCCGAAGGGTGTCCGGTCACGCTGAGCCCCGGGGTGATCAGTTGCACGGGGGCGATCGCTAACGGCTCGGCGGTGACCCCGATAGTGATGAGTTCCCCGCGCGGCGCCAGCCCGCCGACGGTGTCGGCCATCGCTCGCGAGTTGGCCGCGGTGGCCAGCACTACCGCCACACCCCCGAGCGCCGCCATCGCCTGTGCGACGTCCCCGGCGGTGGAGTCGATGTAGTGGTGGGCGCCGAGCGCGCGGGCGTCGGCTTCCTTGGCGGCTCCGCGGGCGATCGAGATCGTCTCGAAACCCATGGCGGCGGCGAATTGCACGCCCAGATGCCCCAAACCGCCCAGGCCCAGCACCGCGACCCGGTCCCCCGCCCGCGCCCTGGTCGACCGCAACGCGTGGTAGGTGGTGACCCCGGCACAGCCCATCGGTGCGGCTTCGACCAGGGACAACTCATCGGGGATTCGGGCCAGGGCGTTGGCCGGCACCGTCACCGATTCGGCGTAGCCGCCCGGGTAGTGCCAGCTGGGCACCTGCGCATTGGCGCAGTGGATGAAATCGCCTTTGCGGCAAGGAATGCAATGGTTGCAGTTCCCGCCGAACCAGCCGACCGCAACCCGTTCACCGACCTGCCAGTCCGTCACACCGGCACCCAGTTCGGCGATCGTGCCGGCGATCTCGTGCCCGAGGGTCACCGGCCACGTCATCCCCGGGAAGCCCGCGTTGACGAAGGCCTGGTCGGTACCGCAGACACCGCAGGCGGCGACGGCGATCCGGACCTCGCCGGGCCCCGGTGCGGGGGTGTCGACGTCGACCAGGGTCATCGATTCACCGACGGACGGCACCTGGACCGCTCGGTGGGATGGCTTGGGGTTCACCCGTTCAGGCTAAGCGGATGCCGCCCGGCGCCGCGGGGTTTTTCCCGCTCCCGGCGTACCACGGTCAGGTGATCCGGCGAACGTCCGCAGTGGTTCGGGCGGCGTCGGCCAGCCGGCCCGCCTCGGCGAGCCGCTCGCCCAGTTGCAGCGGATAGACCTTCTCGCCCGCGGCGGCCAACTCGGCGATCGCCGCGGCGTCACACCAGCGGTGGCCTTGCAGGTAGCGCTGCTCCAGCCCGGTCCGAGCTGCAGCGGACGGCTCGAATCGGCCGGTGCGGTGGACGAAGAAGAACTCCTGGCTGTCGAGCCGTTCGCCGTTGAACTCGAAGACCGCGTCGCGGCGCCAGATCGGTCCGACCAGCTCGCCGGGGCCGACCTTCAGACCGGTCTCCTCGGCCAGTTCGCGCGCCGCCGCCTCGGCCAGCGGCTCATCGGGTAACACCTGCCCCCCGATGGTGAACCACCAGCGCGGTGCCGGGTTTGCGGCGTCGTCCGGCAGGGCCGGGTCGCGGCCGCGCAGCAGCAGCACCGAGCCCGCCTCGTCGAGCAGCACCACCCGCGCCGAGACGCGTGGATCCAGCACGCCGTGATCGCCGTGAGCGATCATTCCTGCCCGTTCGACGATCTCGAAATAGGTTGGCATCGGCGCGGTTCCACCCAGATGCAGCGCCCGAACCAGCGGGCGGTCGCGCAGCGCCACCGTGTCACGGACCGCGTCGTTGTGGAATCGGCGGGCCAGCAGCACCCGGGCTTCGGCGTCGGCCAGCTCGGCGACCATCGCCGGTGGTAACGACGCGGCGTCGACCATCGCCAGTTCGGCCGACAGCGCGTTCTCGGCCGTCTCACGCGCGTCACGTGACGCCCGCTCGGCGACATCGGCCAGAGCGGCCAGCCGCCGCCCGGCCACTTCGTCGCCGTAGGCCTCGATCGCGACGGCCCGGGCCACCACGGCACGGCGCGCCAGCGATCCGTCCAGTGCCTGCCAGGACAGATCGCAGCGCACGTGCAGCCGGTTGAGCCGGTTGGCGGTCTGGAAGGCCCAGCCCACCGTGACGGCCAGCACCGCCACGGCAACCAGGACCAATACGATCCCCAGGACCGTCGGAGCCATCAGTCGCCCACCGAGACCTTACGGCCGACACCGGCGACCGTCTCGTAGACCCGGATGATCTGGTCGGCCACCACCGACCAGTCGTAGCGGCGTACCGCCTCGCGGCCCGCCGCCACATAGGACGCCCGCAACTCGTCGTCGCCGAGCACCTCGATCAGGGCGGCGGCCAAGCCCGCGGGGTCATCGACCGGCACCAGCCGGCCGGCCTTCCCGTCGCGCAGCACCCGGCGGAACGCGTCCAGGTCACTGGCGACCACCGCGGCACCGGCGGCCATCGCCTCGGCCAGCACGATGCCGAAGCTCTCACCGCCGGTGTTCGGCGCACAGTACACGTCGGCGCTGCGCAGCGCCGACGCTTTCTCGGCGTCGTCGACTTGCCCCAGGAATCGCAGGTGATGTGCCAACGCGCCTGCATCGCTGCGCAATTCGTCCTCATCCCCGCGGCCGACGATCAGCACCTGAAGGTCGGCGAACTTCTCGACCAACGCCGGCAGCGCACCGAGCAGCACCGCCATGCCCTTGCGGGGTTCGTCGTAGCGGCCCAGAAACAACACCGTGCGGCCGGGGCGCGGGTAGCCGGGCAACGGCTCAGCCGTGGCGAACGCGGCCACCTCGACCCCGTTGGGGATCTCCACCGCGTCGGATCCCAGCGCCTCCATCTGCCAGCGCCGGGCCAGATCCGACACCGCGATACGGCCGATGATCTTTTCGTGCATCGGCCGCAGCAAGGCCTGGGCCACGCTCAGCGTCAGCGATTTGGTCGTCGAGGTGTGAAAGGTGGCCACGATCGGGCCCTCGGCCACGTTCAGGGCCAGCATCGACAGGCTGGGGGCGTTCGGCTCGTGCAGATGCAGCACGTCGAAGTCACCGCTCATGAGCCACTTCTTGACCTTGCGATGCGCGGCCGGGCTGAACTGCAGCCGAGCCACCGACCCGTTGTAGGGGATCGCGACGGCCTTGCCGGCGGAGACGACGTAGTCGGGCAACTCCACGTGCGGCGAGGCCGGCGCCAACACACTGACCTCATGCCCACGGGCACGCAGCACCTCGGCCAGTTGCAGCACATGAGCCTGCACCCCGCCCGGCACGTCGAACGAGTAGGGGCAGACCATGCCAATCCGCATCAGCTCTCCCCCAGCCGCGCCCGTCGAGACTCGGGAAGGTCGGCGACCCATTGCGGCTGCATCATGTGCCAATCTTCCGGATAGGCGGCGATGCCCTCGGTGAACGTGTCGGCCAGCGCCTGGGTGATCACCTCGACATCAGCGCCTGCGCAGTCCAGCGGCGGATGAATCCGGACACCCCACCCGGCGCCGTCGAACCAGCAGTGCGCCGGCAGCAGTGCCGCACCGGTTTCGATCGCGAGTCTGGCCGGGCCGGCCGGCATCCGGGTGGATTCGCCGAAGAAGTCGACCGCGACCCCGCTTCGGGTCAGGTCGCGGTCGGCCATCAGGCAGACCAGCCCGTTGGCCCTCAGTCGCTCGGCCAGTACATCCGACGGGGGGCGTTCGCCGCCGGACAGCGGCAGCACTTCGAAGCCCAGGCTCTCCCGGAATTCGACGAAGCGCCGGTACAGCGATTCGGGTTTGAGCCGCTCGGCGACGGTGGTGAACCCGCCGTGGGTCTGCGCCAGCCAGACCCCGGCCATGTCCCAGTTGCCGCTGTGCGGCAACGCCAGCACCGCGCCGCGCCCGGCCTGCAGGGCGACCTCGATGTTCTCCTTGCCCCGCACCCCATCGTGCAGCCGGCCGGCCAATTCGGCGTGGTCCATGGTGGGCAGCCGGAACGCCTCGCGCCAGTACCGGGCGTACGACGCCAGCGAGGCCCGCATCAGCGCCGACGGCACCTCGGCGGGCGCCACCCCCAGCACCCGGGCCAGGTTCTTGCGCAGCTGCTCGGGGCCCCCGCCGCGGGCCGCGACCAGCGCACCGGCATCGAAGGCGTTGCGGGCGACGAATTCCGGCAGCGCACGCACCATCATCCAGCCTGCGGCGAACCCGGCGTCGGTGGCCCAGGCGTCCAGCTGACTGAGCCCGGGAACTCGCAGACCGCTCGGGAGGAATGTCACGATCCGGGCGTTCCCTCGCCGTCGGCGTCCGACATCGGCTCCACCGCACCCGGCGAGATGCGCACGGTGTGCAGGCGCTGGGCGCAGGTGATCAGGCTGGCCACCGCAAGCAGCCACATCGCCACGTGCAGCGCCCACGGCAGCGGATAGACCGGCAGATCGGACAATCCGGCGCCCACCAGCACGATGATCAGCCGTTCCGGACGTTCGATGTAACCGCCGTCGCCCCGCAGGCCGCTGGCTTCGGCGCGTGCCTTGATGTAGGAGATCACCTGCGAAGTCACCAAGCAGATCATTGTCGCAACCACCAGCGGGGGGCTGTCCATGCCGAACGCCGCCCACCATGCCAGCCCGCAGAACACCGCTCCGTCACTGATCCGGTCGCAGGTCGCGTCCAGTACCGCGCCGAACGCACTACCACCGCCGCTCAGGCGGGCCATCGCCCCGTCGAGCATGTCGAAGTGCACGAAGAACCAGACCACCAGCGTGCCGGCGAACAACTGACCGGTCGGGAACAGTGTCAGCGCCGCCAGCACCGCGCCGGCGGTGCCCAGGATCGTGACGATGTCGGCGGTGAACCCGGCCCGCAGGAAGGCCCGCGCCACCGGTGTGGTGATACCGGCGAAGGTCGCCCGGGACAGGAAAGGCAGCCTGCTCATTGCTGTTTCGCCCACTCCTCGGCGAGCAGCCGGCGCGTGTCGCGCAGCAACTGTGGGATCACCTTGGAGCCGCCGACGATCGTGATGAAGTTCGCGTCGCCGCCCCAGCGCGGCACGACATGCACATGCAGATGCTCGGCCAGCGACCCGCCGGCCGACTCGCCCAGGTTCAGGCCGACATTGAACCCGTGTGGCCGCGATACCGCCTTGATCACCCGGATGGCCTTCTGGATGAACGTCATCAGCTCGGCGCCCTCGGGTTCGGTGAGGTCCTCGAACTCCGAGAACCGCCGGTAGGGAACCACCATCAGGTGGCCCGGGTTGTACGGGTAGAGGTTGAGCACCGCATAGACGTACTCACCGCGGGCCACCACCAACCCGTCCTCATCGGACAGGGTGGGGATGTCGGTGAACGGCTGGCGGGACCCCGCCGACCCCGCCTGGTCGCGCTGGAGGGGCGCCTCGGCCAGATAAGTCATGCGGTAGGGCGTCCACAGCCGCTCGAGCCGGTCGGGCTCACCGACACCGGTGTCGACGATCCGCTGTTCGCCGCCCCCATCGCCGGTCACTTGACTTCGCCCACCTTCAAGCCGACCTTGAGCGTCTCCGCGGTCGGCGCGGTGTTGTCGCGTGCGGCGATCCAGCCGGCGATCGCAGCGACCGCCTCGTCGCGCGGCACACCGTTGATCTGGGTGCGGTCGGCGAACCGGAAGCTGACCGCGCCCGCCTCGACGTCGCGGTCGCCGGCCAGCAGCATGAACGGCACGTGCGCGTTGGTGTGGTTGACGATCTTCTTGGGCATCCGGTCGTCACTGGCGTCCACCTCGACCCGCACCCCGTGGCTGCGCAGTTGTGCGGCAACCTCTTCCAGGTAATCCACGTGCTGGTCGGCGACCGGGATGCCGGCCACCTGCACCGGCGCCAGCCAGGCCGGGAACGCCCCGGCGTAATGCTCGGTCAGCACCCCGAAGAAGCGCTCGATCGAGCCGAACAAGGCCCGGTGGATCAGCACCGGGCGCTGCCGAGTGCCATCGGCCGCGGTGTACTCCAGCTCGAACCGGTCGGGCATGTTGAAGTCGAGCTGAATGGTCGACATCTGCCAGCTGCGGCCCAGAGCGTCCTTGACCTGCACCGAGATCTTCGGCCCGTAGAACGCCGCACCGCCCGGGTCGGGCACCAGGGTCAGCCCGGATGCCTCGGCGACCTCGCGCAGCGTCTCGGTGGCCTCTTCCCACACCTCGTCGGAGCCGACGTACTTCTCCGGGTCCTTGGTGGACAGCTCCAGGTAGTAGTCGTCCAGGCCGTAGTCGGCGAGCAGGTCGAGCACGAAGCGCAGCAGCGAGGTCAGTTCGTCGCGCATGGATTCCCGCGCGCAGTAGATGTGCGCATCGTCCTGGGTCATGCCGCGAACCCGCGTCAGACCGTGCACCACCCCGGAGCGTTCATAGCGGTACACACTGCCGAACTCGAAGAGCCGCAACGGAAGTTCCCGGTAGGAACGTCCACGCGACCGGTAGATCAGGTGGTGCATCGGACAGTTCATCGGCTTGAGGTAGTAGTCCTGGCCGGGCTTGCGCAGCGTGCCGTCCTCGGCGAACTCCGCGTCGATTTGCATCGGCGGGTACATCCCCTCCGAGTACCACTGCAGGTGGCCGGAGGTTTCGTACAGCGCCGCCTTGGTGATGTGCGGGGTGTTGACGAACTGGTAGCCCGCCTCGATGTGCTTGCGCCGCGAGTAGTCCTCCAGCTCCCGGCGGATGATTCCGCCCTTGGGGTGGAAAACCGGTAGGCCCGAACCGATCTCGTCGGGGAAGCTGAACAAGTCCAGTTCCACACCGAGCCTGCGGTGGTCGCGACGCAGAGCTTCCTCGATCAGCTCGAGGTGACGGTCCAATGCCTCCTGGGACTCCCACGCGGTGCCGTAGACACGTTGCAGGCTGGCGTTGTTCTGGTCGCCGCGCCAGTAGGCCGCCGAGGAGCGGGTGAGTTTGAACGCCGGGATGAACCGGGTGGTCGGGATGTGCGGGCCGCGACACAGGTCGCCCCAGACCCGTTCGCGGGTACGGGGATTGAGGTTGTCGTAGGCGGTGAGCTCATCACCGCCGACCTCCATGATCTCGCTGTCACCGGACTTGTCGTCGACGAGTTCCAGTTTGTAGGGCTCACCGGCCAGCTCGGCGCGGGCAGCCTCCTTGGACTCATAGACCCGCCGGGAGAACACCTGGCCGTCTTTGATGATGACCCGCATCCGCTTTTCCAACGCGGCCAGATCCTCCGGGGTGAAGGCCTCGGGTACGTCGAAGTCGTAGTAGAAGCCGTCGGTGATCGGCGGACCGATACCGAGCTTGGCGGCCGGGAACAAGTCCTGTACCGCCTGGGCCAGCACGTGCGCGCACGAGTGCCGGATGACGCTGCGGCCATCCTCGGTGTCGGCCGGTACCGGGGTCGCTTCGGTGTCGGTGTCGGGAATCCAGCTCAGGTCGCGCAGCTTGCCCTGTGCGTCGCGCACCACCACGATCGCATCCGGCGCCCCGCGGCTGGGCAGGCCCGCCGCGCGCACCGCGTCGGCGGCGGTGGTGCCGGCAGGAACCCGGATCGGGGCGGGCTGTGCGGGCGCGCTCATGGCGTGGTCTCCAGGGGGATGCGTGGTGGTCGAAACGTCCGCGACCATGCTATCGGGGCTGTCGTGGCCGACCCGCGGGAGTACACCGGCTCACGGCTGGCCGGGTTTGAGCACCACGAACAACGCCTCGCCGTCGGCCAGCAGCGTATCGCCGTCGCGCAGTGTGGTCTCGACGAAGATCTTTCGGCCCTCGGTCCGGCTGATCCACGTCTCGAGCTGTAACTCCCGCTCGATCGGGACAATGCTGCGGTAGTTGACGTGCAGATAGGCGGTGCGCTGGTAGGGGCCGCCGGTCAGCAACCACGACGCGGTGCCCAGCACCGAGTCGAACAGCAGCCCGATGGCGCCGCCGTGCGCGGCACCGTTGCGCCCCAGGTGGAAGCGCCGAAACCGGGCCCAGCCGCGGAGCCGTCCGTCGTCGCTCCTCTTGAGCTTCATCGGCACCGGAAGCAGGTTGCCGCGCATGGGCAGATCCAACCGGCGGCCCGACGGCGACGACCATTCGTCGCTGTCGAAGGGCGCCAACAAATCGCAGACTTCCCGCAGCGCGTCGGCGGCCCGGCTGATCACCTCGTCGGGGGCGTCGACGGCGCGGGCGTGGTCCTGCAGGGCACGCATGGTCTCCAGGAAGCGGCCGTAGTCCGGCCCGCCCTTCTGGGTCGGCTCGGGCGGGTTGAAACCGCCGCCGGCATGTGGGGCTGTCACCCGTCTATTTAACGTTCAGCCGATTACCGGGCGGACGCCGCGGCCACGATGGCAGGGTTGGCCCGGTGGACTTGAACAAGCTGCGGGACCTACCGCTGACCTACGCCGAGGTGGGCGCCACCGCCGGAGCGCTGCCCGATGGATATCAGCACCTGGAGCGCGTCGCCCCGATCGGCCACGGCCGGCAGCGGTTCGAGGAGGCGGGTGAGGCCGTGCTGCACTGGGGAATGCAGCGCGGAGCCGGTCTGGGTGTGCGGGCGGACAGCGACGTTGCCGAGGTGGGCGCGACCGTGATGGTGCGAATAGGGTTCCTGACCGCGCCGTGCCGGGTGGTCTACGTCCTCCGGGAGGACAACCGGCGCGGCTTCGCCTACGGCACGCTGCCGGGGCACCCCGAGCGCGGCGAGGAGTTGTTCTCGGTGCGCTACGACCCGGCCGATGGCACGGTCTACGCGCAGGTGCGGGCGTTCTCGCGGCCCGTGAAATGGTGGATCAGGGCGGGCGCGCCGGTGGCTGCGCTGGCGCAGCGCGTCATCGCCCGACGCTATCTGCGCGCGGTGTGACGCCCGGAGGAGGCGCGACCGCGCCACGACCGGATCGGGTTGTCGTGGCGCGGCCGCGGGTCGGCGGGACCTGTCAGGTCACCTGGCGGGTGTGCACGGCCTGGGCCAGCCGGGCCAGCACGACCGCGGAGACCAGCAGGCCGAAGTCGCGCAACGCGACGTCGTAGTAGCCGGACAGGGTGAGCAGGTCGACGATGATGCCGCCGAGCCAGGCCGCTACCACCCAGGCCCCGATCCGCGGCGCCACCGCGACCAGGACACCGGCCACGATCTCGATGACGCCGATCAGGTACATCGCCTGGTCGCCGTTGCCCGGCAGGATGTCATTGATCCAGCCGGCAAGATACTTGTCCCAGTGGCTCGGCCCCGCGCCGCCGGGCACCTGGGGCAGCAGGTTGAAGAATTTGTCCAGACCGAACAGGATCGGAGCGACCGTGAACAGGGTCCGCAGTAGGAAAAACGCCTCGAACAACGGATCCTTCAACCGTTGCGAAACGGCAGGTGAACCCGCATGACCGGTGGTACCCATGACATCCTCCTCAGTTCTAACGATCAACACTTTGTACGTTAGAACGGGTAGAATCTAACGTCAAGAGTTTTATCCGATAGAAATTCACCGACCATGCCCAACCGCGAGCGCGATGTGACCCGGATCGGCGCACTCACCGATCCGGTCCGACGTGAGCTGTATCGATTCGTCGCCGCCCAGCCCGCCCCGGTCAGCCGTGACGAGGCTGCCGCCGCGACCGGGATCGCCCGCCACCAGGCCAAATTCCATCTTGACCGGCTGGAGGCCGACGGCCTGCTGCAGAGCGACTATGCCCGGCTGACCGGCCGCTCCGGCCCCGGCGCGGGCCGCCCGTCAAAGCGTTACCGACGCTCCCCCGACCAGATCGCCGTCAGCCTGCCGCCGCGGGAGTATGAGCTGGCGGGCCGGCTGATGGCCGCTGCGATCGCCGAATCCGCCCGTACCGGCACACCGGCGATCGAGGTGCTGCGCGCCCTGGCCCGCGACTACGGCCGCGAACTCGGCAGCACGGCGACCGAGGGCCGGGAGCCGACAGATGCGGAGGCCGCACTCGAGTTGGCCGTCGGTGTGCTCGGCGAACACGGCTATGAACCACGCGACGGCCCCGCCGCTTCTGGCGAGGTCTTCTTGGCCAATTGCCCGTTCCACGCGTTGGCCCAGGCTCAGACGGAGCTGGCCTGCACCATGAACCTCGCACTGATCAGCGGCGTCAGCGATGCCCTGACACCGCACGGCCCCCAGGCTCGGCTCTGCCCGGACCCATCCCGGTGCTGCGTCGTGCTCCGTGCCGCAGCGGGCCCGGGCTAGGCCCAGCGCGCCAGCAACTGTTGCGCCCCGGTGCACAGCTCGCCGATCACCACCGCCGCCGGACGGCTGCCGCTGAGCAACCCCACGCCCTGGCCGGCGTCGACCGGGGCGACGCGCTGATCGTCGGCGGCGACCCCGGCAGCCAGTTCCGCGGCGGCATGCGCATCGCCCGCCAGCGTGCCCTCGCGGCCCGCCCAGCGGTCCGCGAAGTCGTTGCGCAACACCCGCGACGGGAACCGCGCCGGCCACTCCAGTCGCTGGCCGACATCGAACACCCGGGTCGTGAGAGTGTCGGTACCGTCCGCCGCGATCAGAGCACGCCGGGCGCCCTCACTGGTCAACGCCTCGGGACAGGCCGACAGGCAGGTGCCCAGCCAGGCGCCGGCAGCGCCGGCCGCCAGCACCGCGGCCAGGCTGCGCGGGGAGGCGATCCCACCGGCGGCCAGCACCGGGACCGTCACGGCGTCCAGGACGGCATCGAGCAGCGGCAGGGTGGCCAGCCGGATCTCCCCGTGACCGCCGCCCTCGGCGCCGCGGGCCACCAGCACGTCCAGCCCGGCGTCCTGCGCACGACGGGCGGTCTCGACGTCATAGACCTGGGTGGCGGCCCGGATCCCGGCCGCGTGGGCGCGCTCGACCCAGGACAGGTCGTCGCCGAAGCTCACCGAGAGCAGCACCGGGCGGGCGGCCAAGGCCGTGTCGAGTAGGTCCGGCTGATCGCGGATCACCCAGTCCACCAAGCCGATTCCGAACCGGGCCGGCCCGAGCAGGGCCAGCTCGGCGGCCAGTGACGCCGCCGTGGCGGTGCTGCCCATCCCGATCATGCCCAGCCCGCCCGCCGCGGTGACGGCGGCTGCCAGCCGCCCACCGGCCACCCCGCCCATCGGGGCGTTGAGGACGGGCACCCGCAGCCCGGCCCGTAGCGACCAGGCCGTGCAGAGCGGTGCCGCGGGCACGCTCAGTGGGAGGCGCTCTTGGCGACCGTCAGCAGCACCACCGAATCCTCCAGCGACTCCAGCGCGTGGCGGCTGCGCGGCAGGGTGACGAGCTCCCCGGCCGAGCCCTCCCAGGCGTCATCACCGGCGGTCAGCCGCACCCGGCCGCGTAGCACCTGCAGTGTCGACTCCCCCGGACTGTCGTGTTCGGCCAGCGCCTGACCGGCCCGCAGCGCGACCAGCGTCTGACGCAGGTGGTGTACGGAGCCACCGTAGATGGTGTGGGCCGAGCGCCCGCTGTGGTGTTGCCTGGCCTCGGCCAACTGCTCGTCGGCCAACGTGGTCAGGGAGGTCGATTCCATCGGTAGTCCTTCGGCTCGCGGGTGGGTATTCGGGGCGGACAGCTCAGCGAGACAGCAACAGGATGCCCAGTGGCACCAGTGCGGCGACCTTGATCAGCTCCAAGCCGACGTAGGCGTAGTGCGCGCGGGAGCGGGGCGCATCCAGCCCGGACAGCACCTGGTCGGCGCGCCGGCTCAGGCGGGGCCGCACCGCCAGCATCTGGGTGAACAACATCGCCACGGCGACCGCGAACGCCACGGCGGTGGCGGCGCTCGGGCGCTCGGTCGCAAATGTCACCGCGATGGCCGCGGCCAGCACGAACTCGGCGGCGTTGAGGGCCCGGAACACCAGTCGCCCGATGCCGAGGCAGACCGGAATCGTCGCGTTGGGCGCGCGGAACTTCAGCGGCGCTTCCATAAACGAGATCGCGACCACCATGCCCAGCCAGAGAAACGTCGCGGCGATCGCGATGCCGGCGGCAATGCTCACCCGGTGGGCCCTTCCACTCGCACCGGACCCGGGGGCGTCTGATCGATCCGGGCCCCGTTCGGGGCCGGCCTGGACTCGTCGACCTTCATCGACTTCAGGTGCGCCACACACAGATCGGGCTTGGCGAACGAGTCGAGGCGGTCGACGGTCACCGGTGCGTCCCAGGCTTCCAGCGCACCCTGCATCAGGCCCAGGTGGATCGGGCAGACCACCTCGGTCGAGGTCTCGGCGAGTTCGAGGAACGGGCAGTGGCGCAGACCGAGCTGCTGCTCGCCGGCGTCGTCGGGTTCGAGGTGTTCGGGCTGAAATCCCAACTCGTCGAGCATATCGACGAGGTGGTCGGTCGACTCCTCGGCGTCGGCGGGCTCGGCCGGGCGGTTCTGCGGCCGCATTCGCTGCCCCCACGCCCGACCGGCCGCCAGCGCCTTGCCGCTGGGGTCGGAGTCGGCGGCCAAGCCGATGGTGAGGATCTCCGCGAGCAGCCGGAACCGACGTGTGCCGCCGCGGTCCATCTGCCGGATCGCCCGGAACATCAGCGCCGGACGGCCCCGGCCCTTGTGGTCGGGTTCGGTGTGTTCGACACGCCCTTCGTCCACCAGGGTGTCCAGATGGAAGCGCACCGTGTTGGGGTGCACCCCCAATTCGTCGGCGATCTGCGCGATGCTCAGCGGCTCGTCCGCGGCCTGCACCAGCCGAAGCACGTCAAGACGACGTCCTCCAGGCGGCCCAGGCGGCTTAACGATGTCGCTCACTCCCCCTGGGGAGGAAAGCTGGCCACAAGCGGGGTGTCGATGCCGAGCGGGCCGATCTTGGCGGCCCCGCCGGGCGAGCCGAGTGCCTCGTCACGCCCGGGCAGCGGTTCGGTGAAGAACTCCGCGTTGTCAGCCTGATGGGGTTGCAACTCGTCTGGAAGGTCATCTTCGTAGTAGATGGCCTCGACCGGGCATACCGGCTCGCAGGCACCGCAGTCCACACATTCATCCGGATGGATGTAGAGGGCTCGCCCGCCTTCGTAGATGCAGTCGACGGGGCACTCCTCCACGCAGGCCCTGTCCATCACGTCAACGCACGGCTTCCCGATCACATATGCCATGGGCGTAGAGTTTACACAAGGGATTTTGTAGAAACTAGAAAGGCAGGCCTAAATGTCGGAGGTCGAACTAGACGCCCGGGTGCTACCCAAACCGGAGAAGCACAAGACGATCTTCGCGACCTTCGCCAAGCTGGCGGCCGGCGAATCATTTGTGCTGCTCAACGACCACGAACCGGAGCCCCTGCGCCTTGAGTTCGAACGCGAACACCCGGGCAGCTACGGGTGGGAGTACCTGGAGAAGGGCCGCGAACGCGGTGCGCTGTGGCGGACCAGAATCTCCCGGTTGTCCTCGACCGCCGTGCCGTGGATCTTGACCGACACCGCGACCACCGGGGAGGGCGTGGAAGCCGACCCGGCCGGGGTGGTCTGGAAGCTGGACGTGCAGAGCCGCGAGATCGACGCCGACGTCACCAGCCTGTCGGCCGGCCAGGACACCGGCATGCACGTCGGCCCGGAGATCGACGCCCTGATCCATGTGCTGTCCGGCAGCGGTCGGCTCACCACCGAGTTGGGCACGATCGAACTGGCGGCCGGCGCGCTGCTGTGGATGCCCAAACGGTCCCGACGCCAGTTCGTAGCCGGATCCGATGGCTTGCGTTACTTGACGATTCACCAGAAGCGTCAGTTCTTGAACCTGATGGCGACCGGCTGATCGAACCGCATCCGGTGAACCGGGGTCTGGCTGGCGATTTGTCACGGAAACTCTTGCGCATCAGTCATATTCACGTATCAGTCCGGACAGTTTCATACAGCACAAGGTTTTTCGAGAACGCCAGCCACCCGACGCCGCGCTCGTGACCGGCAGGCCCGGCGGCGGCGCCGGATCCGGCGGTATCCAACGGCAAGGGTGTTGCTAGACCCCGTCGGTGACGGTCGGGTAGAAACAACTGATGCCTGACAGATACAGCGACTTCCCCACCCTTCGACTCGAAACCGGCGACAACGGTGTGCTGCAGATGGTGCTGGACGCGCCCGGGCTCAATTCGGTGGGCCCGCAGATGCACCGCGACCTCGCCGACGTGTGGCCGGCGATCGAACGCGACGACGCGGTGCGCGCGGTGCTGGTCCGCGGTGAGGGCAAAGCCTTCTCCGCCGGAGGCAGTTTCGAGCTGATCGAGAAGACCATCGGGGACTACCCCGGGCGGATGCAGGTCCTGCGGGAGGCCCGCGACCTGGTGCTGAACATGGTCAACTTCTCCAAACCGGTGATCTCGGCGATCAACGGCCCGGCCGTCGGCGCCGGTCTGGTGGTGGCACTGCTGTCGGACGTCTCGGTGGCCGGGCGCACCGCCCGGCTCATCGACGGCCACACCAAGCTGGGCGTGGCCGCCGGAGACCACGCGGCGATCTGCTGGCCGCTGCTGGTGGGCATGGCCAAGGCCAAGTACTACCTGCTGACCTGCGAGACGCTGCACGGCGAGGAGGCCGAGCGGATCGGGCTGGTCTCCAAGTGCGTCGACGACGAGGAGGTGCTGGCGACCGCGACGCGCATCGCCGACGACCTGGCGCACGGCGCCCAGGACGCGATCCGCTTCACCAAGCACAGCCTCAACTACTGGTACCGGCAGTTCGCACCGGCCTTCGAGACCGCGCTGGGGCTGGAGTTCCTCGGCTTCTCCGGCCCGGATGTGCACGAGGGCCTGGCCGCCGTCCGGGAGAAGCGCAAGCCGCGGTTCGGCTAGGCGCTGACCGCGGCTGCCTGCGCCTTGGCCCAGCGGTAGTCGGCCTTGCCCGACGGCGAGCGCTGCACCCGCTGGCAGAACACCACGTCCTTGGGCAGCTTGTAGCGCGCGATGTAGCGGGCGGCCGCGGTGATGATGTCGCCGGCGTCGGCCTCTGCGCCCTCGGCCAGCTGCACCACCGCCACGACCTCGTGGCCCCACCGTTGGCTGGGCCGGCCCACCACGACGACGTCGTAGACGGCCGGATGCCGGGCGACCGCGGCTTCGACCTCCTCGGCGAAGATCTTCTCGCCGCCGGAGTTGATCGTCACCGAGTCGCGGCCGAGCAACTCGATGCCGCCGTCGCCATCCCAGCGGGCCCGATCACCGGGGACCGAATGCCGGATGCCTTCGATGTCGGGGAAGGTGCGCGCGGTCTTGTCCGGGTCGCCCAGATAGCCCAGCGGCACGTGACCCTGTTGGGCCAGCCAGCCGATCTCGTCGTCGCCGGGTCGCAGGATGCGGGTCATGTCCTCGCTGACCACGACGGCGCCCGGGTTCGGGGTGAACCGGCCGGTCCAGGCCTGGCCCCGGCTGGTGGTCTGGCCCATCTGGGCGCCGGTCTCCGAGGAGCCGCCGGCGTCGAGGATCGACAGGTGCGGCAGCAGATCCAAGATCCGCTGCTTGAGCGGAACGGTCAACGGCGCCCCGCCGCTGGCCAGCACGGCAAGGCCCGACAGGTGTTCGGCCAGCTCGGGGCCGCCGGCTTCCAGCGCGTCGGCCAGTGGCCGGGCGAAGGCGTCGCCGACGATCGACAGCGAAATGACGCGCTCGCGGCCGGCCAACTGCCAGGTCGCGACCGGGTCGAACCGGTCGGTGATCGCCGACATCACGAACGATCGCCCGCCGAGCAGCGTGATGAACGCGGCCCACTGGGCGGCGCCGTGCATCAGCGGGGCCACCGTCATCGAGCCCGCCCCCGCGGCCCGACTGCGGTCGGCGATCTCCTCCAGGCTGGTGGGAACGGCGCCGGTGCCCAACTCCCGGCCGCCCATCGCGTTGATGAAGATGTCGTGCTGGCGCCACAGCACACCCTTGGGCATGCCGGTGGTGCCGCCGGTGTAGAGCACATACAGGTCGTCTGGCGACAGCGGCAGGTCCAGTGCGTTGCCAGCGGTGGTGGCCAGCAGGTGCTCGTAGCGCAGTGCACCGGGCAGCGGTTCGTTGCCGGAGTCGTCGTCGACGTGGATCAACAGCATCGCCGGCAGCCGGTCGCCGGCCCGGTGCAGTGCCTCGGCCAGCGTGGGGGCGAACCGCGCGTGGTACATGACCGCCTCGGCCGAGGCGTCGGCCAACAGGTAGACCAGTTCGTCGGCCACATAGCGGTAGTTGACGTTGAACGGGGCGACGCGGGCGTGGTAGGCCCCCAGCATCCCTTCCAGGTATTCATTTCCATTGGCCAGATACAGCGCGAGATGGCTCTGCCCGGATTCATGAGCGGCCAGCTGCGCACGCTCCCGGCGCGCGCCCAGGCCGCGCTCGTGCAGTGCCCGCGCCAGTCGGCGCGAGCGGTCCTCGACCTGGGCGAAGGACAATCGACGGTCGCCGAATACGACGCAATCCCGGTCCGGGATTGTCGCCGCCACCGTCGAGAACACCTGGGCGAGGTTGAATTCCACTGCCGCTCCTCGATTCGACCGCCGGAATGCGCGCCCGGTAACGCTACAAGGTGACCATATTCGCCCGACGATGATCTGCGCGGGCGCACCGGGCCGGCGTCAGGCATGCTTGGCCGCATGTCGGTGGATGTCTTGTTGCAGTCGATCCCGCCCGTTTTGGTCTATCTGCTCGTCGGCGGAGTGATCGGGATCGAGAGCCTGGGCGTCCCGTTGCCCGGCGAAGTCATGTTGGTCGGAGCCGCGTTGCTGTCGTCGCGCCACGACCTGGCGGTCGACCCGGCCGGGGTCGCGGCGGCGGCGATCATCGGCGCGGTGATCGGCGACTCGATCGGATATTCGATCGGGCGGCGCTTCGGCATGCCGCTCTTCGACCGCCTGGGCCGGCGGTTCCCCCGGCACTTCGGCCCCGGCCACGTCGCGTACGCGGAACGCCTGTTCGGGCGCTGGGGTACGAGCGCGGTGTTCTTCGGCCGGTTCGTCGCGTTGCTGCGCATCCTGGCCGGGCCGCTGGCCGGGGCGTTGAAGATGCGCTACCCGCAGTTCCTCGTGGCCAATGTGACCGGTGCGATCTGCTGGGCCGGCGGCACCACCGCCCTGGTCTACTACGCCGGGATGGCCGCCGAACAATGGCTGTCCCGGTTCTCCTGGGTCGCGTTGCTGGTCGCGGTGCTCGGTGGTGTCATCGGCACCATCGCGCTGCGGGGACGCATCGGTGCGCACATCGCCGAGTTGGAAGCCCAGCATCGCCACGAGTCCGACGCCGTGGAAGAAAGCGCCGGATAGGGTTGCCCCCGCAGCGTCGCCGGAGCATGGTGGAAGGGAGACCGGCGGCGCCGCCGGGGCGTCGCCCCGATCACTCGGAGGCCGATATGTTCGCGCGCGCAACCACCATTCACGCCCATCCGTCTTTCCTCGATGAGGGGATCACCCACGTCCGCGGCGTGGTGATGCCGACCCTGGCCGACATGGAGGGCTGCGCGGGGATGTCCATGCTGGTCGACCGCGACGCCGGCCGGTGCATCGTGACGTCGTCCTGGCTGGACGAGGACACCCTGCGCGCCAGCGAGGCCGGTGCCCAGCAGCTGTGCGACCGCGCCACCGAGATCTTCCATGCCACCGCCGAGATCACCCGCTGGGAGATCTCCGCCGTACGCCGCGATCACCGGTCCCGACGCCACGCCGGCGTGCGGGTCACCTGGCTGCGGACCGACCCGGCGGGTCTGGAGCGGATGATCGACACCTTCAAGCTGGCGCTGATACCCGAGATGGCCGACCTGGACGGCTTCTGCAGCACCACTCTGCTGGTGGACCGGCCCTCGGGGCGCGCGGTCTCCTCGATCAGCTTCGACGACCGCGCGGCAATGGTGGCCAGCCGCGGCGGTGAGCAGGCGATCTGGGCCAGGGCTGTCAACGACGCCGGCGCCGAGGTGCTCGAGGTCGCCGAGTTCGACCTGGCGATCGCACATTTGAACGCGCCCGAGATGGTCTAGCAGTAGCAGACGACGGCGGGGAACTTCGGCACGGCGAAAGCCTGCGACGGTGCGCGCGTAGCGCACGTGGTGGTCCCGGCTGGGATCGAACCAGCGACCTTCCGCGTGTGAGGCGGACGCTCTCCCCCTGAGCTACGAGACCGGATGAACGAGGTCGAAGACTAGCACGCCCGGGCCCCGGCGCCTCAACGCGCAGGCCGATTTTCAGCCGACGCGCCGATCTGACAGGGCAAGTTGTGTTGCCTCACATCAGTGGACTAATGTTCTGCTTCGCGACGGGCGACGATCTCGCCCGTGGCACGCGGATGTAGCGCAGTTGGTAGCGCATCACCTTGCCAAGGTGAGGGTCGCGGGTTCGAATCCCGTCATCCGCTCGAGGGTGTCAAGTGGCATCAACCCTTGCGGTGGAGTGGCCGAGTGGTGAGGCAACGGCCTGCAAAGCCGTGCACACGGGTTCGATTCCCGTCTCCACCTCCGTTCCTTGGCTCTAAGCGCGGTTAGCTCAGCGGGAGAGCGCTTCCCTGACACGGAAGAGGTCGCTGGTTCAATCCCAGTACCGCGCACCATGTCCTCGCAGGTAAGGACACCCAAACGGGCCACGGCCCCGGGCGGGCATCACCTATGCGCCACATCGGTCGCGTAATCCGCCGCAATTTCCAGGGCACTGTGATGGCCGTGGATGTCGGTAAGCAATGACATGGTGGCGCTATGCCCCGCCCCATCACACCAGGCCGACACCGGCGCCGCGGCACTGCCGCGACGATCTGGGCCGGCGTCATCGCTTGCATGGTCGGCTCCTGCGGCACCGCCGGCGCTGATCCCGGCCCAACACCTCCACCGCCGCCCGGGCCGGGCGGATTCGGGTCTGGTTGGGCGAAGTGCGGCGACCAGTTGGTGCCAGCCGACTCGCGGGTCGACATGCGCAACCCATTGGGCGGATTGATCTATCGGGAATTGCTGCGGCACATGTGCCAGCCCGCACAACCGGACGCTGCCCTGCCGCCGCACCCCGGACGCCCACCGGCTATCGCATGACCCGCTGACGGTCATCGATCACGCCGCGCCGGACGCGGCCGGCCCCGGCACCGAACAATCCGCCCCGGTCGAATCGTGGGCCAGTTCTCCCCGAGGAGCAGCCAGGCAGCACAATCGGTAGCAACGCACGCGTCGCCGGAAAGGTACTCAAGGATGACCCCCATGAATCGACCCGTCACCGCCCTGTCTGCCGCGGCACTGTTGTCTACCGCCGTGCTGGCGGCCTGCTCCGGTCCCACCGACTCGGCGAGCGGGACGACATCGTCCAGTGCGGCGGAATCCCGCACGGCCGCAACAAAATCCGGGCACACCGGCGACACCCTGACCCTGACCAGGGCCGACGGCAGCACGATCGAGGTCACCCTCGAACGCATCATCAGCCCCGCTACCGTCACGCCCGACAAGGCTGATCCCGCCGTCAGCTACCTGGCGACCCAACTCAAGATCGCCGACCCGGGATCGGCGGCCATCGACGGCGACGTCAACATCAACACCACCGTGTTCGGTTCCGACGGCCGCAGCTACGCACCGGATCTGAACAACGTCAGCGAGTGCACCAACTTCGATTCGGGCATCTTCGAGCTCGACCCCGGCGAGTCGGCGACCGGCTGCGTGGTCTTCGCCCTGCCCCGCGGCATCAGCCCGACGAAGGTCAGATACGCGCCGTCGTCGGGGTTCGCCGATGACTTCGGCGAATGGCTACTGTCCTGACCCACCGCCGCACATCGTCAATCAACGGTTGACGATTTTCTATCGTCAACCTACAGTTGACGCCATGGCCGATCCGACTCCCCTGACCCCGCCCGTGCGTCTGGACGACCTCATCAACGCCATCACCGATGTGCACGACAATCCCCTGGAGCAGTTGACCGACGCCGTGCTGGCCGCCGAGCACCTCGGCGAGGTCGCCGACCACCTGATCGGGCACTTCGTCGACCAGGCCCGCCGGTCCGGCGCGTCGTGGACGGAGATCGGCAAGCGCATGGGAGTCACCAAGCAGGCCGCGCAGAAGCGGTTCGTCCCGCGCCCGGAGGCCGCCGCGCTCGACGCCGAGCAGGGCTTCGCCCGTTTCACGCCGCGGGCCCGCAGCGCGGTGGTGGCGGCCCAGAACGCCGCCCACCGGGCGCGCAACGCCGAGATCACCCCCGGCCACCTGGTGCTGGGCCTGCTGCACGATCCCGACGCGCTGGCCACCGCCTTGATCACGGCACAGCACATCGAACCGGGCGCCGTCGCGGCCGCCGTCACACTTCCGCCCGGCGAGGGTGAACCACCCGCGTTGATTCCGTTCAGCGGGCCGGCCCGCAAGGCGCTGGAGCTGACGTTCCGCACCGCACTTCGGCTCGGGCACAACTACATCGGCACCGAACACCTGCTGCTGGCATTGCTTGAATCCGAAGACGACGCCGGACCGCTACATCGCGCCGGAGTGGACCGGGACAGGGCCGAAGCCGACCTCGCCAGAGCCCTGGAATCGATCACCACGCACCCGGCCGCCGGCGAGACTGACCCCGCGAACTGACCGACACCCTGAAACACTTCGCAATCCCCCTGGCCAAGGCCGGTGCGCCCAAAACCTCGATGTGCCATCATGCCCACAAACAAACCGAAGAAGGACACGATGCATCGCTGGACTCTGGCCCTCGTCACTTCCATAGCCACCGTGTTGGCCTTGACGGCGCCGGCCGCCGGATACGCCACGCCCACCACCACACCGGAGGCGCCGATCGGCCGGCTCGGCGACACGCTGCGTATCCAGTACCAGGACGAGGCCTTCGGCAAGATCATCGCCGATGTGACGGTGCACGACGTGCTGCCCAGCGAGATCCCGCCGGGCTGGGGCCAGAACGGCACGCCACGCTGGCGCGCCCAGGGCGGTCCCTGGCGGGCGAACGTGACCATCCACCCGATCTCGGTGCCCAACCCCTACATCATGGCCGCCTCAGTCACGTTCGACGGTGTCACCCCCGGCGGCGACGCCTATGTGTCCAAGCACACCGATGACCCGACCACCCTGGACGCGGTGCTGACCAACGCACCGCAGGGCTCGACCGTCACCGGCGGCGTCTACTGGGATGTCTACCGCGGCCTGGTCACCCACGTGGTGATGCTCTCGCGCAACACCGGCCTGCGCCTGGCGCAGTGGAATCTGTGAGCTAACCGCCGGGTGTGAAGCGGCGGCCCAGCTTCGGCTCTCCTCCGTCGAACCTCGCTAACCGCCGGGTGTGAAGCGGCGGCCCAGTTTCGGCTCTCCTCCGTCGAACCTCGCTAACCGCCGGGTGTGAAGCGGCGGCCCAGCTTCGGCTCTCCTCCGTCGAGCCTCGCTAACCGCCGGGTGTGAAGCGGCGGCCCAGCTTCGGCTCTCCTGCGTCGAACCTCGCTAACCGCCGCTGCTCAGCGCCAGCAACCGGGATGTGGCCCGCAGGTATTTCTTGCGGTACCCGCCGGCCAGCATCTCGGCACTGAAGATGTCGTCCAGCTTCGCCCCGGAGGCCACCACCGGGGTGCCCGCGTCGTAAAGCCGGTCGGTCAGCGCCACCAGGCGCAGCGCCACGTTCTGATCTTCGATGGGATGCGCACCGGTGAGAAACACCGTGGTGACGCCTTCGATCAGCGTCAAGTACCGCGACGGGTGCATGGTGGCCAGGTGCGCGCACAGCGCGTCAAAGTCGTCCAGGGTGGAGCCGGGCTGCGCCGCGGCGCGCTGCATGACCTGCTGCGCAGACGGCGGCTCGGGAGCAGGCGGCAGGTCCCGATGCCGATAGTCCGGACCGTCGACCCGCACCGGAGTGAAAATGCTTGCCAGAGCATGGATTTCCCGTAGAAAATCCTGCACGGCGAAGCGTCCCTCGCCGAGCTGCTCGGGCAGGGTGTTCGACGTGGCAGCAACAGAGACCCCGCGCGCCACCAGCTCCGACAGCAGCCGTGACACCAGGGTGGTGTTGCCCGGGTCGTCGAGTTCGAACTCGTCGATGCACACCACCGTGTAGCCGCCGAGCAACTCGATGCACTCGGTGAAACCGAACACGCCGGCCAGCTGGGTCAGTTCCATGAATGTCGCGAACGCGGTCCGATGCGGCTGCGCTGCATCGGTGGTCTCGGTGATGTCGCGGTAGACCGACGCCAGCAGGTGGGTTTTGCCCACGCCGAACCCGCCGTCGAGGTAGAGCCCGACACCCGGCAGCACTTCGCGCTTGCCGAACAGTCTTCGCCGCCCGGCCCGCCGCGCCAGCGCCTGCGCACAGAACGCGGTGCAGGCCGCCACGGCCGCCGCCTGGGTGGGCTCGGCGGGGTCGGGCCGGTAGCTGGCGAAGCTGGCGCCAGAGAACGTCGGAGGCGGCTTGAGCTGCGCGATCAACCGCTCCGGTGAGACCGCCGGATGCCGGTCCACCAGGTGAGGGATCGACTCGACGGCGGAGTTAGGCACGCAGGAACTGTAGCCACATGGTGCAATCGTGGCCATGTCCGACCTCAGCGCAGACCCGGGTTTCACCCGGTTGGACGCGGCTCAGCCCGTCGATGATGCCGAACTGGCCCGGCTGTACGCCTACCCCGAACGGGACAACCCGCGCATCTGGCTGCGGGCCAATTTCATCGGCAGCATCGACGGCGGCGCAACGCTGGAGGGCAAGACCGGCGAGCTGGCGAGCACGGGCGACCGGACCCTGTTCATGCTGCTGCGGGCACTGGCCGACATCGTGGTGGTCGGCGCCGGCACGGTCCGGGTCGAGAACTACGGCGGCGCCAGGCTCAACGTCACCGAGCGCCTGCGTCGCCGCGACCGCGGCCAGTCCGAGGTGCCCCGGCTGGCGATCGTCAGCCGCTCCGGGCAACTCGACCGGGGCATGCGGGTCTTCACCGACACCGAGTTGGCGCCGTTGGTGTTGACCAGCGCTGCGGCGGCCGGCGACACCCGGCGGCGGCTGGCCGGGCACGCAGAGGTCCTGGACTGCTCGGCCGGCGACCCGGACCGGGTCGATGAGGCGGCGATCCTGTCCACGTTGGCCGCACGCGGGCAGTATCGGGTGCTCACCGAGGGCGGGCCGACCCTGCTGGGCTCGTTCATCGAACGCGATCTGCTCGACGAGCTGTGCCTGACCGTCGCGCCTTTCCTCGTCGGGGGGTTGGCCCGGCGCATCGCCACCGGCCCCGGCGAGGTGGCGACCCGGATGCACTGCGCGCATCTGCTGACCGACGAATCCGGCTACCTCTACGGCCGCTACGTCAAAAGCGCCCGCCTATAAGGTGACAGGCATGACCCGCCACGCCAGGTTTGCCAGGATCGCGCTCGCGGTCGCCCTGCCGGTGGCCACCGTGCTGGCCGGCTGTGCGCCCGGGCTGGCCGCGAACCCGCGCTTCGCCACCGACTCCGGCGCCGGCCCGCAGGGGCAACCCGAATCCACCCCCGACAGCGCCGGCCCGCCGCCGGTCGAGGTACCCAAGAACGACCTGCCCTGGCATGACTGCACGGCGCGGGTGTTCAATGACGCCGCGGTGCCCGCGACCCCCGGGGTGCGGTTGGACTGTGCCAGTTATGACGCCGACGTCGACCCGCTCGGGGGCGGCTCCACGGCGATCAGCATCGGTGTGGTGCGGGCCAGGTCGGTGCAGACCCCCGCCGACGCCGGGCCCGTGGTGTTCACCACCGGCTGGGACCTGCCGTCCTCGCTGCAGCTGCCGACCTGGCTGGCGCGCGGCGGTGCCGATGTGCTCGCCGGCCACCCTGTCGTGGCCGTGGACCGGCGCGGCACCGGCATGTCGAGCCCGGTGGACTGCCGCGACCGCGGTGATCGCGAGGAGATGTGGAACCTGGCGCAGTTCGCCGCCGGCGACGACCCGGTGGCCAACCTGGGCACCGTCGCGATGGACGCCACCACCGACTGCACCGACGCCATCTCGCCCGGGGAGTCCTCCTACGACAACACCCACGCCGCCACCGACCTCGAACGGCTGCGCAGCATCTGGGACGTTCCGGCGCTGGCCCTGATCGGAATCGGCAATGGTGCCCAGGTCGCCCTGGCCTACGCCGGATCCCATCCCGGCAAGGTGGCCCGGTTGGCGCTGGACTCCCCCATCCCGCTTGGCGTGGCCGCCGAGGCCGCCGCCGAGCAGCGGATCAAGGGCCAGGAGGCGGCCTTCGAGGCGTTCGCCGCCCAGTGCGTCGCGGTGAACTGCGCCCTGGCGCCCGACCCCAAGGGTGTCGTGGACGCGGTGCTGGACTCCGCCCGTACCGGGAACGGTCCGGGCGGCGCCTCGGTGGCCGCGGTGACCCATGCCATCGTCAGCACCCTGGGCTATCCCATCGGTGACCGTGTCAGCAGCACCAACGAATTGGCCAGGGCGCTGGCCGGCGCGCATGCCGGTGACGCCAACCTGCTGAACAACCTCATCAACCGGGCCCAGGGCACCGTCGGCAGCGACGGCCACTTCATCAATTCGTGCGCCGACGCGCTCAACCGGCCCACCCCCGACCGGGTCCGGGAGCTGCTGGTCGCCTGGGGCAAGGAGTACCCGCAGTTCGGCGCCGTCGGCGCCCTCGATATGGCGCAGTGCCTGAGCTGGCCCAGCAGCGCCACCCCGGAGGCGGCGAAGGAGCTCAAGATCGACGTGCTGCTGTTCGGGGTGCAAAACGACCCGATCGTCGGCGAGGAGGGTGTGGCGGCCACCGCCGCGGCCGTCATCAACGCCGGCGCGGCCAGCAAGCGGGTGATGTGGCAGGGCATCGGTCACGGGGCCACCGTGTACTCGTCGTGCACGCTGCCCCCGCTGATCGGCTATCTCGACAGCGGCAAGCTGCCCGACACCGACGTCTACTGCCCGGCCTGAGCTGAGGCGGGCGCACCCGTTCGGTGTACGGTGCGCTGGTGACGGCAGTTAACTCACTTCGCAGCAGTCTGCTGACCGCCTTCCGCCCACCGACCAGCGCGCCGAGCGCCGCGACCGTGCTGCGTTCGGTGCTGTGGCCGGTGGCCATCATGTCGTTGATTCACCGCGCGGTGATCCTGCCGCTCAACGGCAACATCACCGACGACTTCAAGCCGGTCTACCGCGCGGTGCTCAACTTCCGGCACGGCCTGGACATCTACAACGAGCACTTCGACTACGTCGACCCGCACTACCTCTACTCCCCCGGCGGCACCTTGCTGATGTCGCCGTTCGGGTATCTGCCCGAGACCCTATCGCGCTACACGTTCATCGCCACCAACACGATCGCGATCCTGCTCGCCGCCTACCTGCTGCTGCGGATGTTCGGTTTCGGGCTGACCTCGGTGGCGGCGCCGGCCCTGCTGGCGGCGATGTTTCTCACCGAGAGCGTGTCCAGCACGCTGGTATTCACCAACATCAACGGTGTGGTCCTGCTGGCCGAGGTGCTGTTCTTGCGCTGGGTGCTCGACGGCCGCGAGGGCCGCCAATGGTGGGCCGGTGTCGCGATAGGACTGACCCTGGTGGTCAAACCGGTGCTGGCGCCGCTGTTGCTGCTACCGGTGCTCAACCGGCAGTGGCGGCCGCTGATCGGCGCGGTCGCGGCACCGGTGCTGTTCAACCTGGTCGCGTTTCCGCTGGCCAGCGATCCGACCAGCTATTTCGCCCACACTGTTCCCTACATCATGGGCACCCGGGACTACTTCAACTCCTCGATCCTGGGCAACGGCGTGTTCTTCGGCCTGCCTCCCGCGCTGATCCTGTTCCTGCGGGTGTTGTTCACCGCGATCGCGGCGCTCAGCCTGTGGCTGCTGTACCGCTACTACCGCACCCGCGACCCTCGGTTCTGGCTGCTGACCTCCTCGGGCGTGCTGTTGACCACGTCGTTCCTGGTGCTGTCACTGGGCCAGGGCTACTACTCGATCGTGCTGTTCCCCTTCCTGATGACGGTGGTGCTGCCGAACTCGGTGCTGCGCAACTGGCCGGCGTGGCTGGGCGTCTACGGCTTCATGACGCTGGACAAGTGGCTGATCTTCCGGTGGATGAACGTCGGGCGGCCGCTGGATTACCTCAAGATCACCTACGGCTGGTCGCTGCTGCTGATCGTGGTGTGCGCGGTGCTGTGTTACCGCTACCTCGATGCGCGGGAGGCCGACCGCCTCGACCACGGGATCGATCCGGCGTGGCTGGCGGATGAGACGGACAGGGTTAACGTGGAGGCATGACCTCTCCGAAAGTGGCACTCACCGACGACGAGTGGCGCCGCAAACTCACCGCTGAGGAGTTCGCCGTGCTGCGTCGCGGCGGCACCGAGCCCCCGAACACCGGCGAATACACCGACACCACCACCGAAGGTGTCTACGAGTGCCGGGCGTGCGGTGCCGAATTGTTCCGCAGCACAGAGAAATTCCCGTCGCACTGCGGTTGGCCGTCGTTCTTCGACCCGGCGGACTCCGATGCGGTGATCTTGCGCCCGGACGACTCGCTGGGGATGCGCCGCACCGAGGTGTTGTGCGCGGCCTGCCACAGCCACCTGGGCCATGTGTTCACCGGCGAGGGCTACCCCACCCCGACCGATCAGCGGTACTGCATCAACTCGATCTGCCTGCGGCTGGTGCCGCCGTCCTGAGCCGATCGGGCGAATTCAGTCGATGCGAGCGGCGTGGACTTCCCAGAACGGGGCGTGCGCCAGCTGCCCGTCCATCAGCGGCTCGATGACCGCCAGCCGTTGCGCGATCGCCCGGATCCGCGGCGGCGCGTCCGGATTCCGCTCGACCTGCGCGGCGAACCCCGCCGCACTGACATTAACCAGGTAGCTGGTCGGCCCCAGGTAGTCGATCCGCCAGCCACCGGCCGGCAGCCCGGATCGCAGCTCGTCGATCGACATCGCCGGGGGCATGAAGAACCCGTTGATGTTGTAGTCGGCGGCTTCGACCATGTAGAGCCGGGCACCCGGCCTGGTAGCCCGGTGTAGCGCCCGCAGGTAATCGTGCTGGGAATCACCGCCGAACGTGTTGTAGAAGGCGGTGTCGACGACGGTGTCGAAACAAGCGGAGAAACCATCGAGAGCCTTGGCGTCGCCGACCCGAAAATCAACGGTCACCCCCGCCGCCTGCGCGTTGGCACGAGCACGCTCGATGGCCGTCTCGGACACGTCGATGCCGGTCGCGTCGAAGCCGTGCCGGGCGAAGTGGATCGCGTGGTGGCCCGGTCCGGTCCCCGGGTCGAGCACCGCCCCCCGGATCGCACCCAGCGCCACCAGACGCCGCACCACCGGCTGCGGTCCGCCGATGTCCCACGGGGTGGAGGCCGGCAATCCCCGGGCGGTCTGATCGGCGCGGTAGATCTCCTCGAACCGTTCGGCGTCGCCGGCAACCGACGAGCTCACGGCAGGGTGGCCACCAACTGCTCGACCTCGATGCGCGGACCGGTGAAGAACGGGGTCTCCTCCCGAGCGTGCAGGCGCGCCTCGGTGTTTCGCAGGTCGCGCATCAGATCGACGATGAGGTCGAGTTCGGGCGCCTCGAACGCCAGGATCCACTCGTAGTCACCGAGCGCGAACGCCGGCACGGTGTTGGCGCGGACGTCCTTGTACGGTCGGGCGGCCATCCCGTGTTCGGCCAGCATCCGGCGGCGGTCCTCCTCGGGCAGCACGTACCACTCGTGAGAGCGCACGAACGGGTACACGCAGATGTAGGCACCGGCCGGCTCACCGGCGATGAACGCCGGGACATGACTCTTGTTGAATTCGGCGGGGCGGTGCAGTGCCACGTTGCTCCACACCGGGGTGCAGGCCCGGCCCAGTGCGGTGCGGCGGAAACCGGCGTAGGCGGCTTGCAGGTCCTCGATGCGCTCGGCGTGGCTCCAGATCATGAAGTCGGCGTCGGCGCGCAGGCCGGCGACATCGTAGATACCGCGGATCACCACGCCGCGTTCTTCCTGCTGTTTCAAGAAGGTGGCGGCCTGATCGGCGATCTCGTCACGGGTGGCGGGACCTTCGTCGAGCACCCCCGGACGAACCGAGAACACCGAGAACATCACGTAGCGGATAGTGGAATTCAGCTTGTCGTAATCGAGGTGCGCCATGGTCCATATGCTGCCACGATGCGCCCCGAACCGCTCTAGGGTGCCGGGGTGGCGCTGGTCACGGCCGCCACCGCCCGATCGGCCGCCGCGACGCAGGCCGGCACCCCGATGCCGTCGAGGTAGTTGCCCGCGGCGGCCACCGTTGCCGGCAGTCCGGCGCGAAGCCTGGCGACCAGGGCGGCGTGGCCGGACCGGTATTGCGGCATCGCCGCAGGCCAGCGCTGCACCCGGACATCCAGCGGATCGACCACGGCACCGAAGACGGTCTCCAGGTCGGCCACCGCCCAACCCACCAGCTCGGCGTCGGAGGCCCGGGTGCGGGAGTCGCCGAACCGGCCGAACGACAACCGCAGCAGCTCCACCTTGCCGCCGTACCCCCAGTGGTCCCACTTGCGTGAGGTCAAGGTGATCGCCTTGGCGTGCAGCCGCTCCCCGGTCGCGACCAGCACTCCGGAGTTGGCCGGGAACGGCGCACCGGCCAGCACCGCCATCGCCACCACCACCGACGATGCGCTGGTGATCTGGCTGGCGGCCGCCGCGGCGCGCGGGGCGAACCCGGTGGCCAGCCGGGCCAGCACATTGGCGGGCACGGCCATCACCACCCGGTCGGCGCGGTAGTAGCCCCCGGCGGAGTCGCGCAACAGCCAACCGTCTCCGGTCGGGTCGATCTGCGTCACCGCAGCCTGTACCCAGCGCAGCCTGCTTCGGCGTACCAGTGCGTCGATCAGCACCTGGTAGCCGCCGGCGATCGCACCGAACACCGGTTCACCGGTTTTCGGCGGCAGCGCCCGGCGCACCGCCTCGGTGAGGCTGGGTGCGCCGTCGTCCAGCGCGGCGGCCAGGGCCGGCACCGCCGAGCGCAGACCGACCGTCGCCGCCGAACCGGCGTACACCCCGCCGATCAGCGGATCCACCGAGCAGGCGACCACCTGCTCGCCGAACCGGTCTGCCACCAGCGCCCCCAGCGCCGGGTCGCTACCGGGTTGGAACGTCAGCGGCCGGGTGGGTTCGGCGGCGATGCGGGCGATGGTCTCCTCATCGACCAGGCCGGCCATCGACCCCGGCGAGGACGGGATACCGCTCAGCGTGTCCGGCGGCAGCGGATGCAGTGTCCGGTGGCGGTACAGCAGCGGCCGCACCCCGGTGGTGGTGCGTTCCCGATCGGCCAGGCCCAGCTCGGCCAGCAGGGCCGGCAGTTCCGGCCGACGCGCGACGAACGCCTCCGCGCCCACGTCGACTCCGATACCGCCCAGGGTCTCGGTGCGCAGCACGCCGCCGAGCCGGTCGGCCGGATCGAAGAGGGTGATGTCGACGGCGTCACCGAGCGTCGCGCGCAGTCGGTAGGCGGCGGCCAGACCGGAGATACCGCCTCCGACAACGCAATACGACAACGTCACAGTGAATGGACCAACGACACCAGATCGGTGAGCACCCCGGGGTCTGATTCCGGCAGTACGCCGTGCCCGAGGTTGAACACATGCCCGGAAGCCCCAGCGGCCACCGCGGCGCGACCGTCCTCCACGACGGCGCGGGCCGCGCGTTCCACTACCGGCCAGCCCGCCAACACCACCGCGGGATCCAGGTTGCCCTGCAGGGCGATGCCCGCGCCGACCCGGTCGGCGGCATCGGTCAGGCGGGTCCGCCAGTCCACGCCCACCACGGTGGCGCCGGCTTCGGCCATGGCGCCCAGCAGCTCGGCGGTCTGCACCCCGAAATGCGTCATCGGCACGCCGGCGTCGGCCAGCGTGGCGAACACCCGGGCACTGTGCGGCAGCACGAAGTTGCGGTAGTCGGTCAGGCTCAGGGTGCCGGCCCAGGAGTCGAACAGCTGGATCGCGTCCACACCGTGGTCGAGCTGCACGGTCAGAAACGCGATGGTCAGATCGGTGAGCCGGGTCATCAGGTGATGCCAGCTGTCGGGGTCGGCCAGCATCATCGCCTTGGTGTGCGCGTGGTTCCGGCTGGGCCCGCCCTCGACCAGGTAGGACGCCAGGGTGAACGGCGCGCCGGCGAAGCCGATCAGCGGTACCTCGCCGAGCGCGCCCACCAGCAGCGACACCGCCTCGGCAACGGCCGTCACCCGCTGCGGGTCCAGCGGGGCCAGGGCGGCGACATCGGCCGCGCTGCGCACCGGATCGGCGATCACCGGGCCGACGTCGGGCACGATGTCCAAGTCCACCCCGGCGCCGCGTAGCGGCACCACGATGTCGGAGAACAGGATCGCCGCGTCCACGTCGTGACGGCGCACCGGCTGCAGGGTGATCTCGCAGACCAACTCCGGGTCGAAGCAGGCGGCCAGCATGCTGTGCTGGGCGCGCAGGGCTCGGTATTCCGGCAGCGACCGGCCGGCCTGCCGCATGAACCAGACCGGCACCCGGGCGGGTTGCCGGCCGGCAGCGGCGGCCAGGAAGGGGGAATCGGGCAGCTCACGACGGGCACTCATCGAGGTCAATGCTGCCATGGCCGGGTTGCGCGGGCGAACCGTCGGTGATTCAGGCGGCGGTCCCAGCTTCGGCTCTCCTCCGTCGAGCCTCGCTGAACCACCCCGATTCGGCGCGCCTGTCTGCGCCGATCGCCACCGGGGGTTAGCGTGAGATCCGGCGACCCGCGTCGCGGCGGTGCGCAGTAACACCCGGGGGCCGGCCGCTGGCGACGCGGCGCACAGCGATGAGTTAAGGAGCGGCACCCGTGACATCAGCCGAGCCTGCCCCCTTCCGGGAAGCGGTGGCGACGATGCACGCCGCGACGGTGCGGCCGGAGATCGAGTTGGGCCCGATCCGGCCGCCGCAGCGTCTGGCGCCCTACAGCTATGCGCTGGGCGCCGAGGTCAAGCATGCCGAGACCGACTTCGTCCCGGAGGACTCCGACGGCGACGCGTTCGGCCGGCTGATCCTGCTGTACGACCCGGACGGCACCGACGCCTGGGACGGCACCATGCGATTGGTGGCGTTCATCCAGGCCGACCTGGACCCGCAGGAGGCGATCGACCCGCTCCTGCCCGAGGTCGCGTGGAGCTGGCTGGTCGAGGCGCTGGGGTCGCGAACCGAGCACGTCACCGCGCTGGGCGGGACCGTCACCGCGACCACCTCGGTGCGCTACGGCGACATCTCCGGGCCGCCCCGCGGACACCAATTGGAGCTGCGGGCGTCCTGGACCGCGACCACGCCCGAACTGGGCGGGCACGTCCAGGCGTTCTGCGAGGTTCTCGAACACGCTGCGGGCCTGCCGCCGGTCGGGATCACCGACCTGAGCTCCCGAACCCGCGTCTGAGATGTCCGAGCAGACCACAGAACCGGCCCTCGAAGAGCCCGAGCCGACCCCCCTGCCCCATCCCGCCGACGGGGTACCGGAGGTGTCGGTCACCGCGAGGCAGATCGGGGCCGCCGCCGATCTGTTGGCCGTCGGCCACGGCCCGTTCGCGGTGGATGCCGAACGGGCGTCGGGCTTCCGGTACTCCAACCGGGCCTATCTCATCCAGATCCGGCGCGCCGGTTCGGGCACGGTGCTCATCGACCCGGTCGGCGCCGGCGAGGACCCGGCGGCCCTGCTGCGTCCGGTCGCCGAGGTGCTCGACGACGACGAGTGGATCCTGCACGCCGCCGACCAGGATCTGGCCTGCCTGGCCGAGGTCGGCATGTGGCCGAAGGCGCTCTATGACACCGAGCTGGCCGGGCGGCTGGCCGGTTTCGAGCGGGTCAACCTGGCCGCGATGGTGCAGCGACTGCTGGGGCTGGGGCTGGCCAAGGGGCACGGCGCCGCCGACTGGTCCAAGCGCCCGCTTCCCGCCGAGTGGCTCAACTATGCGGCGCTGGACGTCGAGGTGCTGATCGAACTGCGCGGGGCCATCGCCGAGGTGCTGGCCGGACAGGGTAAATCCGACTGGGCGGCCCAGGAATTCAACCATCTGCGCAGTACCGACTTCACCACGTCGACCCGCCGGGACCGCTGGCGGCGCACGTCGGGCATCCACAAGGTGCGCGACCGGCGTGGGCTGGCCGCCGTCCGCGAACTCTGGACGGTGCGCGATCGGATCGCGGCGCGCCGCGACATCGCCCCCGGGCGGATCCTGCCCGATTCGGCGATCGTCGCCGCGGCCATCGCCAACCCCACCACCATCGACGAACTGCTCGTCCTGCCGGTGTTCGGCGGGCCCAAGCAGCGCCGCAGCGCGGCGACCTGGCTGGCCGCGCTGGACGCCGCCCGCGAGAACCCGGAGCCGCCGGATTCCGTCGAGCCCCACAACGGCCCACCGCCGCCGTCGCGCTGGTCACGGCGCAAGCCCGAGGCGGCCGCCCGGCTGGAGGCGGCCCGCGCCGCGCTGAGCCGGGTGTCCGAACAGGTGACGGTGCCGCCCGAGAACCTGCTCTCCCCCGACCTGCTGCGCCGGCTGTGCTGGGACTGGAATCCCGCGACACCAGAACCCGCGGCGGTGATCGAAGAATTTCTCAGTGCCGGCGGCGCCCGACCCTGGCAACTTCAGCTCACGGTGCCGTTGCTGGCTCAGGCCCTCGGCAAGACCGCCGACGCCTAATCCGGCCGTTCGCCGGGGAACGTTCACCCCCGGCCGCTGACCGGGGTGTTGCTAGACTGCGGACACAGCAGCCGTATTCAGCGTTAGGCCAGCGCTTCTCACGTTACGGCCACCATGGACGCGAACCTTCAAGGACTTCCCATGGCCGATTCGCCTTGGAGGACCTCGTGGCACCAGTTGTTCGCCGGATCATCTACGTCATCAGCTACGAACTGATCGCCATTGTGCTGACCACCCTCGGCCTCGTGGTGCTGGGGTTCGGTGGCGCCAGTTCGGGTGTCATGGCGGTGACGGCATCGACGATCGCGATGGTGTGGAACTACATCTGGAACACCGTGTTCGAGCTGTGGGAGCAGCGGCAGGACTCCCCGGCCCGCACCCTGCGCCGCCGGGTAGCACACGCGATCGGCTTCGAAGGCGGGCTGGTGGTGGTGTTGTTGCCGATCATGGCCTGGATCCTGCGGGTGTCACTGCGGCAGGCGTTCGCTCTCGAGGTGGGCCTGCTGGCGTTCTTCCTGGTCTACACGTTCGCGTTCACCTGGTTGTTCGACAAGGTGTTGCCGCCGCGAACTAATCCAGATGCTCGCTGACCTCTTCGACACAGTTGCAGCTGCCCATCGCCGCCACCCAACCGGTGATCTGGCGGGCGACGTCCTGGGCGGTCAGGCCGACCTCGGCGAGCAACTCACCGCGGGAGGCGTGGTCGTAGAAGCGTTGCGGCAGACCGACGTCACGGCAGGGCACGTCGATCTCGGCGCGCCGCAGCGCCGCGGACACCGCCGAGCCGACACCGCCGGCAACGCCGTTGTCTTCGCAGGTCACCACCAGCTTGTGGGTGACCGCCAGCTCGGCGATCACCCCGGGCACCGGCAGCACCCAGCGTGGATCGATCACGGTTACACCGATGCCCTGGTTGTGCAGCCGGTCGGCCACCGCCAGTGCCATCGGCGCGAACGCACCGATGGCGACCAGCAGGACGTCCGGGGTAAGCCCGTCCGCCGGTACGGCGAGCATGTCCACCCCGGAGCGCCGCTCGATCGCGGGGATGTCTTCGCCCACGTCGCCTTTCGGGAATCGCAGCGCCGTGGGCCCGTCATGGACGTCGAGCGCCTCCCCGAGTTCCTCGCGAAGCCGGATGCCATCGCGCGGCGCGGCGACCCGCATACCCGGCACGATGCCCAGGATGGACAGATCCCACATGCCGTTGTGGCTGGCGCCGTCCGGGCCGGTGATGCCGGATCGGTCCAGCACCAGGGTGACCGGCAGCTTGTGCAGTGCCACGTCCATCAGCATCTGGTCGAACGCGCGGTTGAGGAATGTTGAATAGACCGCCACCACCGGGTGCAGGCCGCCCATTGCCAGCCCGGCCGCCGAGGTGAGCGCATGCTGTTCGGCGATCCCGACGTCGAACATCCGGTCGGCGAAACGCTGCCCGAACGGGGTCAGCCCGGTAGGGCCGGGCATCGCCGCGGTGATCGCGACGACATCGCGTCGTTTGGTGCCGTACTCGATGAGCGCATCGGAGAAGGCCGCCGTCCAGCCGCGGCCGGCGGTTTCGGTCGCGTACCCGGTGAGCGGGTCGATCACGCCGCAGGCATGCATCTGCTCGGCCTCGTCGTTCTCGGCCGGACCGTAGCCTTTGCCCTTGCGGGTGACCACATGCACGATCACCGGCCCGCCGAAGCCCCGCGCACGGCGCAGCGCCGACTCCACGGCGGCCTCGTCGTGGCCGTCGATCGGGCCGAGGTATTTCAGCCCCAGGTCGGTGAAGAGCGCCTGCGGCGCCAATGCGTCCTTGAGCCCGGCCTTGAAGCTGTGGATCACCTGGTAGCCGATCTCGCCGACTACCGGCACGCCGCGCACCGCGGCGCGGCCGCGCTCCAGCAGCCGCTCGTAGACGGGCTGTAGTCGCAGTGCGGCCAGGTGATCCGCGAAGCCGCCGATGGTCGGCGCGTAGCTGCGGCCGTTGTCGTTGACGACGATCACCACCGGCCGGTTGCCGGCGGCGATGTTGTTCAACGCCTCCCAACACATGCCGCCGGTCAGCGCGCCGTCGCCAACGACGGCCACCACGTGTCGGTTGCGGTGCCCGGTCAGCTCGAAGGCTTTGGCCAGCCCGTCGGCATACGACAGCGCCGAGCTGGCATGGCTGGACTCCACCCAGTCGTGCTCACTCTCGGCACGCGACGGGTAACCCGAGAGCCCGCCCTTCTTGCGCAGGGTGCCGAAGTCGGGGCCGCGCCCGGTCAACATCTTGTGCACGTAGGCCTGATGCCCGGTGTCGAAGATGATCGGGTCGTGCGGGGAGTCGAACACCCGGTGCAGCGCCAGTGTCAGCTCCACCACGCCCAGGTTGGGACCCAGGTGCCCCCCGGTCGCGGCGACCTTGTGGATCAAAAACTCCCGGATCTCGGCCGCCAGGTCGGTCAACTGCGCCTGCGTGAGGTACTGCAGATCGGCGGGGCCGCGGATCCCTTCAAGCATTCGGCCAGTCTACGCACCGCGACGGGTGGCCACCGTATGGTCGTCCTATGCGCGCCGAGGAGATAGCTGAAGAATTTCCGGTGGTGGCCATCGACTCCAGCGCCCTGGATGCGGCCAGATTGCTGGCCGAACACCGCTTACCCGGCATCGTGGTCATCGACCCGACCGGCAAGCCGCGCGCTGTGCTGCCGGCCTCCCAGGTGGTGCGGTTCATCGTGCCCGGCTACATCCAGGACGACCCGTCCCTGGCGGGTGTGCTCAACGAGACCATGGCCGACCAGGCCGCCGCAAAGCTGGGCGCCAAGGTGGTGCGCGACATGCTGCCCGAACACCTACCCGAAATGCCGATCGCCGGCGCCGCCGAGACCGTGATCGAAGTCGCCTCCACCATGGCCCGGCTGCGCAGCCCGCTTGTCGCGGTGGTCAAGGACGGTAAACTGCTCGGCGTGATCACCGCGTCGCGTTTGCTGGCCATGGCGCTGAAGGCCTGATCCCCCCGGATGGCCTATTTCGCGGTAGCGGTCTTTGTGATCGCCTACGCATTCATCGCCGCTGACCGCGTCAACAAAACCCTGGTGGCATTGGCCGGAGCGGCGGCCGTCGTCGTCCTCCCGGTGATCAGCTCCGATGACATCTTCTACTCGCACACGACCGGGATCGACTGGGACGTCATCTTCCTACTCCTGGGAATGATGATCATCGTCAGCGTGCTGCGCCAGACCGGGGTGTTCGAGTACATCGCGATCTGGGCCGCCAAACGCGCCAACGGGTCCCCGCTGCGGATCATGATCCTGCTGGTGCTGGTGACGGCGGTGGCCTCGGCGCTGCTGGACAACGTCACCACGGTGTTGTTGATCGCCCCGGTCACCCTGCTGGTCTGCGACCGGCTCGAGATCAATGCCGCGCCGTTTTTGATGGCCGAAGTGTTCGCCTCCAACATCGGCGGTGCGGCCACCCTGGTGGGCGATCCGCCGAACATCATCATCGCCAGCCGAGCCGGGTTGACGTTCAACGCGTTTCTGATCCACCTGACGCCGATCGTTCTCGTCGTGATGGTGGTGTTCGTCATCATGCTGCGGTGGCTGTTCCCCGGATCGTTCACCGTCGAAGCCGACCGGGTCGCCGACGTGATGGCCCTGGAGGAACGCGAGGCGATCCGTGACCGCGGCCTGCTGACCAAGTGCGGAATGGTGCTGACCGCGGTGTTCACCGGGTTCTTGGGGCATGGGGCCCTGCACCTGGAGCCGTCGGTGGTGGCGTTGTTGGGAGCCGGGGTGCTGATCGTGATCTCCAGGCTGGAGCGCTCGGACTACCTGTCGGGAGTCGAATGGGAGACCCTGCTGTTCTTCGCGGGCCTGTTCGTGATGGTCGGCGCCCTGGTGGACACCGGCGCGATCGGTACATTGGCCAAGGCCGCCACCGAGCTCACCGGCGGCAACGCGCTGCTGACCACGATGGGAATCCTCGGGGTCTCCGCTCCGGTGTCGGGGATCATCGACAACATCCCCTACGTGGCGACCATGACGCCGATCGTCGCCGAGCTGAGCGCCACGCTGCCGAACGACCTGCATCCCGACGCATTGTGGTGGGCGTTGGCCCTCGGCGCCGACTTCGGCGGCAACCTGACCGCGGTCGGGGCCAGCGCCAATGTGGTGATGCTCGGAATCGCCCGCCGCGCCGGCAATCCCATCTCGTTCTGGGAGTTCACCCGCAAGGGCATCGTGGTGACCGCGGTGTCGGTGGCGCTGTCGGCGATCTATCTGTGGTTGCGCTACTTCGTGTTCGGCTGATTCGGCTCCAGTCCTCGACGCAGCCAGCAGCTGATCGTTCACCGACTACGAGAACCCGGTGCACCTTCGGCCGCTGGCGACTATGCGCTGCGATGTCACGAAGTTCTGCTATGCGTCGTAGTCGACGGAAACGGTTGGGCTGCTCGGGTGTGACTGGCAGGTCAGCACGTAGCCGGCGTCCAATTCAGCCCGTCCGAGAGCGAAGTTCTGGTCCATCTCGACGGTCCCGGTCAGCAACTTGGCGCGGCAGGTACCGCAGGCGCCGCCCATGCAGGCATAGGGCGTATCGCCGCGGACCTGCAGCACTGCCTCCAGGACCGACTCACCCGCTGCCAGATCGACGGTCTGCTCTCGGCCCGACAGCCGAAACGTCAACGTTGCCGGGGCGTAATCATGTGCTGCGGACTTGGTTTTGGCATAGCCGGTGAACAACTCCAAGTGAATCCGTTCCGCGTCCACGCCGTGCCGGAGCAACGTGTCATGAACAGTCGTCGACATGCCCGCCGGTCCGCACACGAACCATTCATCGACGGTATTGGGCCGTAGCGAGGTGGTCAGCCAGCGGTCGAGCTTTGTTGCGTCGATCCGCCCCCTCAGCTCGGGAGTATGCAGTGGCTCCGACGACATCACGTGCCGGATCTCCAGACGGTCCGCGTAGCGGGATTCGAGGCGGTACAGGTCGCGGCGGAACATGGTCGACTCTTTGGTGCGGTTGCCGTAGATCAGCGTGAAGCGGCTTTCGGTTTCGATTTCCAGAACTGTCTCCAGGATCGACAGGACTGGCGTGATGCCGCTGCCGGCTGCTAAACCCACGTAGTGCTTTTGCGCCAGTGGGTTCAACCGGGTGCCGAACCGGCCGGTAGGGGTCATCAGTTCGAGTACGTCTCCTGCCTTCAACTGGTTGGCCACGAAGGCTGAAAACGCCCCGCCGGGAATGTGTTTGACTGCGATCCGCAGTTGTGCCCTAGTGGCCGGCGCGCAGATCGAGTAAACACGCCGCACGCCTTGGCCGCCGAGGTTCGTGCATACCGTGACGTGCTGACCCGGTTCGAATCGGAATTCGTCCTGGAGCGCCTCCGGTACCGCGAACGTCACCATTGTGCTGTCATCGGTGATGGGATCGACCGATGCCACCGGAACGCGGTGCCGCACTGCGTGAGTCGCACTCGACCTGGCCGGCATACGCACCGGCACCAGGCGCCCGAGCCTGCTATTGAGCTGCTTCCATTCTCGAAATTCCTCCGAATTCAGTTGCTGGCCGAAGACAGTGGATATCGCGGCGTCGCGCTCCAGGTAGGCTTCCTCGTTACGCCGCCAGGTCTTGACGTAGCGGTAGAACGGCACGGACGGGTGCAGGTGATGCACCAGATGGTAGTTCTGCGACAGCATCAGCGGAGTGAACAGCCACTCCATCCCGACGCGCGTGCGGGTGGCCTGGTATCGGTCGCTGCGCTGCGTGGCTTCCAGTCCGTGATGTGGCATCCAGTCGAACCACCATGCCAAGAAGAACATTCCGATGCGCTGCGGGATGAGGAACACGACGGAGAGGGTCCAAAGGTAGCCGGTGACAATCGCCACGAGCAGTCCGACGACGCTCAGTGCTAACACGAAGACGGTCTCGGCGACCTCGGCCTTCGGCCGGTTGGGAATCGTGCGGATGAGGAACTTGCCATAGAACAGCTCGGCCAACGCCCAGCGTGCCGGCGCTTGCCAGGTCGGGGCATGGGAGGCCCAGGCGTCGGGATCATTGTCGTCGTCGTTCGCATACCGATGGTGCTCGATGTGGATGAACGCATAAGAAGGGAACGACAGAATCGGCACGATCAACAGCATGGCCAATCGACCGAACAGTCCGTTCACCCATCTCACGGTGCTGATCGCGTAGTGGATGGCGTCGTGCAGCACGGTGAACATCGTGAAGGTGACCGTCGCGTTGACCGGAATGGTCACCCAGGCTGGCAGCCAGCCCTGGACGTAGCCGAGCGTGGAAATGACGAATGCGACGAGTGAACCGGTGAATAAGCTAACCGTCGGCCATGCCAGCGTCGGGACTGGCGCACCGGGGTCCGGAAGGGCATGGCTTCCGGCGGACTCCTGCTCGGTGCTGTCGATGGAATTGATGATCGACATGGGGCTCCATTTCCGGTCGAGGTGCTGACGGCTGGGTGTACGGCCTGCGAAGTGCGTAGACGAGCGCCGAGCAATGATTTATGACCGAGCTGACACTGTTTGCTGGCGCCTAAACGAAAGTACGGCGATCTCCGCTCCGCGACGACGTAGTGATCTGACCAACTCGCGGAGTGTTTTTATGCGCTGCATACAAACCCGTGCCCGATGTGCCGGACGTGCTACTAGGGTTCCTGGTCATGACGGCACAAAACCGTGAATACACCGAGCGCGTGGCCGAGTCCGCAGCCGGCATTATCGCTCGACTTGGAGACCAGCTGGATGCGGTCACTCAGGCCACCCAGGAGGTTCTCCTGCGCGACGTTTCGGAGTTGCGTGGCGACACGCAGTTGCTACAGCTGTTGCGCGACAACACCGCGGCCAACATCGATACGTTCTTCACCGCACTTCGCAACAACATTCCCCTGGAGAGTCTCGAGCCGCCGACCGCGGCCATGGAATACGCGCGCAGGTTGGCTCAGCGGGAAGTGGCGTCCACGGCACTGATCCGGGCTTATCGCCTTGGGCATCAGACGGTCCTGGGCATCATGCTGGACGCTGTCCGCGCGTCTGGACTGGAAATCAAACTTCAGCTGGATACGTTCGAGCTCATAACCGAGCTGTCCTTCGGATACATCGACTGGGTGACGCAACAGTCGATCGCCGCGTATCAACAAGAGCACGATCGTTGGCAGGACAAGCGAAGCAGCTTGCGCGCCTTACGTGTCCGCGAGCTTCTCGAAGGTGGCGACGTCGACACCGATCTCATGATCGCCTCGATCGGATACCCACTGAGACGAACGCACCTGGCATTGGTGTTGTCGACAGCTGAATCCGGCAACAACGACGAGCTGGCCAGTCTGGAGCGGTTCGTGCACCGTATTGCGGAATTGCTTGGGGTACAGGAGAAGCCGTTGTTCATCTCCGCGGATCGATTGACCGGCTGGGCCTGGATTCCGCTGGCCACGTGCGACGGCACGTCGGCATTGGAGCGTGTCGGTGAATTCGTCCGTAGCGAACCCGGTGCACCCTATCTTGCTGCCGGCATACCCCAGCCCGGGCTGGCCGGGTTCCGTCGCTCTCACGAACAGGCCGCCGACGCCTTTGCAGTCGCGGTCGCGTCGGATGCACGGAGCAAGCGGTTCACCCCGGCAGATGAGCCGGGAATTCTGCTCGCGGCGATCCTCAAAGAGAAGCAAGACTCCGTGCACAAGTGGATCGGAGAGGTGCTCGGCCCACTTGCGGAAGACACTGACAGCGATAAACGGCTTCGCGAGACTCTGAGCGTGTTTCTGCGCACCGGATCGAGCTTCACCGCCGCAGCTGCGGAATTGCACCTGCACTTCAACTCGGTCCGGTACCGAATCGGCCGGGCCGAGCTACGCCGCGGCCGACCCATCGGCAGCGACCGCCTCGACGTCGAGGTGGCGCTGCTGTTACGACAGCTGTTCGGGCACCGGTGAACAGGTCAAGCACCGCAACCCAGGAGATCTATTTCAGAACAAACCCGTCTCGCCGGTCTCAGGCCAACCACTCGGACATACCCGGTGCTCCTCAGCGCACTGTCCGTCGCCGCGCCGACGCCAACTCGCTACCGGCACTTCAATGCCCACCAGATCCCGAATAGATCCTCCACATTGTGCATGTCGCAGCCGCTCAGTTCCTCGAATCGCGCCAATCGGTACCGGACGGTGTTCTGGTGGACATACAGCTGCTTCGCGGTCCGTTCTACGTTCATTCCGCATGCGAGGTACGCATCAATAGTCGTGAGCAACTCTTGAGCGGACCCACTGTCCCGCAGCGGGCCGACATAACGCGTCCGCATCGCCTTCCCGACCTCGGGGTCAGCCACCGTGGCGGCACGCAGCCCGACCGACGAGATGTCTTGCACCCCCCGCATACCGAACTTCTGAGCCGTGATCAGCGCCCGCGTCGCCAGTCGATACGACGCCGCCATCTCATCGAGCGGCACCGCCGGCCCGGCACCGGCGACGACGTCCAGTTCCCCGCTTGGTCGTTCACTCAAGAAGCCGGCCACACAGCCGTCGACTACCGCGCACAGGCCCGACGTTCGCTGGCTCGCGCCATGGAATCCCAGCGCCCACTCCAACTTTCGCCTCGACATGCCCGGCATCAGCAAGGCACGAATCGCAACGTAGCTGCCGGCCGGGTCTAGGCCATGAGCATCGGCTTGAATCGCTAGCTCGGCGCCGGAAATGGTTCCGAGTAATACATCGCGCACAAAGCTCGCACGCTTCTCCTCAGCGAATCGGCACGCGACCTCGGTCCGCCGGTAGGCATCACTGGCGGCCACCATAGCGAGGTCGGACCAAGTGAGAGCAGCCTGGACGAACGCCAGAACCGCAGCGTCCGCGATACCGAGGTTCCGACTCAACAGCTGGGCATGACTGATCACCATCCCGACCGCGATGCGCCACTCTCGCAGCATCTCATCCACTGAGATACCTTGCCGCACTCGTGTTGCGCCGATTACAGCCGGCTCGTCGCACTTGACGTCATCGATCATCGCGCACCCACCGTTGCCCGAGCGCAGGCAGCATTCGATCGAACGGGCGAGGTCACGTTCCAGGACCGTCGGTTCCAACACCGCATACACCGGAAGCTCGCCCACGATCGCCTCGCGGGTCATTGCGGCGACATCCGGAACACGGCGCAGCAGTGCATCGATCAGCGGTGCCGGGGAATCCTGGGACAGTGTCAGCGGGCTGCAGTCCGAACCGCCGACCGCCCCACTCAGGGCCGCCACATCGACGACAAGATGGCCCGTCACGCGGACGGATTCGTGATCGGTGCGCTTCGGTATGCACCCCCTCCGGAGGCGAGAGCCACCGAGAGCCTACTGACCGGAAACATGTCCACCGATTTCCCCCATCGCTTCACACCCTGATCCGGGTCTAAAGCCTACGTCGCCCGACGCCTCGTCATAGGTGTCCGGCGACCAAAGGTGGGACGGATCTTCGTCTCCACGACACAAGTCGAGCCCGGCTCGGTCTACCTGATCGTCGCTGCGAGATCACCCGACATGGCCCCCAGCTGCGGACCCCAAGTCGACCAATCATGTTCCCCCTGCAGCGGGATGTCAAAGTGGCCGTTGGCCCCACCGACCGTGCGGTAATGCTGGTAAAAGGCGCGGTTGCTGCCCTGGGCCACGTCACAGAAACCGATCATCGCGGCCGGGTCGCTGCAGGTCGGCGTCGACGGGCTGTATACCCATAGCCGGGTGTTGTTCGCCGACAGCGCTGCCACATGCACGTCCGGATCGTGCCATTTCCAGCGGCCGAACTGGGCGGGACCCCACATATGCTGGGTGTCGACGCCACCATACTGAGCCATTCCCGCGGTGATGGCTCCGTTGACGTCGGATCTCGACGGTGTCAGGAAACCCGACAGCGACCCCGCGTACCGGTAGCGCTCCGGGTGCGACCCGGCCAGTGCCAACGCGGCGGTTCCCCCCTGCGCGGCACCGACGATTCCGTGCCCGCCGGGCGCCAACCCCCGGTTGGCCGCCAGCCAGTCCGGCAATTCCTGCACGAGGAACGTCTCCCACTGGCGACCGCCGTCTTGCTCCCAGTTGGTGTACATACTCCACGCACCGCCGGCGGGAGCGACCACCGAAATGCCCTTCCCAGCCAGCCGGTTCATCGCCCCACCGGCCGTCACCCAGTTGCTCACCTCGGGAGCCGCATTGAATGCGTCCAGCAGAACCACCGCGTGCGGTCCGCCCGGCATGAAAGTCACCGGGATGTCGCGGCCCATCGCCGCCGACGGCACCATCAGCGCCTCGATGCCCGCGCCCCACGCCGGTGTGAAACCGGCCGACCACAGCCCGGCGAGCAAGACCAGGACGGCCAGCACAGCGGAGTACCCCCGGCAGCCGCCTGTCTGCTCACCGTCGGTCGTCTGCCCCGCTGCCCCGTCACTCTGAGCTGAACTACCCATGCGACATCCCCTTTCCACCCTTTCCAGACCCGCCGCAACCCAGCAATCCGATCTGCGCCTCAGCGCGGCTCCTGCCCCGGCGGTGGGTACACACCGCGCAGAATCCACGCCCACCACCTGTTGCCGAACTCGACCTCATCGCTCATGTCGTAGTCAGGGGAGGGATCGAGCGGCACATTCTGACCGGTGGTGTCCATCGGGTCCGCCGGCTGCCCGTACACCGCGACGACAACCGTCCGGTCTATTCGGTTCTCCGTCCATACGCCCATCTGACTGTTGGCGCAGTCGGCCATGATGGCTAATGCCGCCGGATCGTTGTACCAGCGGTTGATCAGTTCGACGCCGCTGATCGCGAGTGCCGGATGCACGGCGACCGTTTCGCTCACCCGGCCCCGGTAGCCTGCCGCCTCGCCGCGCTCCTGCGGATTCGAGCCATCGGACCCGATGTCGGAGTCCAGGCCCCGATTGTCGATCAGATCCCTGGCGTGCCGTTGGGCGGCCAGTATCAGCCGGCCATCGGGCCGCACGTCATTTCGGCAACCGGATCTGTTGTGCTGGATCGTGAACACGTTCGCTATGACGCTGTCGTTCATCCGCTTGTTATTGGCAATGAGAATGTTGACGTCGTTGTCCGCCGCTGCGACTCCAGTGCCGCCGAGTGCCGCAGCGACCCCGAGCAGCGCAAGCGCCGGCCGTAACTTCAGCTGGTGACCCATCCAACCCATCTCCTTGATCACGGCCCGGCAGGTGCCGGCCGATAGTGTGCGGCCGACCGTCGAAGCTGCCAAATCTGTTCGGGGCACAATTCGTTCGCCGCGCGATCGATGAGATAGGACGCCTGATAATCATCGGTGGTGTTGAAGTCGTTCTGGACTTCGCCGATCATCACCGGATAGGGCCGTCCGGACGCTATTTTCTCGCATAACGCCTCCCCGTAGGCCAACGCCGCCTCGGAGTTCGGAAAGTTGTAGCCGGGCCGGGCCGTGACTTGAATGAGAAATGCCATTTTCTTGTCCCATTCGACGTCGGCGACACCGACGGGGGCCCAGATGCCCGCGAGACACAGGCCTGCGGCGACCAGCCCGAGAAGCCACCCCGCCCTCGAATACGGGCCGCATTGCCCGCGCGCACCTGGATCGCTCACCGTCAGCCCTCGATTCATCAGATCGGTTCGAATGCCGAGATCAGCCAGTGCCCGTCGATCTTCTCGAGCGTGACCCTGACGATGGACGCCGTGTCGGTCGGGGCCTCCGTGTCAACGACCGCAACCTGATTCACGAACACCAGGACAACGGCGTGCTTGGGAGTCGCCGAGACCGAAGCTGCGGCCGGGACGGTCGCGATCGTCGAGATGTGCTTCTTCTCCGAACCCGGGATGACGACGTCGTGGACGAGTTCTCGAAACGAGTCCCGGAACGAACCCGTCAGTCGCTCCTCGGCCGCCTTGAGTTGTTCCGCGACGGTTGACGCCTGATAGGACAGCATCGCCTCCGTCGATTCCGTCGCGGCCCGAACCGATTCCGCGCGTGCGGCGTCGACCGCGCGCGCCTGAGCGTCGAGCCACGCCATGACCGCCGCCGCGATCGCCAGCAGCAGCAGGATTCCCGGGAGGGTCCACCGAAAGGCAACGCCCCGCCAGGACCGCGGCCGGCGCCCGGCACCCGGGGCCGTCTCGGGATCTGCGGTCCCCGTCGACTCCTCGGATGACATTTCCTCTTGGGGTGCGCCGTCCGCCGAAGTCACGTCGCCCGCGGCGGTCTCCGCGGTCGCGTCACCGGACGCGTCCTCCTGGTCCGCATCGAACACGACGTCGTCCACTAATTGCGTTGCATCTGTCATCGAATTCACCCTCATGACTCACCTGATCCGGTGCCGGCTGCCGATCGACTATGGGACGAAGGCGACATCGGACACCTTGACCTCTCCCCCGACCCGACTCACCGAGACGCGCATCCGCCATGCCCGCGGTGTCTTCTCTTTCGATCCCAGGTTCGTCGTCTCGACGTTCACCCCGACAAGCACAGCCGCTCCGTCGGCATCGATGGATTCGATACCCGCTTCGGTCACGGTTCCCACCGACTTCGCCTGCGCTTTCTGGACTACCTCGAGGAAGGCATTGGATCGGCTTTTGAAATCGTCGTAGAACCCGGCCGTCGATGAGTCGAGGACACGTTGGATATCCGCCTCGGCGTGCTCGTAGTCGATCGTGGTCAGATTCAAGGCACCTTGCCGTCCCACCCGGAGATACTCCGCGCGTTGGGCATCGTCTCGGTGGTAACCGTGGAGTCGGATTCCCAGCCAACCGGCCAGGCCCCCCAGCGCCACCGTTGCGATCAGACCGACTACCACCGCTTTCTTGGGTCGCCGGTGATTCCGGGCGACCGTCTCGTCAGCGGCCGTTTCCTTCGACGCCACCGCCGTCTCGTCACCCGCGGTCATTGCAGACCTGCCTGCGGTACCAGCATGGATTCCAGCGACTGCCCCTGCTGTGCCCCCTTGGCGAGGTTCGACTGCCGGCGCATCACCCCATCGGGTCCCACGTAGGTGCCAGTGGCTGGGTTGTATTCGGCCACGCCTACCACCCCCGGGGGAAATTGGGGGATGTCCTGCCCGGTGATCGTCGCATTGGGATCTCCCTTCCAGTTGAATCCATCGTTGAGCGGGACGTACTCCTCGTCGCTCTCGCACATCGCAGCCGTCGGCGCACGCTTTCCCGGACGTGTCTCGCACGGGAGATTGCGCGCGCCGCGGACATTAAACATCGCGTCCTGCGGTATGCGGCAATACAATTCGCCTTCCGGCCGGTCCGGATAATCCTCGTGCGCGCTCACCCGTGCTTGCTGCGCCGGGAGGTAACCGGTCATACACGGCGGCGGGAGATTCACGTTGAGGTTGAAGCTGAGATAGGCCCCGCGCATCCCCTGCTTGGTGTTGTGCGCGGCAGTCCCTGCGGCCTGCAGGACCTCGACGAGGGACGGCAGCAGCACCACCAGCTGCTCGAGCCCCGCGGCGTAGGTGACTCCCACATCAGCCACGCTCACCAGGTTCATCAGGATGATCGGCAGGGTGGGCTGCAGTCGTTCGAACAGCGCCCGTGCCTGCGCTGACGAACCCGGCCCGTTCTTGACCAGTGACACGAGGTCGGGATCACGTGACTTCAACTGCTCCGAGACACTGGCGATACTCGCTGCCCAACGCTGGATTTCGTCCGACGTGTCGACCTGCGACCTCATCAGGGGTCCCGAGTTGTCGATCAGGTTGGTGATCGAATCCAGGTTGGTGCGGGCGTCTATCGCCAACTTGGTGGAGCCCTTGACCAGTCTGGCGAGCTCCGGTCCGAGACCTCCGAATGCGGCGTAGGACTCATCCACGACCGTCCGGAGATTGTCCCGCGGAATCGCCATCAGGCCCTTGTCGGTGGCGTCGAGCAGTTTGCCGATATCCGGTGGTATCGAGGTGCGATCCGCTGCGATGACGTCCCCGTTCCGCAGCGCGGGGCCATCGCCGCTGCGCGGCACCAACTCGACGTACTGCTCGCCGATCGCGCTCTCGCTGTGGACGTGGGCATCCAGGTCTTTGGGGATCGGCACAGCGGAATCCAGTGCCAGGACCGCCGCAACACCCCGCGGCGTCAGCGTGACGTCCTTGATGCGACCGACCTCGACACCGCGGTACGTCACGTTTCCGGTCGGGTACAGGCCGGCAGCGTTCGTCAACTCGACGGTCACCCGGTAATGCCCAACCCCGAACAGCAGCTCCGGCAACCGCATGTAACCGAAGCCCATTATCGAACCGCCGATCACACTGATCACCGCGAACACGGCCAGCTGCACTCGGATCCTCTTGGAAATCAAGTCAGGCTCCCTGATCGGTGCGGTATGGGACGGTGAGCGGGTTGCCCTGATTGAAATAGCCGCCGTTGAGGCAGGGGCTGGGGAACTGGCCTATGGTGCGGCCCCACTGCAATTCCAGCTCCGTCAGGTCGCACTCCCACTTCGTCCCGGTGAAGAACGACGCGTCCAGGCGACTCAGGGTCAAGTCGATGATCGCCGTCAGATTCGCTGCGTCGCCCCGAAAGAAGTTCGGGACCGTATCCAGGAAGAACGGATAGCTCGGGAACAGATGCAGGGCACGCAGCAGCGCCGGCCCGGCGTTCGCCAGCGACTCGGCGACCGGGGCGAGGTCGTTGAGTTCCGCGACCAGGGTCTCCCGCGTCCGACCGATCGAGTTCGACCAGGACTCACCGAACTTGCTCAGCTGATCGGCCAGCTCGGTCAGTTTCTCCCGCTCATCCTTGAGCACGGTCAGCGCGTCGGGAATCGTTCGCAACGCCGTGTCGACGACGTCTTTCTGGGTGGCGAACTTATCCACCAGGTTGTTCAAATTGTCTGTGGCACCGATGATGTCGTCGGTCTGCCGGTTCGTATCGCCCATGAACGTGTCCAGTCGCGCGATGAGGCTACGGAGATCCTGCTCCCTACCATTGACCGCGGTGGCGAACGCCTTGGTGATCTCCTCTACGTGCCGGATACCGCCGCCGTTGAGAAATGTGGAGACCACGGCGAGCGTCTGGTCGGTCGTCGGATAGCTGGCCGCCGACGCCAGTGAGATGAGTCCGCCGTCACGGAGCCTGCCTTGCGGGGCCTCGTCTTTGGGCGGTGCGAGTTCGATGTGCAGCGATCCCAGAAGGCTCGTCTGGCCCAGGCCCGCGGTCGCATTGGCCGGCAGCTGGACGTCGCCGTTGAGGCGGATCGTCAGCAGCGCATGCCAATCCTGCCGTTCGATGCGGGTGACCGTCCCGACCGTCACATCGCCGACCCGGACCCGCGAGTTGGGTTGCAGATTGTTGACGTCGGGCAGCTGTGCGTAGACGGTGTAGGAGCCCGGGCCGCGCCCCTCGGTGCCCGGCATCGGGAGCGTGTTGAGGCCGCGCCACCCACAACCCGAAAGCGTCGCCATCAGTAGCGTCGCGATCACGATCGCCAACCTGCCGCGGCTTGCCGGTCTCATTGCGCACCGCCGGGAAGCAGCAGCCCGGTCAGGCCTGATTCCGGATTCGGCGGGGCCGCATCGACCTGGCCGGGCAGCGCCGCCCAGAAATCGGGGGCCGGCGGACCGAACTGCGCGGGCGGAGCGGGTTGCGGCGCCGGCGCGTCCGGTACGTGATCGGGGCGCAGCCAGTCCTCGCTGTAGGTGATCTCGTTCGGCCGGGCGCTGGCGCCGACGAACAGGTTCTCGCCGAGCGGTAGCCAGTTGTACTGACGATTCTTGACGATCGGCGCGAGGTACTGAACACACAGTTTCGCTGCCTGCTCGGAATTGCGGCGCGAGGCCGCCTGGACTGAACCGCAGACGAACGAAATCGGGTCGCTCAGGTTGTTCGGCGATAGCGCGCCCGTCAAGGTCCCCTGGGCCGGCTGGTAGATGTTGAGGAAGTTCTGCGCCGTGTTGGGAGCGACATGCAGGAACTGCTTCACGTCACCGATGCTCTGGCCCAGCGCTTCGGTAATCGAGGCGGTCCTATCCGCCACCGCGCCCAACGGCTCCCGGTTCTTCGCCACGAACGCGCCCGCCTTCTCCGCCAAGACATTGAGATCCGCGACGGCATTCGCGATCCCCTGCGGGTCGGCGGCCAAGGCGGAGCTGGCTGTCGCGAGGTTTCGATTCAGGTGCCGCAACACGTCGTCGCTGTCCCGCAGCGCCGTCGTCAGAATCGACAGGTTCTTGACGGTGCTGAATACGTCGTCACTGTGATCCCCCAACGCGGATATCGCAGTTGACAACTCGACGATCGTCTCGTGGATCTCGGGGCCTCTGCCCCGCAGATTGTCCGCCGCGGTGTCGACGAATTCACCGAGTGTGCTGACACCGCCTGGCTTGACCGGCTGCAGCGTCTTCGTCAGCCGCTGCAGTTGTTCGCGGAACTGGTCCCATTCCACCGGAACCACGGTGCGCTCCCGGGGTATCACCGAGTTATCGGCCAGCACGGGACCCCCGGAATAGGCGGGGGTGAGTTGGATCGCCCGCGCGCTGACCAGTGACGGCGACAAGATGACGGCGTTGGCCTCGGCCGGGACGCGATACTTGTTGTCGAACCAGAAATCGATCTTCACACGTTCGGGTTCCGGGGTGATCTTGGTGATCTCCCCGACGCGCACCCCCAGAATCCGTATCTCGTCGCCGGAGTAGATCCCGTTGGCGCTGTCGAAATAGGCCGACGCATGGGTTCGGCCGATCCCATTGTCAGATCCGAACAGCAGCACCGCACCGCCGATCCCGAGGACGGCGAGCACACCGGCCGCGACCCGCCTGGCGGTCCGTCGCGTGACGCTCACCGCGCACCTCCTTGCACTACCTCACCGGGGGCGGTCTGGAAAATCGGCTTCTGCGGCTGGACCGGCGCGGACTGCTGGTCCTGGGGCGCCGGCGCGGGCGGACCGGGCGGCGCACCTCCGGGCGGCGGGGCGGGCGGCTCTTCACGAAGCGGATAGCAGCCGGTGCCCCAGTTGAGCGGACACGGTTGGTCGTCGGCGTTACCGGTGATCGCGTCGGGCAGGTACACCCGTGGTGGTCCGCCCTGGCCGGTCCTCGGGTACGGCACCGGTAGCGGCGGCGTACCGGGTTGACCGACCTGCGGGTCAGTGCGGTCCGACGGCAGCAGGACGTTGGGGTCCAGCCCCAGGTCGGAGAACGCCGACTCGATGTAGGGCTGAATGAACTGTCCCGGCACGACGTTTGCCACATAGGCCTTGAAGAACGGGCCTGCCGAGACCGCCTCACCGAGCCCGAGGGCGTGCCAGTTGAATCTCTTCAGCCATTCCTGCAGCTTCTCTTTGCGCTGCTCGACGATCGTCAGAACACCGTTCAGTTTGTCCAGCAGCGGAGTCAGCGACTCCTGGTTGTCATCGATGAATCCGCTGATCTCCCGGCTGAACAATGAGATGTTGGCCGACAGCTGGCCCAGCGCGACGCTCTCGGCGTTGATCTGACTGAGCAGAGCATCCGTCTCGGCGACCAGCCGAACGATCTGGTCACTGCGCTGCGCCAGCACGTTCGTCGATTTCCGGGCGTTGGCCAGCAAAGTGCGCAGCTGGTTGTCGCGCCTGCTGATGGTCTTCGCGAAGCGTGACACGCCCTGGACCGCGACCCGCAGGTCCGGTGGCGTGTCCTGAAAGGTCTCCGCCAGCGTGTGCAGCGAGTCCGCCAACCGATCGGTGTCGATCCCGCTGATCGCCGCGCTCAAGTCACCCAGCGCATCGGGAAGCTGATAGGCGGGCGTGGTCCGTTCGATTGGGATCGGGCCCTTCTGCCAGCCGTCGCCCCGCGGCGTCACCCCCAGCATCTTGGTACCGAGGAGGCTCTTGGTCTTGACGGCCGCCTCGGTGCGATCCCCGAGGCGCACTTTCCCAGAGACCCGGAAGGTGACCCGGACCTGCCGCCCGTCGAGCTCGACGTCGCTGACCTTGCCGACCGTGATACCGGCGACTTGTACCTCCGCGTGCGGAGTCAGGCCCCCGGCCTCCGCGAAATAGGCGGAATAGCGCTTCGTGGCCGAGATCAGCGGAATCGAATCGTAGTACCACGTACCCAGTACGAGCGCCACGAGCGTCGCAATGCCGACGATGCCGATCGTCAGATGATTGCGTTCCTGAAACGACGTCACTTTGGGGTGCACCTTCCCGACGGCTGGCCTGCCACCTTCACGTACATCGGTTGGCCGCCCTTGCCATTGAGCTTGAGCACCAGTTCGCAGAAGTAGAACGAGAAATAGTCTCCGTTCAGCGCCTGCCGGTTGAGCACCTTGACTGATTCCGGCATCTGCTCGAGCACATACTCGAGGTCCTCTTTCTGCGCAAGCAGGTTGTTCGACACCTGATCGGTCGCATTGAGGATCCGCTGCACTGGTGCGCGCCCCTGTTGAAACAGCCTGCCGATAGACGCCGTCGCCGCATTCGCGTACCGAATACCGCGGCCGATGTCCTCCTTGCGCTCGGCCAGTCCGTGTACGAGTTCGGAAAGCGAGTCGATGGCCTGCCCGAACTGCTGACTGTTGTCACCGAGAGACCCCAGGACCGTGTTGAGGTTGGTGATCACCTCACCGATGAGCATGTCGCGGTCGGCCAGGGTGTCGGTCAGCATCGCCGTCTGGTCGAGTAGCGAACCGACCGTGATCCCTTGACCTTGAAAGGCACCGACGAGCTGACTGGTGAGAATGTTGACCTGCTCGGGGTCCAACGCCCGGAATAGCGGCCTGAAGCCCTGGATCAGCGCATCCAGATCGAGCGCGGGCACCGTTTGCGAGAGCGGGATGGCACTGCCGTGGGCGAGCAGCTTCGTGCCCCCGGCGCCTTCCTCAAGCGCGAGGTACCTGCCGCCGATGACGTTGTCCCAGCGGATTACGGCCCGGGTGCCTTCAGTCAGTGCCACCGAGTGGTCGGCGGTGAAGTCAACCTTCACCGTCCCGTTGTCGTTGAGGGACAGCCGCTGGACCTGGCCGACCTCCACACCTGCGATGCGCACGAAATCCCGTCGGGACAGCCCGGTCACATCAGTGAACTCGGCCGAGTACGAACTCGCCCCTCCGAATCGGAACTGCCCGAAGATCGTGATCAATGCGAACATCGCGAGAGACATGACGAGCACGAACACCCCGACTCGCACAGCAGTGGCCGACAGCGTCTGCTTCACAGCGATTGTGTCCCTTCCCCTGGCTGTTTCATCTGGCTCATCACGGTGACGGTGGCGGTGCAGGCGCCGGTTCGACCGGTGGCGCGGGTTCCGGCGCCGGCGGTACGTGCGGGAAGAGCGGAACCCCGCCGGGCCCGTACATCGGAGCACCGTAGGGCGGCGTCTCGGGCCCGTACGTCGGTTGCGGGCCGACGGCCGGTCCGGGCAGACACTGCCTGACTGCCGGCGGCAACGGCACCGCGCGCGTGACACGGAACCAGTCCGCGTAGCAGAACTGGCCGATTCCGGGGTTCGGCCGCAGATCGAGGCCCGTTCCCCAGCCGGTGTTGGTCACCAGGTGGCGCACTGGAAAGTTGTTCTTGACGTCCGGCAGCGAGCCGCAGCCCGGCTTTCCGCCGGGCCCGCCCTTGGCCGCGATGATCGGGAGATTGTCCGGGAAGCGGTAGATCTCGTCACCGAGCAGCAGCGCGACATCCACGATCAGGGTCGCTCCGTCGCGCCCCCCCATGTAACCGGGCAGGTCATAGTCATCGATCAGAACCTGCGAACCGACGAGTGTGCACGTCAGGGACGGGTTGTATTTGTGCAGCAGGTTTGTGGTCGACTGAAGCGCTTCAATGCTGTGGGCCAGGTTCTGCTGGTTCGGCCCGAGCAGGTTGTCGCCGGCCCGCGCGAAACCCGACAGTTCCAGCAGCAGTGCATCGACGTCCTTGGCGTGCGTGGTCAGCGTCGTACTCGTCGTGGCGAGCGCGTCGAGCGTGCTGACAATATCCGGAGCCGCCGATGCGTAGGTCCCGCTGAGATTTCGGAACGTTCGCCAGTCGCCGGCGATCGTGTCGGTGCGGGCGTTGACCGCCTCGAGGACCTGGTCGGTCGCGGTGATCGCCCGACCCATGTTCTCGCCCTGACCTCGCACTCCCTCGGCGAGGGCGGACAGCACCGCGTCGAGCTTCGCCGAATCGATCTGGCGGACCACACCCACCAGGTTCTCGAAAACGGTGTTGACCTCGGTCGACACATTCTGTGATCGCAGTGTGGCACCCGCTACGACGCTCTTGGGGCTGGGATCAGCCGGATAGATCAAGTCCACGTATTTGGCGCCGAAAATAGTGGTCGCCGCGATTCTGGCTTCCACATTGGCCGGTATGTTCTTCAGCTGAGCCGGTTCGATATCCAGTTTCATCCGCACCGAATCACCGACGCTGGTGATGTCGCCGACGCGCCCGACCTGTACGCCGCTGAGTTTGACCTTGGCGCCGGTCTCCATGACCAGGCCGGAACGATCCGAGGTCAGCGTCACCGACGTGTAGCGGTGGAACGATCCGGTGAACAGGTTCGCGACCACCCACGTGGTCAACGCCATCACGACAAGGAAGATCAGCGGCCACCATCGTGGGGAGATGCGGGACTCGTCCGGTGCGATATCCAAGATGTCAACCTGCCAAGTGAAAGTTGCCGGTCGCCCCGTAGACGGCCAAGGTGATCGCGACGGTCACCACGACCGACGCGAGCAGCGATGCGCGGGTTGCGCGCCCCACCGCTTCGCCCACCCCAGACGGCCCGCCGCTGGCGGTGAACCCGTAATAGGTGTGAATGAGCATGATGACGACACCGGCAGCGGCTACCTGTGCAAACGACCACAACAAGTCGGTCGGGTCCAGGAATGTGCGGAAGTAATGGTCGTAGACGCCCGCGGATTGCCCGTAGACGTAGATCGTTCCGGCCCGGGCGGCGAAGAACGCCATCACCACCGCCACGCAATAGAACGGCACGACTACCACCAGTCCGCCGATGACACGGGCCGAGGCCAGGTACGCGATCGATCGAACCCCGATAACCTCCAGTGCGTCGATCTCCTCATTGATCCGCATGGCGCCGAGTTGGGCGGTCGCACCGGCACCGATAGTCGCGGCCAGCGCGAACTCCGCCGTCAGCGGGGCGATGATCCGGACGTTGAAGTACGCCGACGCAAATCCCGTCAACGCCTCGACACCGACTTGGGAGAACTGGTTATAACCCTGGGCTGCAACGATTGCGCCCGTCGTGAGCGTCAAGAAGGCGACAATCGCGATCGTCCCGCCGATCAGCGCAAGTGCACCGGAGCCCAGGCTCATCTGCGCGATGACCCGCAGGAACTCGACGCGGTAATGCACGAAGACGTCCCGGATGGCCGACAGTGTCTTGACATGAAACTGGATCTGCGCGCCGAGCCGGTCCCACTGGTCGGTGAAATCGTCGAATCGCCGGGTCAGTCGCGAAGAGATGCCGTTGACTGGTTGGCTCATAGCCCGACCCGGAATCCCAGTGCGGTGACAACGATGTTGATCACGAACAGCGCCATGAAGGAGAACACCACGGTTTCGTTGACAGCCCGGCCCACACCGGCCGGACCGCCGGTGACCGAGATGCCCATATAGCACGCGATCAGGCCGGCAGTCATGCCGAACAGCGTCGCCTTGATGAAGGCGATGATGACATCAGAGATTCCGGTCAACAGCGTCAGGCCTGCCACGAAAGCCCCGGGGGTGACGTGCTGGGTGAACACCGAGAAGATGAACCCGCCGAACAGGCCAACCAGAATGACCAAGGGCGACAACAGGAATGCGACCAGGGTTGCCGCCAGCACCCGGGGAATGACCAACGCCTGGATCGGGTCGATACCCATGACCCGCAGTGCGTCGAGCTCTTCCCGGATGGTGCGCGCCCCGAGGTCCGCGCAGATCGCAGTCGCTCCGGCGCCTGAGACCACCAGCACCGTCAGGATCGGGCCGATCTGCAGGACAGTGCTGAGCGCCGCACCCGTGCCGGAGAAGTCGGCGGCCCCGAATTCGTTCAACAGGATGTTGAACAGGAACACGGCCAGGACCGTGAACGGGATCGACATGACCAACGTCGGAGCAAGCGACACCCGCGCGACGAACCAGGTCTGGGTCAGGAATTCACGCCAGGCGAACGGTGCGCGGACCAGCTGGACGAACGTGTCCAGAGACATCGCGAAAAACCCGCCGAGTACTCGTACGGGTTTGGCGGCGACGTCACGGATCTCCCTCACGCGGTGGTGCCGCTCTCACGGTATTCGGGGCCCGCCCCGGCCGGCTCGACCATGCCGCCATCAGCGCATCGCGCACTGATCAGCCGGGGAGATGATTCCCGCTCCACCGAGCGCCAAGACCCCGATCCGAGCACTACTCGCCCCCCGACTGTCGTTTCCCATTGATGTCGTCACAATGTCCCGAAGTGTGACTGTTCGAGGCCGAGCCTAGGTGAGTGACCTGCGTCAACGACAGCCAAAACAACACGTTCAGCCAAACCTCCAAAGCGTCACATGTTTTTTGTGGGGCGCTATGAACCGCCCTCGGGCGGCAGGCCGGAGTTCACCCTCCGACACCGGCACCGAGCAACGTCTCAGCGTCCGAAGCGCGGGGAGGAGCTGCACTCGCGGATGCGCCTTGATCGCAGTTCGCCGCGCCACGCAACGCGTTCCGCGCTGCTTCGACGCGCTCACGCGCCTGTGCAAGACGTTCCTCCGCTTCCCGATGCGCAGCTTCGGCCGCCCCTCGTGCCTTCGCGGCGATCGGGCCGGCTTCTGCCGCACGCCTGACGACTTCCATCAGAGCCTGGGCTTCGGCAGCACACGCGGCGGCGTCCGTCTCCGCCTCCTGTACTTCGCATCCGGCGACATCGATCTGCTGGGCCGATCGCGCACTCGCCGCCGGCCCGGCGTCCCCACCCGATTCGGGCTCGTCCCCGCCGCCGTCCGCGATACGGGCCGCGTCGAGTTCCACGAGGGCGCGGCGCACGCTCTTCACTTGCGCGGTGCGGGCGGCCAGATCCGCGGCGGCCTGTTTGACTGCGAGCTTGGCATTCTCGACCGCAGCCTTGGCGTCGTCGGCCCGCTTCGTTGCAGCCGCGATGATCTCCGCGGCATCTGCCGCCACCTCGACAGCTGCCGCCTGCGCTTCAACCAACGATCGCCGGGCAGCGTCGGTAGCCGCGGCACACGCTGCGGCCGCGGCCTCGGCTTCTTCTACCGCACGCCGAGCGGTCTCGAGTTCAGCAGCTGCGACAGCCTTGTCAGCCTCGGCCGCGGCATCGCGTGCCGCCCGTTTCGCCGCTTCCACCCGGGCCGCCGCCTCGGGAATCGTCGCCTCGGCGTCACGGTACGACCGCTCCGCCGCCTCGACTTCAGCGGCGGCCTCGGCGATCGCCGCTTCGGCGTCACGCAGTTTCTGCTTGGCCGCCTCGACTCCGGTCTCGGCATCGGCGACCGCCGCATCCGCTGTCTCCAGTGCGGTTATGTTGGCCGCCAGGGATTCTCGTGCCGTCGCCACACGCTCGAGGGCGTCCGAGTGCGCGCTTTCGGCCGCGAACCGCGCCGCTTCTGCGACGGCTCCGGCCGCTGCCGCATACGTGACCACGTCCGCGAGTAGCGCGGCCTCACTGTCGCACGTGGCGAGACGGGCTTCGGCGTCGTCGCGGGCACGAACAGCCGCCTGCATTGCTTCCAGCCGACCGGTGAGTTCGGTCTCCGCGTGTGCCAAGGCATCTCGTGCGCCTTCGCGCGCATGCACGAGGGCGGCCGCACTCGTTGTGATGGCCGCTGTTGTCTCGGCCAGGATCTGTTTTGCCTTCGCGGCACGTGCCATTCGGGCGGCGAGTTCCGACTCCGCGTCCCGCGCCACCTGCTGCGCACTCTTGGCATGCGCCACAGCCGCGGCAACGCGCTGTTCGGCGGTCTCCTCGACGGCGGCCGCAGCCACGGCTTCGACCGGCCGGACGGTATGTGCTGCGGTGCTTCGCGTCCCGCGCCCGACGGCCTCCGGCGATCTCAGGATCCTGAGGGTGCCCCGGTTGATGACGAGGTAAGTCGTCGCCACCAGGAAGATGAACAGTGAGACAACGGTGTCCATCCCGATCGCGCCCTCGGCGACGCCATCTCCACGCAGCAACAGTACGCAGAACCGGCCGAACGCATAGGAAGCCACATAGCACACGAACAGTACGCCCGGCGCCAATCGAACCCGGCGATCGAGTTTGATCAGGAAAACGAAGACTATTACGTCCCAAAGTAATTCGTAGAGGAATATCGGATGCACCACCAGCGCCACCTCGCCGGTCGAGACCCCGTTGACCGCATGTACGTCGACGAACCCGGCGGAATCCTCTCGGGAAAAGATCGCCAGTCCCCATGGCAGGTCGGTTGCACGACCGAAGAATTCCTGATTGAAGTAGTTGCCGATCCGCCCGATCGCCTGTGCGAGTGCGATGCCCGGGGCCACGGCATCGGCAACGCCGGCCGTCGATACGCCACGACGCCGGCACGCGATCCACGCCCCGACCCCGCCCATCGCGATCACGCCCCAGATCCCCAGTCCGCCGGCCCACACCCGCAGCGTCGCACCGAAACCCGCACCCCCGGTGCCGAAATATGTCCGCCAATCCGTCGCGACGTGGTAGAGACGACCTCCGATCAGGCCGAACGGAATCGCCCATAGTGCGACGTCGTAGACGGCTCCGGGTGCACCACCCCGGTCCGCCCATCGCCGCTCACCGATCCTGGCCGCTACCACGATTCCGGCAATCACCAACAGCGTGTAGGCACGGATCGGCAGCGGCCCCAGGTGCCAGACACCCTGCGAGGGGCTGGGAAGGTATGCCAGAACGGTCTGAGTCATGGATCTCCGCTTCCTACCGCATGGTCACATCGTGATTCGTTCGCCGTGACCGGACCGCGTCACAATCCCTGCCGGTTGAACTCCGTGAGACGGGATTCGCCACAGACTGTGCCGTCGATGCACGGCGCGTAGCACCCTTCGCCTACTCCGAGTCCTTCGGTGGAGCCGCCGGGTTCTCGTTCTGCCGATCTGACACGTTCACGTCCGGTTGAGGATCCGACGGTGCTACCTGTTCTTCGGCAGGTGAATCGGCCACGATCTTCTCACCGCCATCCGGCACGTACACCTCCGCCGGCTCGGCAACGGATTCCGGTTCGGCCGCCAGTTGCCGGACCGGGACACTCTCGGGCGCCGCGTACGGCTGAATGGATGACGCCTCCGCAGCGGTAATCTGCTGCGGACTGATTTTACGCTGCCGGTCTAGTTCGACCGCCGCATATTCGGAATAGAATTCGCTCAGCTCAGAGATGACACCCGACCCGCCAGGCGCTTCTGCCGTGGTGTTCCGATACGGCAGATGTTGTGCCGGGTGCCGGTCGGGACCACCAGCGGGCTCGGCCGCCACGGTGGCGTGCCCCTGCCCCTCGGGACCGGCGTCGGCGGGCTCGGCCGCCACGGTGGCGCGCCCCTGCCCGCCAGCACCCGACTGAGCCGTCGTGGTCACATCACCTGCCACCGAAAGCGGTCCGTCAGGACCGAACCCGGGCCCGCCGGCAACAACGAACACCACGGTTACGCAGGCGTTTACGGCGATTGCGACCCGCCTGGCGCGGATGGTGTCAACCGACTGCCGGGCAGCCATCCGACCCGTCGCCAAGACACCTCGAAGCAACCCGTCGGTCCGCATCGACTCGATCCCCGCGACCGCTACACCCGAAACGACCTGAACCACGTCCGTACCCCCCCGGGCCTTCGATGCATGGCGAGCCCTCGGTGCGGGCGGCATGACGTGCAACCCATGGCGCCCGCGCTGTTGCTTGGCGATCATATTTCCGGTCAAGGCGCCGCGCATTCGCATAGTCTGAACCAGCCCCGTGTTGACGTCAAGAAAGAGATGCAGGTAACTACCTCCATACAACACATGGAGGGCATTCCAACCTGCGATTTATCCTGTTTTGGAGAGATTTACAAATTCGATCATTAATCGTATAAAATTCTCCAAATGAGAATCGCATTGCCATTCATAATGGCGCGCGACTCACGGTGGACGCAAGCCCGAACCAGGGCGCGTCGTACCCGCCCGCCGGACGCACGATCTCCCGCTGACGAACTCCATGTGCGCGGCGCTACGTACGCCCCCGTGGTGCAGGGCCGGCACCCGGTCAGCGGATTAGCAGCGCGACGCACTCCACGTGGTGGGTGAGCGGGAATGCGTCGAACACCCGGATCTGCTCCACGGCATACCCCTGCCCGCGGTACAGGCCGATGTCGCGGGCGAAAGATGCTGCCTCACAACCGATGTGCACAAGCCGAGGCACCCCTGCTGCCGCCAGCGCCTCGATCACCTCACGTCCGGCGCCGGCGCGCGGCGGGTCCAGCACCGCGACATCCGCGCCGGCCTGCTCAGCCCCGAGGGCCCGGCGCACCGAGTCGGTGCGCACCGACACCTGCGGCAGGTCGGCCAGGGCGGCCCGGGCCGCGCCGGTGGCGGCCCGGGAGGTGTCGACGCTGATCACCCGGCCGGACTCCCCCACCGCCTCGGCCAGTGCCGCGGCGAAGATCCCGGCCCCGCCGTAGAGATCCCAGGCGGTCATGCCCGCTTCCGGCGCCGCCCAGTCGGCGATCAGGGCGCTGTAGAGCGCGGCCGCCTGCCGGTGCGCCTGCCAGAACGCGGTCACCGGGATCTGCCAGCGCCGCCGGCCGACCCACTGCGTGGAGTGATAGTCGCCCTCGTGCACCTGCGGGCGGTGATCACGACCGGTGCTCACCACGTGCCGGACGCCGTCGTCGTCGGCCACCACATGGACGTGGTCGCCGGGCCGCCAGGTCTGCTCGGCCAATCCCTTGATCATCCCGGCGGGCAACTGCCCGCACCGCAGGTCAGTGACCAGCTCATCGCTGTGGTACCGGTGGAATCCGGCCCGCCCGTCGGCGCCGACCTCCAGCCGCACCCGGCTGCGCCAGCCGGTCGGGCCGCCCTCGCCCAGCGCTTCGGCCTCGCCCTGCCAGTCCTGGCCGCCGAGCCGGGCCAGCTGGTTGGACACCACCTCACCCTTGAGCGCCCGTGCCACGGCCGGGTCGGCGAACGCCAGATCACAGCAGCCGGCACCGCCGACGCCGGCGATCGGGCACAGCGAGGCGACCCGGCCCTCCGCCGGTTCGAGCACCTCCACGCATTCGGCGTGCCAATACGAGCCGCGCTCGGCGGTGATCCGGGCCCGCACCCGCTCGCCGGGCAGCGCGTAGCGCACGAAGACCACCCGGCCGTCGTGGCGCGCAACACAACTGCCCCCGTTCGCCGGTGACCCCGTCACCAGTGTCAACTCCTGGTCGATCACTCCATGAAGCCTCTCCGGGTGTCACCGGGGGCGTGGTGCGGCGCCAGCACCTTGCGCCGTTCCGAGGAGTTGAGCTGCCAGGGCACCGAGGTCACCATCACCTGCGGCATGAACAGCAGCCGGGTCTTGAGCCGCAACGCACTCTGGTTGTGCAGCACCTGTTCCCACCAGTGGCCCACCACATATTCGGGGATGTAGACGGTCACCACGGTGCGCGGCGACTCCTTGCTGATGCGTCGGACGTACTCCAGCACCGGCCGGGTGACCTCACGGTAGGGCGAGGCGATCACCTTGAGCGGCACGGTGATCTCACTGTCCTCCCACTCGCGGACCAGGGCGCGGGTCTCGGTGTCATCGACGTTGACGGTGATCGCCTCCAGGGTGTCCGGGCGGGTCGCGCGCGCATAGGCCAGCGCGCGGCGGGTGGGCAGGTGCAGCTTGGAAACCAATACCAGGGCGTGGTTGCGGCTGGGTAGCACCGCCTGATCGTCGAGGGCGGCGGACTGTTCAGCCAGCTCCTGGGCAACGGTGTCGTAGTGCCGGCGGATCATCTTCATCATGGCGAACAGCACCGACATCACCACGATCGCGATCCAGGCGCCGGCCGCGAACTTGGTGGCGATCACCACGATCAACACCGTCCCGGTGGCCACGAACCCGATGGTGTTGACCACCCGGGAGCGCATCATCTTGACTCGGGCCGCGCGGTCGGTTTCGGTGCGCAGCAATCGGTTCCAGTGCCGGACCATGCCGATCTGGCTCAACGTGAACGAGACGAACACCCCGACGATGTAGAGCTGGATCAGTGCGGTGACCTCGGCGCCGAAAGCCACGATGAAAGCGATGGCCACCACCGCCAGGAAAACGATCCCGTTGGAGAACGCCAGCCGGTCGCCGCGGGTGTGCAGCTGACGCGGCAGATACCGGTCCTGCGCCAGTATCGACCCCAGCACCGGGAAGCCGTTGAACGCGGTGTTGGCGGCCAGTGCCAGGATCAGCGCGGTCACGCCGGCGATGATCCACAGGCCCGGCGGAAAGCCGCGGAACACCGTCTCGGCCAGCTGAGCCAGCAGGGTCTTCTGGTCGTAGTCCGCCGGTGCCCCGATCAGCTGTTCGTGCGGGCGCGCGGCGATCTTCACCCCGGTCTGGCGGGCCAGCACGATGATGCCCATCATCATGGTCACCGCGATGACGCCCAGCATCAACAGCGTGGTGGCCGCATTGCGCGACTTGGGTTTACGGAACGCCGGAACGCCGTTGCTGATCGCCTCCACCCCGGTCAGCGCCGCACACCCCGACGAGAACGATTTCGCCACCAGGAACACCAGGGCCACGCCGACCACTTCGCCGTGCGCCGAATGGATCTTGAACGCGGCCGACTCGGCCTGAAGCGGATGGTCCAGCACGAAGATCTGGAACAGCCCCCAGCCCAGCATCGCGAAGACTCCGATCATGAACGCATACGTCGGGACGGCGAACGCGGTACCGGATTCGCGGATGCCGCGCAGATTGGCCGCGGCCACCACGACGACGGTCCCCACCGCGAACGCGACCTTGTGATCGGCGATGAACGGAATTGCCGAACCGATGTTGGCGACACCCGCTGAGATCGAGACGGCAACGGTCAGAACGTAATCCACCATCAGTGCACTGGCCACCGTCAGTCCCGCCTGGGCGCCCAGGTTGGTGGTGACCACCTCGTAGTCCCCGCCACCCGAGGGGTAGGCGTGCACGTTCTGGCGATAAGAGGCCACCACCGTGATGAATACGAACGCCACCGCCAGGCCGACCCACGGCGTCATCCGGTAGGCCGCGATACCCGCCACCGACAACACCAGGAAGACCTCTTCGGGGCCGTAGGCCACCGAGGACAGCGCGTCGGAGGCGAACACCGGCAGCGCGACGCGCTTGGGCAGCAGCGTCTGGCTGAGCCGGTCGCTGCGAAACGGCCGACCCAGAAGCAGCCGGCGAGCAGCGGTGGAAATCTTCGACACGAGAGCCAAGGGTAAGCCAGGCCGGCGCTGGCGGTAGCGTTCAACGAATACGGGCACTACTGCGGGCGACAGCCAGCCGAAACCAGCCGAAAGGACCGTGCACGTGCGGGTAGTTGTGATGGGATGCGGCCGGGTGGGGGCCTCGGTGGCAGACGGGCTGTCCCGGATCGGCCACGAGGTCGCCATCATCGACCGTGACGCCGCCGCGTTCAACCGGCTCAGCCCGGAGTTCAGCGGCGAACGGGTGCTGGGCATGGGTTTCGACCGCGACGTGCTGCTGCGCGCCGGGATCGAGGAGGCCGGGGCCTTCGCCGCGGTGTCCTCGGGTGACAACTCCAACATCATCGCCGCGCGGCTGGCCCGCGAGACGTTCGGCGTGGCGCGCGTGGTGGCCCGTATCTATGACGCCAAGCGGGCCGCGGTTTACGAACGCCTCGGGATTCCCACCATCGCCACCGTGCCCTGGACCACCGACCGGCTGCTCGACGCCCTGACCCGCGAGAGCGAGACCACCAAGTGGCGTGACCCGACCGGCACCGTCGCCGTTGCCGAGGTCGTGCTGCACGAGGACTGGATCGGTCGCCCCGTCACCGACCTGGAGGCCGCCGTCAACGCCCGCGTGGCGTTCCTGATCCGCTTCGGCACCGGCATCCTGCCCGAGCCCAAGACCGTCATTCAGGCCAGTGACCAGGTCTACATCGTCGCGGTGTCCGGCCGCGTCGCCGAGGCGATCGCGATCGCCGCGCTGCCGCCCAGCGAGGACCTGGACAAATGAAGCACGCCGTCGACGAAGACGCTGGCGGAGCCTGCGGAGCGAGCGCTGAGGAGCGGCGCACATGAAGGTCGCGGTGGCCGGGGCCGGTGCCGTCGGCCGGTCGATCGCCCGGGAACTGCTCGACAGCGACCACCAGGTGACGCTGCTCGAGCGCAACCCCGACCACATCGACGTCGAGGACATCCCCGACGCGCAATGGCATCTGGGCGACGCCTGCGAGCTGAGCCTGCTGGAGTCGGTGCACCTGGAGGATTTCGACGTCGTCATCGCCGCCACCGGCGACGACAAGGTCAACGTGGTGTTGTCGCTGCTGGCCAAGACCGAGTTCGCCGTGCCCCGGGTGGTGGCCCGGGTGAACGACCCCCGCAACGAATGGCTGTTCACCGACGCCTGGGGGGTGGACGTGGCGGTGTCCACGCCGCGCATGTTGGCCTCGCTGGTCGAGGAGGCGGTCGCGGTCGGGGATCTGGTGCGGCTCATGGAGTTCCGCAAGGGCCAGGCCAACCTGCTGGAGATCACCCTGCCCGACGACACCCCGTGGGGCGGCAAGCCGGTGCGCAAGCTGTCACTGCCCCGCGACGCCGCGCTGGTGGCGATCCTGCGCGGGACGCGGGTGATCGTGCCCCAGGACGACGAGCCTCTTGAGGGCGGCGACGAACTGCTGTTCGTCGCGTCCACCGGGGTCGAGACCGAACTACGCGAGCTGTTGCTACCGGCCCACTGACCGCGGTTCGCAGTCCTCTGCCGGCTCCGAGCCGGGCTGCGCGTCCTGGGCATCCAGGGCCCGCTGCACGTATTTGACCGCCAGGTAGGTCACCAGCGCCGCCAGCGCGGTCAGCGGCCAGCCCATGGCGATGCGCGCCACCCCCAGCCAGCCGGTCTGGTCGGCGTTGTAGAGCAGCCGCTGCACCACGAAGCGGGAGCCGAACACCAGCACCCAGGTCAGCGTCGCGAGGTCGTAGGCGTAGATCGCCGCCCGCAGCTCGCGCCAGGCCGGGCCCTGCCCGCTGGCCCAGCTCCAGATGTAGCCGACCGCCGGCCGGCGGATCAGGATGGAGCCGGCGAATACCACCGCCCACCCCAGCGACGTCCAGATCCCGAGCAGGAAATATCCCTTGGAGTCGCCCATCAGATAGGCGATCAGGGCGCAGACGGCCACCCCGAAGAATCCGGAGACCGCCGGCTGAGTGGATTCCCGGCGGACCATTCGCCACACCAGCACCGCCGCCGCCACGCCCAACGCCGCCACCACGGCGACCCGCAGCCCGAAGACGCTGGAGGCCGGCACGAACACCACGATCGGCAGCGACGAGTAGATGAGCCCGGCGAGCCCGCCGATCTGGGCCAGCAGCCGCTGCGGGCCCTGCGGTCCGAAGTCGTCAGTCATCACTGCTCCGGCCGGATGTTCTCCGGCGGTCACTGCTGAATTTCGTAGTGGGGGTTGTAGATGGCTTTGGAGCCGCTTTCGAGTTTTCCGAGCCGGCCGTGCACCCGCAGGGTGCGGCCCGAGTCGATTCCGGGAATGCGGCGCTGGCCCAACCACACCAGCGTCACCGTGTCCGTCCCGTCGAAGAGCTCGGCGCGGACCCCGCCCACGCACCCCTTGGCGTTGGCTTCCACGCTGCGCAGCACTCCGACCATCGTGACCTCTTGACCGCGTTCGCAGTCGATGGCCCGCTGGGCGCCGGTGTTGAGCGCCTCGTCGGACAACTCCTCGACATCGCGCAACTCAGGATCTTCGGTCAATCGCCGAGTCAGCCGGCGCAGGTACTCCTTCGGAGCAGCCATGCTTTCTCCCTCAACTGTGTGCGCCCGCTACGGTAGACCTCTTGATTACCTAATGCCACACCGGCCGTCGGGGTGTCGGGCTGCACCCGGCACGATCAAGGGGTGGCATTGAATCTGCACGGGGTGACGGCTGTTCTGCTCCCGGGAACCGGATCCGACGACGACTACATCCGCCGGGCGTTCGCTGCCCCATTGCAGCAGGTAGGCGTCGAATTGGTCGCGCACCGCCCGCAACCCGAACAGCTCGTCGCGGGCTATCTTGCGGCCCTGGACGCCGCCGCCCGCTCCGGCCCGATCATCGTCGGCGGCGTGTCGATCGGCGCGGCGGTGGGCGCCGCGTGGGCGCTGCAACACCCCGGTCAGGTGGTCGCGGTGCTGGCCGCACTGCCCGCCTGGACGGGCGCACCCGATGCCGCTCCGGCCGCCCAAGCCGCCCGCTACAGCGCCGCGCAGCTGCGCCGCGAGGGCCTGCCGGCGGTGGTGGCCCAGATGCGCGCCACGAGCCCGGCCTGGCTCGCCGACGAGCTGACCCGCTCGTGGACCGCCCAGTGGCCGCAGCTGCCCGACGCCCTGGAGCAGGCTGCGGCCTACGTCGCACCGTCCCGCGCCGAATTGGCCGCCCTGGCGGCGCCGATGGCAGTGACCGCGGCCGTCGACGACCCGGTGCACCCGTTGCAGACGGCCTCCGAATGGGTGGCCGCCGCCCCGCGGGCGGCGCTGTGCACGGTGACCCTGGAACAGATCGGCGCCGACCCGGCCGCGTTGGGCGCCGCCTGTTTGACGGCGCTGGACGGCCTGATCTAGCGGCGGCCCTGCAGGCGGCTTCGCCTCTCCTTCGTCGAGCCTCGCTAACCGCCGGTGATGGTGCGCAACTGCTGCATCGCGGATCCCTCCACGCTGCGGCGAGCGGTCGGCGCGGGTGGCGGCACATCGCCGCCGGCGTCCGGCGTGGCTCCCCCGGCCGGCTGCTGGCCGGCGGGCGCGGCGCCCCGGGCGGCCTGGGCAGCCGCGGCGGCCCGCAACTGCTCGGCCATCGGCTCGGGCAGTCGCACCGGCAACGGGGTGCGCACCGGCAGCGGGGTGTCGCCACGACGGACCACCGTGTCCGCCAGGGCCTCCCGCGCCTGCGCGGTGAGCGCCTCCATCGACTCGTGGGGGCCGTTGACCACGCAGCGCACCATCCAGCGGTAGCCGTCGACTCCGATGAACCGGACTGCGCCGGTAGCCGATCCGGCCACCTCGCGGCCCCACGGGCCGTCGACGACGCTGACGCTCGCCGAGTCGCGCCGCAGTGCGTCGGCCAGCTCGGCGGCCACCTCGCGCCACAGCCCCGCTGACTTGGGCGCGGCGTAGGCGGCGATGTTGAACCGGCCGTTCGACGTCACCAGCCACACCGCGCTGGGCACGCCTGCCTCGCTCAGTTCGACCTGGACCTGGGCACCCGCGGGCATCGGCACCAGCACCGAACCCAGGTCCAGACGCGCCGTCGTCGCCGCCTCGGGGTCGTCGAAATCCTCGATGTCGAACGGGCCCTCAAGGTCCTCACCCGACTCCACGTCGAGTTCCTCCAGGTCCTCGGGTTGCGGCTCGGCGCGCGTCGGCTCGTCGTCCGCCTTGCGCTTGCCCCTACCGAATGCCATCACAGCCGCCCATCTTCGTCACTCTGCCGTCACGAGCTGTCACAAACTCGCATGTCCGCCCGACGAGCCGTGCCCGTCACCGCCACGGCTGGTTCCGGCCAGTCCGGCCTCGTCGAACGAGCTCACCTCGACCAGTTCCGGTAGCTCGACCCGCTGCACCACCAGCTGGGCGATCCGGTCCCCTCGATGGATGTCGATCGGCGTCGCCGGGTCCAGGTTGATCAATGCCACCTTAACCTCACCGCGATAGCCCGCGTCGATCGTTCCGGGGCTGTTGACGATCGAAAGCCCCACCCGTGCAGCCAAACCCGAACGGGGGTGCACCAAGCCGACCATGCCCAACGGAATCGCGACCGCGATACCGGTGGGTACCAGGGCACGCTGGCCCGGGCCCAGCTCGACATCGACCGCGCTGTAGAGGTCGACGCCGGCGTCGCCGGCGTGGGCGCGGCTGGGCAGCGGCAGATCTGGATCAAGGCGGACGACCGCGAGACTGGGCGACACGAGGCGCAAGACTACCCTTAGCCCGATGTCTGGATCGCGCCTCAACCACCGGGCACCGCAAACCGTGCGGTACCGCGAGCAGCTGTGGGTGCCGTGGTGGTGGTGGCCGCTGGGGTTCCTGGGCAACGGGCTGATGGCATACGAGGTCCGGTTGGGCCTGCGCAGCCTGCCGGGCTGGCTGCCTTTCGCCGTGTTCTTCGCGATCACCGTGGCGGCCCTGCTGTGGCTGGGCCGCATCCAGGTGCGGGTCACCGAAACCGCCGGCGAGGCCGAGCTGTGGGTCGGTGAGGCACACCTACCCGCGAGCGTGATCGCCCGGGCCGCCGAGGTTCCGCAGTCAGCCAAATCGGCGGCGCTGGGCCGCCAACTCGATCCGGCGGCGTATGTCGTTCATCGCGGCTGGGTGGGGCCGATGGTGCTGGTCGTACTCGATGATCCCGATGACCCGACACCGTACTGGCTGATCAGCTGCCGTCATCCGCAGCGGGTGTTGACGGCCTTGCAGGGTTGAGGGACGGTCCGGGTCAGGCCGCGCAGTCGGTGCAGATCATCACGCCGTTCTTCTCGCTGGCCAAGCGGCTGCGGTGCTGAACCAGAAAACAGCTCGAACAGGTGAATTCGTCGGCCTGCTTGGGGATGACGCGCACCGACAGCTCTTCGCCGGACAGGTCCGCGCCGGGCAGCTCGAAGGACTCGGCTGATTCGGATTCGTCGACGTCGACCACGGCGGACTGCGCTTCGTTCCGCCGGGCCTTGAGTTCCTCAAGCGAATCCTCGGAAACGTCGTCAGTCTCGGTGCGCCGCGGGGCGTCGTAGTCGGTAGCCATCGTCTTCTCCCCTCAGTCCCCTCGTAACCCTGCGCGAGCTTTGTACCAGCGTCGAACGCATCCACCAAATGATTCGTGCCCGGATCCCGCTCAGATCAACTGTGATTTGCGTCACATTATCTTCCTGACCACGGTGATCGCTCGCTCGCGCGCCCTCTAGAGTGCGTACGTGGTCGCGCAAATCACTTCCGGCACCGAGTTCGACAAGCATGGTCTGCCGTTCCGGCGGCGTAACTATAGACCCGCCGCCTACGCCCTGGCCGCGCTGGCACTGCTGACCGCTGTGGCGTGGGGGGTGGCACTGACCCGACCGGCCGACGTCCACGAAGTCGCGGTGTGCAACGCCCCGCCTTCGCCCACCGAGCCCGACCAGCCGCGGCTCGGCACCCAGGTGCCGCGCGCCGCGATGGTCGCCACCATCCCGGCCAAACTGGCCGACATCAAGGCCCGCGTCCTCAACGCCAGCGGCCGGGCCGGGCAGGCCGCCGACGTCGCCGACGCCCTTCGCGACGACGGGTTCGCCCAGCCGACCGCCGCCAACGACCCGGTCTATGCCAACGGCCGGCTGGACTGCCAGGGCCAGATCCGCTTCGGTGAGGCGGGACGGGCCGCCGCGGCCGCCCTCTGGCTGGTCGCCCCGTGCACCGAGCTGTTCCGCGACGACCGCCCGGACGACTCCGTCGACCTGGCGGTCGGAAGCGACTTCGTCAGCCTGGCCCACAGCGACGACATCGAAGCGGCTCTGGCCGGGCTCCGTCCGGACGCCACCGGACTGCCCGACCCGGCGCTGCTGACCAAGATCCATTCCGGCACCTGCTGACCACCGACCCGGAAGGGAAGATGCATGACCGGCACTGAGCCGACCGATTCGACCGGGGCGTCCACTCGTGGGGCCGGCGACACCAGGGCGCCGCGGCGGGGGTTCGGCGTCGACGTCGGCGGCAGCGGCATCAAGGGCGGTGTGGTGGATCTCGACACCGGCGCGCTGATCGGCGAGCGGTTCAAGCTGCCCACGCCGAGCCCTGCGACACCGGCTGCGGTCGCCGAGACCGTCGCCGCGGTGGTCCGGCACTTCGGCTGGACCGGCCCGCTGGGAGTCACCTATCCCGGCGTGGTGATCGACGGCGTCGTGCGGACCGCCGCCAACGTCGACAAGTCCTGGATCGGGGTGAACGCCCGGTCGGCGATCGCGGCCGCACTCGACGGCCAGCCCGTCGTCATCCTCAACGACGCCGACGCCGCCGGACTGGCCGAGGAGCGCTTCGGAGCCGGCAAGGACAACACCGGCGTCGTCGTGTTGCTCACATTCGGCACCGGGATCGGCTCGGCGGTGATCCACAACGGAAAGCTGCTGCCCAACACCGAGCTCGGACATATCGACGTCGGCGGCAAGGAAGCCGAGCACCGGGCCGCCGCGTCGGTCAAGGAGCGCAAGAACTGGAGCATGAAGAAATGGTCCAAGCAGGTGACCAAGGTGCTGGTGGCCATCGAAAACGCACTCTGTCCGGACCTGATCATCGTCGGCGGCGGCATCAGTCGCAAAGCCGACGAATGGGTGCCGCTGCTGGGCAACCGGACTCCGGTCGTCGCCGCCACCCTGCAGAACACCGCGGGAATCGTCGGGGCCGCGATGGCCTCGGCCACCGACGTCACCCGCTGAATCCGCCCGCTCGGCGATTGCTGCCGCCGACTGTCGTTACAATGGTCCGCGGCGGCCGCCTAACCCATAGCGGCGACTATCCCAGTTGATCACCAACTGATATAGAGCCACATTCGACATAACCCGACACTTTCGGTTGCGCACGGCCCTGCGACCGAAAGTCAGTCCGACCGAAGGGGTGGACGTGGCAGCGAGCAAGGCAAAGCCGGCGACTGAGGAGCCGAAGAAGCGGAGTGCCACCAAGGCGCCCGCCAAGGCGCCCGCCAAGTCGGCTGCCAAGGCCGCCACCAAGAGCCCGGCCAAACGCGCCGTCACCAAGGCCGCCCCGGCCAAGAAGGCCGCCAAGACGACGGCCCGCCCGGCGGCCAAGAGCGCCGCCGCCAAGAGCACCGACGACGGCGCCACCAAACCCAAGACCCGGTCGACCCGCGGCCCGGCCAAGAAGGCCGCCGCCACCAAAGGCGCCAAGAACGCCGACCTCGATCTTGCCGCCGAGGATCTGGACACCGATGCCGAGCTGGACGGTGAGCCCGGTGAGGACGACATCGACGACGCCGACCTGAGCCTGGACGACCTGGGGGCCGACGCGGTGGTGGATGCCGACGGCGAGGCCCCGGCCACCGCCGCGGCGGCCACCGAGGGGGCCGCCGAGGATGAGGACGAGATCACCGAGCCCTCCGAGAAGGACAAGGCCTCAGGCGATTTCGTCTGGGACGAGGAGGAGTCCGAAGCGCTGCGCCAGGCCCGCAAGGACGCCGAGCTCACCGCTTCGGCCGACTCGGTGCGCGCCTACCTCAAGCAGATCGGCAAGGTGGCGCTGCTCAACGCCGAAGAGGAAGTCGAGCTGGCCAAGCGGATCGAGGCCGGCCTGTTCGCCACCCAGAAGATGGCCGAGCACACCGAGAAGGGCGAGAAGCTGGCCGTCGCCTACCGGCGCGACATGGCGTGGATCTGCCGGGACGGCGACCGGGCCAAGAACCACCTGCTGGAGGCCAACCTGCGGCTGGTGGTCTCGCTGGCCAAGCGTTACACCGGCCGCGGGATGGCGTTTCTGGACCTGATCCAGGAAGGCAACCTCGGTCTGATCCGCGCCGTGGAGAAGTTCGACTACACCAAGGGCTACAAGTTCTCCACGTACGCCACCTGGTGGATCCGCCAGGCCATCACCCGCGCCATGGCCGACCAAGCACGCACCATCCGCATCCCGGTGCACATGGTCGAGGTGATCAACAAGCTCGGCCGCATCCAGCGCGAGCTGCTGCAGGACCTGGGCCGCGAACCCACCCCCGAGGAACTCGCCCGGGAGATGGACATCACCCCGGAGAAGGTGCTGGAGATCCAGCAGTACGCCCGGGAGCCGATCTCGCTGGACCAGACCATCGGCGACGAGGGCGACTCCCAGCTCGGCGACTTCATCGAGGACTCCGAGGCGGTAGTAGCCGTGGACGCCGTCTCGTTCACCCTGTTGCAGGATCAGCTGCAGTCGGTGCTCGAGACGCTCTCGGAGCGTGAAGCCGGTGTGGTGCGACTGCGGTTCGGGCTCACCGACGGCCAGCCCCGCACACTTGACGAGATCGGCCAGGTCTACGGCGTCACCCGCGAGCGCATCCGTCAGATCGAGTCGAAGACGATGTCGAAGTTGCGTCACCCCAGTCGCTCTCAGGTCCTGCGCGACTACCTCGACTAGCGCGCACCGATATGGCCAAAACTCCCCCGGCCGCAGTTCTCAGTGCCGTCAACGCGTTTCGTGGTGGCCTGCAGCGGCTGCGCCAGGCCACCGTCCCCGCCCCCGTGGCCATCCTCGAGCTGGGCTTCGGCGGATGGCTGACCCAGGCGCTCGCTGCCGCGGTGCGACTCGGCATCGCCGATGCGCTCAGTGACGGCCCGCAGACCGCCGAGGAGATCGCCCATCGAGTGGGCACCGACCCTCGCGCCACGTACCGGCTGATGCGAGCACTCGCCAGCCACTCGGTGCTGAAACTGCGCCGCGATGGCCGCTTCGCCTTGACCCGCACCGGGCGCGCTCTGGTCTCAGACAATCCCAACAGTGTTGCCCCGATGCTCGCCTTCGTCGGCCACCCGGCGCACCGGGAACACTGGTCGAACCTGGAGCACTCCGTACGGACGGGCGAGACCGCCGTCAGCAAGGTTCGCGGAATGTCCTTCTTCGACTACACCGACACCGACCCTGAACTGGCGCAGGTCTTCAACGACGCCATGACGGGAGCTTCCGCCGTCTCTATCGAAAGTGCCGTTCCCGCATACGATTTCAGCAACAGCAAGCTGATCGTGGATGTGGGTGGCGGACATGGCGCACTGCTGGCCGCGGTGCTGCGTAAGGCGCCGGACGCTCGGGGCGTGCTGTTCGACCTGCCGCAGGTGGTCGCCGGCGCCGGCGCGACGCTGGCGGACGTGGCGTCGCGCTGCGATCTGACGGGTGGGTCGTTCTTCGACTCTGTCCCCACCGGCGGCGACACCTATCTGCTCAAGACCGTCATCCACGATTGGGACGACGAACAGTCCTTGACGATTCTGCGCAATGTCCGGGCCGCCATCGCTCCCGGCGGCAAGGTGCTGCTGTTCGAGATGGTGCTGCCCGAGGGCGCGCCCGCCCACCTGGGGCTGGTGCTCGACCTGGAGATGCTGGTTGCCGCCGGCGGACAGGAACGCACCCAACGCGAATACGCCGAGCTGCTGTCCCGGGCGGGATTCCGGCTGCAGCGCGTGGTGCCCACCACGAGCCCGATCGCGATCATCGAGGCCCGGCCGGTCTAGACCGCCGGCCGGGTGCGCCGCCGCGTAGGATCGCCGACCATGCCCCCCGATGCCGCGTCGTCGCAGACTTTCACCGCGCTGCTCAAGCGCGCGGTGTCCCACGGTCACCCGGCGCCGGCCGATGCCGGCCTGGATCCCGCGGTGCTCGACGCCGTCAACGCCGTCGCCGCCGCGTGGCCGCGAGTGCCGGCCGTGCTGATCAACAAGGCTCAAACCGTGTTCGCCCGTAGCGAACTCACCCGGGTGTCAGCGGCCAAACCCACCACCCCGATCGACCTCAATCGGCCACGGCGAACCCGCCGTCCGGGCCCGGCCGATACGGCGTGACACCGATTACCGCGCTGACGGGCAACGGCCCGTACAGGTGCGGGAAAAGCATCGACTCCGGATCGCCGGGCACGCCCGGCTCCCAACGCACCGGCGCACCCACCTTGGCCGGGTCCACCTGCAGCAACACCAGATCTGTGCGGCCCCGGTAGAGCCGATTGGCGGGCAGATGGACCTGCTGCGGCGTCGACAGATGCACGAAGCCCACCCTGTTCAACGACTCCGGACGCAGCGCACCCGACGCCTGCGCACTCGCCCATTCCCGATCGCTGCAGAGGTGAACGAACCCATCGGCGTGCTTCACGCCTTCGATCCTGCCTCAGCGCGCGAGGGTGAGACACGACACAGCCGAAGCCGGGAACAACGCCGAACGCCCGAGCGTCTGACACACTTGACAGACCCGCGAGAACGGAGGAGCCCATGAACGCGACTCTGACCAGTCCCGAACTGACTCGGGCTGATCGATGCGACCGGTGCGGTGCCGCCGCCCGCGTACGAGCCACGCTGCCCTCCGGAGCCGAGCTGCTCTTCTGCCAGCACCACGCCAACGAGCACGAAGCCAAGCTGATCGAGCTGGCCGCCGTGCTACAGGTCAGCGCTGCGGACGAGGCGTAACCAGAACCCGCGCGCAACACGCCGCAACAGCGGGAATTGTGCAGTAGCACCACGCGTCAGGAATGCTGGGCTGGTCATGACTGACCAGATCCCCCGAGCCTCCCGACATCACCTGCTGCGCATCGCCCGCCGGACCTTGGCCAAGAGCTGGGACGATTCGATCTTCGCCGAGTCGGCACAGGCCGGGTTCTGGTCGGTGCTGTCACTGCCACCGCTGCTGCTCGGGATGCTGGGCAGCCTGTCTTACGTGGCACCGCTGTTCGGCCCGGACACGCTGGCGACCATCCAGAACCGGCTGATCAGTATGGCGAGCAGCTTCTTCTCGAAGAACGTCGTGGTCGAGATCATCGAACCCACCGTGCGAGACATCATCTCCAATGCGCGCGGCGAGGTGGTCTCACTGGGTTTCGTGATTTCGCTGTGGGCCGGCTCCTCGGCGATCTCGGCGTTCGTCGACTCGGTGGTCGAGGCGCACGATCAGACCCCGCTGCGCCACCCCGTGCGCCAACGGTTCTTCGCGCTGGGGCTGTATGTGGCGATGCTGGTGATCGCCGTCGCCGCGGCACCGTTCGCCGCGCTGGGCCCGCACGCCGTGGCCGAACACCTTCCCGACCGGTGGACGGACCTGCTGCGGTTCGGTTATTACCCGATGTTGGTGTTGGGGCTGCTGCTGGCCGTGACGGTGCTCTACCGGGTGTCGCTGCCCAAGCCCCTGCCCTCACACCGGCTGGTGATCGGTGCGGTGCTGGCCACCACCGTGTTCGTCGTGGCCACGCTGGGCCTGCGGGTCTACCTGCGCTACATCACCAGCACCGGCTATACCTACGGTGCGCTGGCGACCCCGATCGCCTTCCTGCTGTTCGCGTTTCTGCTCGGCTTCGCCATCATGCTGGGCGCCGAGCTCAACGCCGCCGTTCAGGAGGAGTGGCCGGCACAGCCCACCCACCTACGCCAGCTGCGCAACTGGGTGGTGTCCCGGACGGGACGAGCCGGCCCCGACGGACCTTCTTGAGCGACCCGGTCAGCTCTTCTTGAGGGTCGCGTAGATCCGCTTGCAGTCCGGGCAGACCGGCGAGCCCGGCTTCGCCGACTTGGTCACCGGGAACACCTCACCGCACAGGGCCACGACGTGAGTGCCCATGACCGCGCTCTCGGCGATCTTGTCCTTCTTGACGTAGTGGAAGAACTTCGGGGTGTCGTCGCCGGTCCCGTCATCGACGCGTTCCTCGGCATCGGTGCGCTCGAGGGTGTCGGTCTGTATGGCCATCTGTCCATTGTGCCCAGAACTCGACGGATCTTAAAACCCCTTCTGCCGCGACACCGTTGCGTGTGGGACAGTGGAGTGATGAAGCACGGCCCCGAGCTGGGTTTCGACGACGATGGTCGGCCGGTGCTCATCACCGCCGCCGCCCCGTCCTTTGAACAGCAGCACCGCGAACGGGTACGCAAGTACCTGACGCTGATGGCGTTCCGGGTGCCGGCACTGGTCCTGGCCGCGATCGCCTACGGAATCTGGCACAACGGCCTGATCTCCCTGCTGATCCTGGTCGGCTCGATACCACTGCCCTGGATGGCGGTGCTGATCGCCAATGACCGGCCGCCGCGCAGCGCCGATGAGCCGCGCCGCTACGACGGCGCACCGACCCACACGCCGCTGTTCCCCACCGCCCCGCGCCGTTCGCTGGACCATCCGCGGCCTGCGGACCCCGAACCCGGAGCGGCTACCTGTGATCCGGGCTCCGAGCAGGGCCGGTCGGGCGGCGACGCCACCGGCGAACCGCCGAACGGTATCGGTTCTTAGCACATTCTCAAAGTCATCGGCGTATTCCCGCACGTCAAGTGGTGTGGAAAACCGATCGGACGGGAACTCTGCACCCGTGTCGAACGTTGACACCTGTGATAGCTGAAGCCGATCAACGGGAGGCCGTAATGGCAAAGGCAGATGCCACCATCAGTCGGATCGATCGCGATCTGGACGCGCAGAGTCCAGCCGCAGATCTGGTGCGCGTGTACCTCAACGGTATCGGCAAGACCGCACTACTCAACGCCGCCGACGAGGTGGAGCTCGCCAAACGCATCGAGGCCGGCCTTTACGCGAAGCACCTGCTCGAGACCCGCAAGCGTTTCGGCGAGAAGCGCAAGCGGGAGCTGGCCGCGGTGGTCCGCGACGGCGAAGCCGCCCGCCGGCATCTGCTGGAAGCCAACCTGCGCCTGGTGGTCTCACTGGCCAAGCGCTACACCGGCCGCGGTATGCCGTTGCTGGACTTGATCCAGGAAGGCAACCTAGGACTGATCCGCGCCATGGAGAAATTCGACTACGCAAAGGGATTCAAGTTCTCCACCTACGCGACCTGGTGGATTCGGCAGGCCATCACCCGCGGAATGGCCGATCAGAGCCGCACCATCCGGCTGCCGGTGCACTTGGTCGAACAGGTCAACAAGCTGGCACGGATCAAGCGTGAGATGCACCAGCAGCTCGGCCGCGAGGCCACCGATGAGGAGCTCGCCGCCGAATCCGGTATCCCGGCGGAGAAGATCAACGACCTGCTGGAGCACAGTCGCGACCCGGTCAGCCTGGACATGCCGGTCGGCTCCGATGAGGAGGCTCCGCTCGGCGACTTCATCGAGGACTCCGAGGCGATGTCGGCGGAGAACGCGGTGATCTCCGAGCTGTTGCACACCGACATCCGCAGCGTCCTGGCAACCCTGGACGAACGGGAGCACCAGGTCATCCGGCTGCGGTTCGGCCTCGACGACGGGCAGCCACGCACGCTGGACCAGATCGGCAAGCTGTTCGGCCTGTCCCGCGAGCGGGTTCGCCAGATCGAGCGCGAGGTGATGGCCAAGCTGCGGCACGGCGAGCGCGCCGACCGGCTGCGCTCCTACGCCAGCTGACCCGGCTCCGCCGGGCTGCCGCTCCGATGCGGTGGCCCGGCGGACTCATCTGTCGCCTGGGTCGACTCGGCGTCGCTCACTAACCGCGCACCGGCCTGCCAAGTAGACTCAGCTGCGACGGAAGGTGCCGAATGAATGAGTTGGTTGATACCACCGAGATGTACCTCAGGACGATCTACGACCTTGAGGAAGAGGGTGTCACCCCCCTGCGTGCCCGGATAGCCGAGCGGCTGGAACAAAGCGGGCCGACCGTCAGCCAGACGGTGTCCCGGATGGAGCGCGACGGCCTGCTGCGGGTGGCCGGTGACCGTCACCTCGAACTCACCGAGAAGGGTCGCTCACTGGCCGTCTCGGTGATGCGCAAGCACCGGCTCGCCGAGCGGCTGCTCGTCGACATCATCGGGCTTCCCCTCGAAGACGTGCACGCCGAGGCCTGCCGGTGGGAGCACGTGATGAGCGAGGACGTCGAGCGCCGCCTGGTCCAGGTGCTCGACAACCCCACCACCTCACCGTTCGGCAACCCGATCCCCGGTCTGCTGGATCTCGGCTTCGGCACGGACTCCGGATCCTGGGACGCCGACCTGGTGCGGCTGACCGAACTGCCGGCCGGCTCACCGGTGGCCGTGGTGGTGCGCCAGCTCACCGAACACGTGCAAGGCGACATCGACCTGATCAGCCGGCTGAAGGAGGCCGGGGTGGTGCCGAACGCGCGGGTGACGGTCGAGGCCGACGCCGACGACGGCGTGACCATCGTGATGCCCGGCCACACCGACGTCAGCCTGCCCTACGAGATGGCACACGCCGTCAAGGTTCAGAAGGTCTGACCGGTTCAGCCGGCCCGCTGACCGAAACCCTGCCGTTGCGGCAACTGCACGCCGAGCTGGGACGCCAGCCGAAATCCGGTGTCGGCCAGCCCGCGGATCCGGTCCGGCCGCAAACCCGACTGCAGCGCCGTGTCGAGCAGGCCCGCCATCCGGTGCCCCGGCACACAACGCAACGCGGCCTCCAACGACACCCCGGCCAGCGGCCCGTCCCCGCGCGCGTAGGCGCTGAACGCCAGCAGGACCAGCGCGTCGGCCCGCCACGGCGCGGGCAGGGCACGGGCCATAACCGCCCACAACATCTCCGCATCGCCGGCGTGTTCGCCGATTGCCAACGCGCACAGGGTGTCCCGGACCAGTACGTCGGTCAGCGAGCACCCCAGCCGTGCCAGCTCCGCATCGGCCGGCCGCTGTCCGGCGGCCAGCGCGACCACGGCCTCCAACACCGCTTCGACGTCGCGGCGGGCCCTCGCCGTGCCCTCGGTATCCACGGCGGCCGCCCGATCTGCCGCATAGTCACCGATCACGGCCGCCACCGCGGCGGTGCGCTCCGCGTCACCGGGGGCGATCACCGCCTGCAGGTCCGCGCGGCGAGGGTAGAGTCGCCTGCCCTCCAGCACCGCGGCAGCGGCCAGCGGAGACGCCTCCGGGTCCTCGACCGGCCCACCCGCGCCGCACCCGTCGACGCAGTGCCACCGGCCCCCGAGCGCCACCCGGTCCACCAGGTGCGTGCCGAGCAGGACGATGTCGTTACGCGACAACTCCGCGGCCAGGGTGTCGACCAGCCGGCGATGCTGATCGTTGCAGACCGGACAGCACGCCCCGTCGGCGTCGACGATCACCGCGATCGCCGCCGCCGGAGCGGCGGCGGCGGCGACGTCGGCGAGATGGCCGACGGTGCCGGCGAGCTCTTCGGAGAGGTCGACCCGCAGCACCGATCCCAGCTCGCCGCCGTCGACCGAGACCAGGATCAAGGATTTCTCCGGCACGAAGCCGAGGATGGCCGGCAGCGCCGCAATCAGCGCTCCGGGGCGATTCAGGGTGAATTCCGGTTGCTTCGTCGTCATGGCAGCAACGTTGACGATGCCCACCGTCATCGGGGCGCGCCGGCGCCGGGTACCCGGCCGCTTTGTGGATGAATCGGCAACTGTGAGCCGACTGCCCGGACGTGCCGGATAACATGCGAGCTCCACGAGGCGTTTTGCGCAGCACGTATCGCCACACCGGGGATTTCATCGCTGAGCGAACGGGAACTCCACGGGGGAATGCCGCCGTCGCACCTGCGCGTTCTCGCACATATGCGCGCATCGTTTTTCCGGTGCGGCCCAACGTGGTGGAAACTAGGCAGTGCAGTGCGATGTGCACAAGGAGGAGGCGAGGCAATGGCCGACCACCCGGACACCGGTCCCGACCGGAACCGGCACTACCAGGCCGAACAGAGCGGCATGTACGAGCTGGAGGTCCCGGCGCCGCAGCTGACGTCGTCGGACGGCGCGGGCCCGGTGCTGATTCACGCGCTGGAGGGTTTCTCCGACGCCGGCCATGCGATCCGACTGGCCGCCGGCCACCTCAAGACCACCCTCGACAGTGAGCTGGTGGCGTCGTTCGCCATCGACGACCTGCTCGACTACCGGTCCCGCCGGCCGGTGATGACGTTCAAGACCGACCACTTCACCCACTACGCCGAGCCAGAGCTCAGCCTCTACGCGCTGCGCGACACCGCCGGGACGCCGTTCCTGTTGTTGGCGGGTATGGAGCCGGATCTCAAGTGGGAGCGGTTCATCACCGCGGTTCGACTGTTGGCCGAGCGGCTCGGGGTCCGGCGGACCATCGGGTTGGGCACGATCCCGATGGCGGTCCCGCACACCCGGCCGGTGACGCTGACCGCGCACTCCAACAACCGCGAGTTGATCACCGATTTCACGCCGTGGATCGCCGAGGTCCAGGTTCCCGGCAGCGCCTCCAATCTGTTGGAGTACCGGATGGCGCAGCACGGCCACGAGGTGGTCGGGTTCACCGCGCATGTGCCGCACTACGTGTCACAGACCGACTATCCGGAGGCTGCCGAGGCGCTGCTGCGGCAGGCGGCCCAGAGCGGCTCCCTACAGTTGCCGCTGGCCGAACTCGGTCAGGCCGCGGCCGACATCCGGGCCAAGATCGACGAACAGGTCGAGGCGAGCGCCGAGGTGGCCCAGGTGGTGGCGGCGCTGGAACGCCAGTACGACGCCTTCGTCGCCGCCCAGGAGAACCGCTCGTTGCTGGCGCGCGACGAGGATCTGCCCAGCGCCGACGAACTCGGTGCTGAGTTCGAACGGTTCCTGGCCCAGGAGGCGAAGAAGGACCGGGACGACGACGGCACGGTGTGACGGGCGGGACTACCCCGCTCGCCGCAGCGCGGCGGTGAGATGGTTCTGCGCCGCCTGCCCGACCGCACCCATGTCCAGCGTGTAGGACAACTCGTCGCCGTCGAGGCGGTAGTGGCGGCGCAGTGCTGTCACCTTTTTGGCCGTAGGTGCCAGGCCGATCGTCGGCGCGGACATCTCGAGTTCGATACCGCCGGCGGTCACCTGGTAGCTGCCCACCTCGATCTCGGTGATACCGCTCGGATGGGCCAGCACCCACTCGATCCGGCCGAGTTGCGGCACCCGCAGGTACCCGGACTCGGCGTGCAGCGGCAGCCCGTCGGCGGCCGACTTGGTCTTCTGGCCGTACACCAGAAACGGTTTGCCGACGTGGGAGAACACCACCTCTTCGAGGTATTCGAACGACGCGATCGTGGGATACACCCCGGAGCCCCGGCCGGACCAGGTGCCCAACAGCGGTGCCAGCTCCACAAGATTCGGATGCAGGTCGGGTGCCATGGGGCCAGCGTAGTGCGCAGCACGGCGCCGCGACCCTCAACCGGTGCTGGGCACCTCGCGGTGCTCGCGCAGCGCCTCGATCTCCCGCTCGAAGTCGGCCGCCGACGAGAATGAGCGATACACCGAGGCGAATCGCAGGTAGGCCACTTCGTCGAGTTCGCGCAGCGGCCCGAGAATCGCCAAACCCACCTCGTGGCTGGGGATCTCCGGTGAGCCCGCCGCCCGCACCGCGTCTTCCACCTGCTGGGCCAGCAGGTTGAGCGCATCATCGTCGACATCGCGGCCCTGACAGGCCCGGCGCACCCCGCTGATAACCTTCTCCCGGCTGAACGGCTCGGTGACGCCGCTGCGTTTCACCACAGCCAGCACCGCGGTCTCCACGGTGGAGAAGCGGCGGCCGCATTCCGGGCAGGAGCGACGGCGCCGAATGGCCTGTCCTTCATCGGTTTCGCGGGAGTCCACCACCCGGGAGTCTGGATGGCGACAAAACGGGCAATGCATGGCCGCTCCTTCGCCGTGCGGCGAGCCGGACACCTGCAATCGCCGAGGCAACCCGGACCGCTGGGACAACTGAGAGCGTACCTGCGCCGGAGCCGGGCGGCGCGCCGTAGTAGTCGCAGGCCGCGGCCGACCGGACATCGACGGTCAGCCGATCGGCGCGATCAGCGGCTGACCGGCGTCCAGGGCCACCGATTCCAGGCTGTTGAGTTCGCGGATCCGGTCGACGACCTGGGCGGTCGGGGCGTCGGGCGCGACCCGGGCCGCCAGGTGCTGCAGGTTCTCGCCGCTCTGCACCCGCACCACGCCGAGCTGCTCGGGCACCGCGGGGGCGCCGCCGCCGGCCCTCGCCGCACCGAACTGGGCGACCAGACCGAGCCAGACCGTGATCCCCGCGGCGATCAGCGCCAGCACGACCGTGGTCGCCGGAGTGATGGGCTTGACGGGCTGCGGCCGGTGCGCGGTGCGCGACATCAGCACTGCGCTGCCCCGATGCCGAAGCGGCGCGCCGCCCGGACGGGTCCGCACCAGCCGCGCCGGGCGGGTGTGCACCGCGCACGCGCGCCCCGACGTACCGGGACCGCGACGTGTCCGGGAGCGGTCGGCCCCGGCCTGGTCGAACGTCGGCGCGATCGTGTCGATGAGCATCATGTGCGGTTCTCCCTCACTCGGCGTCGGCGACCCTGTTCGCTCGACTGTTCGAATACTAATCGATTGTATGTTCGATGTCCGAACATGTGATCGATTCGTTGTCGAAAACATTAGCGACCCCCACCGACAAGGCGGTGACACTTCGAACGCCCGCGCGACACACCTCGAACACATGTTTGATTAATGGCAGGATTGGGGCTACATTCGCCTCTATGAGCGACAGCAGCAAGACCGCCCCGGCACCGGCATCGGATTCCCCGCTGACCGCACGGCAGCGCACCATCCTGGACGTCATCCGCGCCTCGGTGAACGAGCGCGGGTATCCGCCGAGCATCCGGGAGATCGGCGACGCCGTGGGGCTGACCTCGACTTCCTCGGTCGCCCACCAGTTGCGCACACTGGAGCGCAAGGGCTATCTGCGTCGTGACCCCAACCGGCCCCGCGCCGTCGACGTCCGCGGCCCGGAGGATGCGACCGTGGCCTCGCACGCGGCCCCGCGGACCGAGTTCGCCGGATCCGATGCGCTGCCCGAACCCACCTTCGTCCCGGTGCTGGGTCGGATTGCGGCCGGTGGGCCGATCCTGGCCGAGGAAGCGGTCGAGGATATCTTCCCGCTCCCCCGCGAACTGGTGGGCGAAGGCGAGCTGTTCCTGCTCAAGGTCGTAGGTGAGTCGATGGTCGACGCCGCGATCTGCGATGGCGACTGGGTGGTGGTGCGCCAGCAGAACGTCGCCGACAACGGCGACATCGTCGCCGCGATGATCGATGGTGAGGCCACCGTCAAGACCTTCAAACGGGCCGGGGGCCAGGTCTGGCTGATGCCGCACAACCCCGTTTTCGACCCCATTCCCGGTAACGACGCGGTCGTGCTGGGCAAGGTCGTGACCGTCATCCGCAAGATCTGACGGACGGCTCGGGCGCTACCCGGTGCCGCCGATACCGATGAGGGAGAAGAACTCCTGCCGCGAGCGCGCATCGGTTCGCAGCGTGCCCAGCAGGGTCGAGGTCACGGTGGTCGACCCGGTGGCGTGAACACCGCGCAATGTCATGCAGGTGTGCTCGGCGCGGATCACCACCCCGACGGCACGCGGCTGCAGGTGATCGGTGAGCCAATCCGCCACCTGCTTGGTGAGGCGTTCCTGCACCTGCGGCCGGCTGGCGAAGTAGTCGACGACCCGGGCCAGCTTCGACAGGCCCAGGATGCGATCGCCGGGCAGGTAACCGACACAGGCGGTTCCGGTGAACGGCAACAGATGGTGCTCGCAGACCGTCCGGAGCGGGATGTCGCGGACCAGCACCAGCTCATCGTAGCCCTCGTCGTTGGGAAAAGTGGTGGCCTCGAACGGCTTCGGGGTGAACATCTCTGCATAGGCGCGCGCCACCCGGCGCGGCGTGTTCTGAAGTCCCTCGTCGGCGGTGGAGATGCCCAGCGCATGCAGAAATGCCGCGGCGGCCTGCTCGGCGGCGTCCAGGTTCGGGACCGGCCGATCGACCACCCGCAGGTCCGCGTAGGCGGCTACCGACATCTCAATCTCCCCCATCGACTTCTCGGTGTTGCGTTCAGATTGGCGGCATCCGGCCCTATTTGTCAATATGTTTTGGTGTTACATTGAGGCGATGAGCACCCCGCCGCGCGACGGCCGGAATCCGTTGACCGGGTTGAGCTCTTTGGACGATCCGGTACGGCAACGGCTCTACCAGTACATCGCCTCGTGCGACGATCCGGTGGCCCGCGAGGACGCCGCGAGCGCCGCGGGCATCAGCCGTACCCTGGCGGCCTACCACCTCGACAAACTGGCCGAGGCAGGGATCTTGTCGGTGAGTTACGCCCGGCCCGCCGGGCGCTCTGGGCCCGGCGCCGGGCGCCCCGCCAAACGGTACGCGCGCACCCGGGACGAACTTTCGGTGAGCGTGCCACCACGCAACTATCGTCTGCTGGCCGACCTGCTGGTCAGCGCCATGGTCGCCGATGACGCCGGCACCGTGCGCTCGGCGATCTCGGCGGCAGCCCGCCGGGCCGGCCGGGAGATCCCGGTCCGGCACGGCCTCGTGAGCACGCTCGAGGAATTCGGCTACGAGCCGGCGGTCAACGCGGCCGGGGACATCGAGCTGCGCAACTGCCCGTTTGAGCGGCTGGCCCGCCAATACACCGAGGCGGTGTGCGGGCTCAACCTGAACCTGATCCAGGGCATGTTGGAGGGCACCGGCGAATCCCCGCAACGGGCCGCCCTGACCCCGTGCGAGCGGCGCTGCTGCGTCACCGTTCGGGCACGTCGACACGGAGGGCGGCATCGATGAGTCTGCTGGAATCGCTTGGACTGAGCACGCCGGTCATTCAAGCCGGGATGGGCGGCGGCGTGGCCGGGGCCGAATTGGCCGGTGCGGTCTCGGCGGCCGGCGGGCTGGGCACCGTCGGGCTGAGCGATCCACAGCGCTTCGCCGCGGACCTGCGTCGCGCCGTGACGCTGGCCGGCGGCCGGCCGGTAGCCGCCAATCTGCTGGTGCCGTTCGTCCGCCGCGCCCACATCGACGCCTGCATCGCGGCCGGTGCCGCCCTGGTGGTCTTCCATGACGGCGCTCCCACACGCTGGATCGGGGCGCTGCGGGCCGCGCGAATCCCGGTGCTGTGCACCGCCGGTGACGCCGAGCAGACCCGCCGGGCGCTGGCTGCCGGCGCCGACGGACTGGTGGCGCAGGGCGTCGAGGCCGGCGGCCACCTGGTGGCCGACCGGCCGCTGAAGGTGACGCTGCCGGAGGTGCTCGAGGCCGCGGGCGGAGCACCGGTGCTGGCCGCCGGCGGGGTCGCCGCCGCCCACGACGTCCGGGCACTGCTGGCCGCGGGAGCCGAGGGGGCGGTTGCCGGGACCCGCTTTCTGCTCACCGAGGAGTCGGGCGCGCACCCCGCCTACAAGCGCAAGGTGCTGGAGGCGCAGCGGACCGTCCGCACCATGTTGTTCGGGATGGGCTGGCCGCTGGCACACCGGGTGATCCCGAACGCACTCACCGAACGCTGGTGTGCCCGTAACGAACTCGGTCCGCCGCCGGTGCGCGCACTGAACCGGATCACGGCGCCGCTGGGTCGGCTGCTGCCGGTGGGCGCCCAGGGCACGCTACTGGCCATGCAGCGGCCCGCGATACCCCTCTACACCCCGGCGCTGCCCCTGGCCGGAATGGATCCGGCCACCGTGGAGCGGGCCGCGCTCTACGCCGGCGAGACCATCCACCGCATCAACGACATCGTCCCGGCCGCCGAGGCCCTGGCGCGGTTGGCTCCGTGACGAGGGAGGTCAGAATGTCCGAATTTCCACCATGCCCGCCCTTCGATGAAGACTCCGCACGACGCAAGGTTCAAGCCGCCGAGGACGCCTGGAACACCCGGGATCCCGATCGGGTGGCACTGGCCTACACCGACGACTCGGTCTGGCGTAACCGCGATGAGTACATCACCGGGCGCACCGAGATCGTGGAGTTCCTGCGACGCAAATGGGCACGTGAACGCGACTACGCACTGCGCAAGGAGCTGTGGTGCTATCAGGGCAATCGGATCGCGGTGCGCTACCAGTACGAAAGCCGCGACGCCGAAGGCCAGTGGTGGCGCAGCTACGGCAACGAGCTGTGGGAGTACGCCGACGACGGCCGGATGAGCCGGCGCGAGTCCAGCATCGACGACGTCGCCATCACCGAAGATCAGCGACGGATCTTCGGGCCGCGCCCGGACAGCGAACGAAACACGCTGCCGCTGTGGTGATCAGCCGGCCTTGGTGAATCCGTTGAGCCGGGCCGCATCCTCGGTGGCGAACCAGATCTCGGCGAGCGTGTCGTCGTAGAGGGCGTTCTGCGGCGTGTAGTACAGCCCTGAGCCGATGTTCGCCTTGATCGGGTAGCCGTCCGGCTGCTGGTAGGGGTCGTCCAGCGGCAGGTGCATCACCGGGTGGATCGACTCCTCGGCGCCGAAGCCGCGCTGGCCGGCGCCGACCGTGCGCGACTGCGTCCCGGCACCGAAAGCGCGTGATTCCGCGCCGGAAGCCCCGTGGCCCACCGCGTGTCGACCGGTACCCAGATCCTCCTCGGTCACCACCCGGGTCGGCGCGGTGTCCGCGTCGTCCTCGTCGTCGGGTTCGGGTTCGTCCTGCAGGCGGTCGTCGGGCTCGCCGTAGTGCAGCCAGGGCGCGTCCGGAAGCGACTGGCCCGGCGACTCCGCCTCGGGCCCCGCGCCGAACGCCGAGCCGCCGTAACGACTCGGCAGTCGGACCGTGCCCTCATGGTCGAGCTGGTCGTGGTGGGCCCACTGCTCGTCATCGTCGTCGTAGTCGTCACCAACCGTGTCGGGCATGGGGACCGGCGCGTGCCCGGCCACCGGGGCCGGCCGGCGCCGCTGCCACCACATCGCCGCGCCCGCCAGCGCTCCCAGCACCGCGAGCACCGCGACCGGGATGAGCACCCACAACCAGTTCCAGTGCGTCTCCTTCTCGACTCCGGTCGAGGTGACCGAGCTGCCGTTCGGCAGATTCATCCCAGGAATCTGTAGGCCCGACAACGCCTGCGCCAGATTCGCCGGTTCGGTGCTGAAGGTGTTGGTGGCCTGGTTCCAGGAGACCGTTCCGCCGGTGAACTTCTGCGAGACCACGTCCCCGTCGACAGTCTGGTCACCCACCGGGGCGCCCAACTCTCCGGACGCGCCGTCGAGCTTGTCCCAGGCGGCCTTCATCGCGCTGCGCACCACGAAGGTGCCATTGTCCGGGCTGGAGAAGATCACCGGGTCGTCATCGGCGGCAAAGGAATTGAACTTGCTCCCGGCAATGGAACCATCGGCCGTACTGGTGATCGGGAAACCCAGATCGCTGCCGGCCGGACCGCCGAGCGACTCGTACTTGGCCAGCACGTCGCCTTCGATCGCATTGGCGCCGGTGGCCGGCGAGAAGTAGACCTTGCCGCCGGCGAAATCCTGGCCCACCCCGTCGCTGCCGACCACGTACTCGTCGCCCTGTTTGGCCCCGAGGGAACCCGAGGGGCCACCGGCCCCGCGCCAGGCCTGGTCGATGGCCGCCGTCGGGTCGAGCTGGACCTGCAGATCGGCCAGCTGGGCCGCCAGCTCCGGCGGCACCGTGGTGAACGTCCTGGTCGCACCGTCGAAGGACAAGGCGCCGGCGCTGAACTTCTGGGTCACCACCGCGCCGTCGTAGTTCTCGTCCTCGACCGGCACCCCGAGCGGGCCGGTGGAGCTGCCCAATCTGTCCCAGCCGGCGTTGATCGGGCCGCGCACCACGTGGGCGCCGTGCTCAGGTGTCCAGAAGATCACCGGGTTGTCGGGGCCGGAGAAGATCGCGACCCGGCTACCCGGGACCAGCCCCGGCACCTCGTCGATGTTGGGGAATCCGAGGTCGCTGGTCGCCGGCCCGCCCATCGACTCGTACTTGTCGAGGATGGCGCCGAAGAGCGCCCTGGCGCCGGTTTCCGGGGTGAAATACATCGTCCCACCGGTGAAGTCCTGGGCGAAACCGGGGCCGGCCGGATGCACGTCGCCCTTGGGTGGGCCCAGCGGTGAACCATCGCCACCGGCTGCCTGCCATGCCGCGGTGATGGCGTCATGGGCGTCGCTGTCCGGCGTCGCCGCCGCGGTCTGTACCGACAAAAGCACGGTGACCGTCGCCGCGAGGCAGAGCGCCATGCGCACCGCCGTCTTGCCGAACCAATCTTTCCGACTAGCCACCAGCCCTCCCAGGCACCGCTATCGACGCAAATGATTCCGGCATAAACTTTCCCGCAATCGACCCGTAATGCGAAGCGAAGTCATCGAAATTGCGGAAACAGATACCCAGCCGATGCCGAATCGATGCCCAACCCAGGAGCCGTCACCGCGCGCCGGATGTCGCTGAATGCGCAGCTCAGCACTCCGATGTCGAGGATCAAACGCCCAGACCGCGTCCGATGATCTCCTTCATGATCTCGGTGGTGCCGCCGTAGATCGTCTGCACCCGGGCATCCAGGTAGGCCCGGGCGATGGGGTATTCGCGCATGTAGCCGTAGCCGCCGTGCAGCTGCAGGCAGCGGTCGATCAGGTGGACCTGCTTCTCGGTGCTGTACCACTTGGCCATCGCGGCCTGCTCCGCCGTCAGCTGCTTGTCCAGGTGCAGCCGGATGAACTCGTCGACCATCATCCGCACCACGGTGGCCTCGGTGGCCAGCTCGGCAAGCAGGAACCGGCTGTTCTGGAAGCTGCCGATCGGCTTACCGAACGCCTTGCGCTCCTTGGTGTAGGTGAGCGTCTGCTCGAGCGTGGATTCCATCGCCGCGGCGGCCATGATCGCGATCGAGATCCGTTCCTGCGGCAGGTTCTGCATGAGGTAGATGAAGCCCATACCCTCCTGGCCGAGCAGGTTCTCCACCGGTACGTGCACGTCGGTGAAGGACAGCTCGGCGGTGTCCTGGGCGTCCAGCCCGACCTTGTCCAGGTGGCGTCCGCGTTCGAAGCCCTCCATGCCGCGTTCCACCACCAGCAGGCTGAACCCCTGCGCGCCCTTCTCGGGGTCGGTCTGGGCGACCACGATCACCAGGTCGGAGTGGATGCCGTTGGTGATGAACGTCTTGGACCCGTTCAGGACGTAGTGGTCGCCCTGTTTGACCGCCCGCGTCTTGATGCCCTGCAGGTCGCTGCCTGTTCCGGGCTCGGTCATCGCGATCGCGGTGATCAGTTCCCCGGTGCAGAACTTGGGCAGCCAGCGCTGCTTCTGCTCCTCGTTGCACAGTTCCAGCAGGTAGGGCGCGCAGACGTCGTTGTGCAGGCTGAAGCCGATGCCGCTGTAGCGGCCGGCCGTGGTCTCCTCGGTGAGGATCGTGTTGTAACGGAAGTCCGGGTTGCCGCCGCCGCCGTACTCCTCGGGCACAGCCATGCCCAAAAAGCCCTGCTTACCGGCTTCGAGCCAGACGCCACGATCGACAATCTTGGCCTTCTCCCACTCCTCGTGGTGCGGCGCGACGTGGCGCTCCAGAAACGCCCGGTAGGACTCCCGGAACAACTCGTGCTCAGGCTCGAACAGGGTTCGCTGGTATTTGATTGCGGCGCTCATCGCCTGACCTCCGGATCGACGGAATCTTTCCGACGACAATAGACCAACCGGATGGTTGGGAGGTTCGGCGGTCCGGCTTGTCCCGCCTGAGACGATGCGAACTACCGCGCGTCCGCCCCGGTACGGCGTGGTCCGCCCCGCCGCGCCGGACGCTGGGACGCTCCCGGCGCCGCACCACGACGCCGCCGGCCGCCGCCGCTGCGCGGTCCCCTGCCCTGCGCATTCGGCGACGCGGGGCGCGCCGGTGGGTCCGCCTTGGGGGCCGGCATCTGCAACGGTGCGATGTCACCGACCAAGGCCTGCACCGGCACGGAGTCGACGCTGACCTGCTGGGGGGCGACGGTGATCCCGGCCCGGCGCAGCAAGACCTGGGTGTCCTTGCGCTGTTCGGGCAACACGACGGTGACCACGTCGCCGGCGCTGCCGGCGCGCGCCGTACGGCCCGAGCGGTGCAGGTAGGCCTTGTGTTCGGCCGGCGGGTCGACGTGGACCACCAGCTGCACCTCGTCGACGTGCACGCCGCGCGCAGCGATGTCGGTGGCCACCAGCACCCGAGCCGCTCCGGCGCTGAACGCGGCCAGGTTACGGTCACGCGCGGGCTGAGACAGGTTGCCGTGCAGGTCGACCGAGGGGATCCCGGCTTCGGTCAGTTGTTTGGCGAGCTTGCGGGCCTGATGTTTGGTGCGCATGAACAGAATTCGGCGGCCGGTGCCGGACGCCAACCGGTGCACCAGATCCTTCTTGTCCTGCGCCCCCGCGACATGGAACACGTGATGGGTCATGGCCGGCGGAGGCGCGGCGACGTCGTCGACCGAATGGGCCACCGGGTCGTGCAGGAAGCGCCGCACCAGCTTGTCCACCCCGTTGTCCAGGGTCGCCGAGAACAGCAGCCGCTGGCCGGTGGCGGGCGTGGCGGCCAGAATCCTTGTGACGCCCGGCAGGAAGCCGAGGTCGGCCATGTGGTCGGCTTCGTCGAGCACGGTGATCTGCACCGCGTCCAGGCTGATCAGGCGCTGCTTCATCAGGTCTTCAAGGCGCCCGGGGCAGGCCACCACGATATCGGCGCCGCCGCGCAGTGCGGTCTCCTGCCGAGACTGCGCCACCCCACCGAAGATGGTGGTGACCTTCAAGCCGTAGGCCGCCGCAAGCGGTTTCAGCGTCTCGGTGATCTGGGTGGCCAGCTCACGGGTGGGTGCGAGCACCAGCCCCGACGGCCTGTTCGGGCGTCGCGTGGTGTCGGCGAGCCTGGCCACCAAGGGAATTGAGAACGCCAGAGTCTTGCCGCTGCCCGTCTTTCCGCGGCCCAGCACATCACGGCCGGCCAGGGTGTCGGGCAGGGTATGGATCTGAATCGGAAACGGCGTGGTGATGTGGTTGTCGGCCAGCGCCGCCACCACAGGGGTGGGCACGCCGAGGGAGCTAAAGGATACAAACGATTTGGTCATGAGTGCGGTGCCTTTCAGGCATCGGTTGCGCAACCGGCTGTGACGTCGGGGTCGAGCGGTTGGGCGCAAAGTGGCGAGATTGCCGGTGGGCAAAATCGATCGCCGCGAGAAGAGCTTGTGCTGGATCGCACCGTTCACGCCGGATGGCGGGTGAGTAAGCGTTCCACGACGTACTGGCGTCACTTCTTTCACACCAGCGTTGGTTGAGAGCCTAGCCTACCGGTGCACGCAGCCCGAAACTCATGTGATCGATCACACGCCCAACGGACTAGGCGGGGCCGAACTCGCGGAGGCTGGCCGCCAATGCCGCCGGGACCCGCGCGCGGATCCGGGTGCCGCCCTCGCCGTGCTCAGTCTGCTGCACTCTGCCTTGTTCATGCACGCGGGCCACCAAATCGCCACGGCCGTAAGGGATGACCACATCCACCGCGGTGTCCACCGGCGCCACCAGCTGCCCCATCCGGTGGCGCAGCGCATCGATCCCGTCGCCGGTGCGCGCCGAGACGAACACCGCCTCGGGCAGCGCACGGCGCAGCTGGGCCAACGCGAGATCTCCAGCGGCGTCGATCTTGTTGACCACCAGAAGTTCCGGTGCGGGTTTGCCGTCCTGCTCGGCGATCACCTCGGAGACCACCTGGCGGACCGCGCTGATCTGGGCCAGTGGTGTGGGGTCGGAGCCGTCGACCACATGCACCAGCAGATCGGCGTCGGCGACCTCCTCCAGCGTGGAACGGAACGCCTCCACCAACTGGGTGGGCAGATGCCGGACGAATCCGACGGTATCGGTCAGCACGAAGGCCCGAGCCATTTTTGTTCCGGGGTCGAACTCCCCACGGCGCGTAGTGGGTTCCAGCGTGGCGAACAGGGCGTCTTGAACCAGCACACCGGCGCCGGTCAGCGCATTGAGCAGACTGGACTTGCCGGCGTTGGTGTAGCCGACGATCGCCACCGAAGGGACATCGCTGTGCAACCGGCGGCTGCGCTGGGTGTCGCGCACCTGCTTCATCGCCTTGATCTCGCGGCGCAGCTTGGCCATTCGCTCCCGGATCCGACGCCGGTCGGTTTCGATCTTGGTCTCACCGGGGCCGCGCAACCCCACCCCGCCGCCGCTGCCACCGGCCCGGCCACCGGCCTGCCGCGACATCGACTCGCCCCAGCCGCGCAACCGCGGCAGCATGTACTGCATCTGCGCCAGCGCCACCTGCGCCTTGCCCTCCGCGCTGGTGGCGTGCTGGGCGAAGATGTCCAGGATCAGCGCGGTGCGGTCGATCACCTTGACCTTGACCGCCTTTTCCAGCGCGGTGAGCTGCGCCGGGGACAGCTCGCCGTCGCAGATGACGGTGTCGGCGCCGGTGGCCAGCACCACCTCGCGCAATTCGACGGCTTTCCCCGAGCCGATGTAGGTCGACGGGTCGGGCCGATCACGACGCTGGATCAGCCCTTCGAGCACCTCGGAACCGGCGGTTTCGGCCAGCGCCGCCAGCTCCACCATGCTGGCGTCGGCCTCGGCGGCGCTGCCCTCGGTCCACACGCCGACCAACACCACCCGCTCCAGGCGCAGTTGGCGGTACTCGACCTCGGAGATGTCGGCCAGTTCGGTGGACAGCCCCGCGACCCGGCGCAGCGCCGAGCGGTCGTCGAGGGCGAGCTCACCGGTGCTCGGTGGTGGTGGCCCGGACTCGGGAAAGCTCACTGCGCCGCCCACCAGCCCGGAGCGATGTCGCCGCGCGCCACCAGTTCCGACGGGCCGCGCAGGTAGCTGGTGGCCTCGGTGACGGTGACGCTGACCTGCCCGCCCGGGATGTCCACGCGCAGCGTGCCGGCCGACACGCCGGCGTGGGCCAACGCGGCCACCGCGGCGGCCACTGTGCCGGTGCCGCAGGACCGGGTCTCCCCCACCCCGCGCTCATGCACCCGCATCGCCACGGCGCCGTCGTGCGGCGCGGTCAGGATCTCCACGTTCACCCCGTCGGGAAATTGCGTCCGGTCGAAGAAGACCGGTGCGGCCACGTCCAGGGCGGCCAGCTCTGCGGCCGAGAGTCCCGGATCCACGCACGCCAGGTGCGGGTTGCCGACATCGACACCGAGCCCGGCGAATCGACGGCCACCGACAATCGCTTCGAAGGCCGGCCCTCCGCTTCCGAGCGGGTTCGGTTTGCCCATGTCGACGGTGACCTCGGCCCGCACGTCGTCGGCGTGGTGCACGGTCACCGGGCGCGGCCCGGCCAGTGAGCCGACGACGAACTCGGGACGCGATTCCAGACCGGCGGCCCGCAGGTAGTGGGCGAACACCCGGACCCCGTTGCCGCACATCTCGGCCACCGACCCATCGGCGTTGCGGTAATCCATGAACCAGTCATCGGCGGCCACCCCCTCGGGCAGGTGGTCGAGCACTCCGGCGCCCGCCGCGGCGCCGGCGGTGGTCACCCGCAACAGCCCGTCGGCGCCCAGGCCGCGGCGCCGGTCGCACAGGGCGGCCACCGCGGCAGGCGTCAGGTCCAGTTCCACGCCCAGGTCCGGCAATACGACGAAGTCGTTCTGGGTGCCGTGGCCCTTGGCGAAAAGCATGTGCTCAGGATACGTGGCGCCAGGCGGCCAGCGCCGCGTCGAGCAGACCGTCGGCGGCACCGTCCAACCAAGTGATGCGGTGGTCGCGGCGAAACCACGATCGCTGCCGGCGCACGTAGCGGCGGGTGCCGATGAAGGTCTGCTCGCGCGCCGCCGCCAGATCGTCGTCGCCACCGCCGGCGTCGAGCGCCGCGATCACCTGGGCGTAGCCCAGCGCCCGGGCGGCGGTGACCCCGTCGCGCAGCCCGGCCGCCAGCAGCGCCTGGACCTCGGACACCAGCCCGCGGTCGAACATCGTCCCGGTTCGAGCGGCCAGCCGTTCGTCGAGCAGGGCGGTGTCGCAGTCCAGGCCGATGATCACGGTGCCCCAGCGGGGTTCGCCGATGGTGGGCGCCGACGCGGCGAACGGCAGGCCGGTCAGCTCCACCACCTCCAGCGCCCGCACGATCCGCCTGCCGTCGGTGGGCAGGATCGCCGCCGCCGCGGCCGGGTCGGCGACGGCGAGCTGGGCGTGCAACGCCGCCACCCCGACATCGGTCAGCCGCCGCTCGTAGCGGGCCCGCACCGCCGGGTCCGTGGCCGGAAACGACCAGTCGTCGAGCAGTGCCTGCAGGTACAGCATCGACCCGCCGACGATGATCGGTACCGCGCCGCGGTCGGCGATCGCCTCCACGTCGGCGGCCGCGGCCTGCTGGTAACGGGCGACGGTCGCGGTCTCGGTGACGTCGAGGACGTCGAGTTGATGGTGCGGGATGCCGCATCGCTCCTGCGGCGAGAGCTTGGCGGTGCCGATGTCCATGCCGCGGTAGAGCTGCATCGCGTCGGCATTGACGATCTCGGCCGATTTCCCCGATCTCCGCACGGCTTCGGCCAGGCTCAGCGCGAGCTGCGACTTGCCGGTTCCGGTGGGCCCGACGACCGCGATCGGCCTCACGGCTCCCAGACCCCGACGAAATAGCCGACACCGTAGGGGGCGTCGCAGTAGAGCTGGGTGGCGGCATGCGGCGGGGTCGCGGCCAGCCCGGCCAGGGCCGCGAATGCTGCTCTCCCGACGACCTGCGGCGGCAGTTCGGCCAGTGCGGCGACGTCACCGGCGGCCAATGCGTCGTCCAGGGCGCGCTGGACGCCGACGTCGGCCGGGATATGCCCGCCCGGTGCGGCCGCGGTCAACGTGTTGGCGCCGTCGGCCAGCACCAGCACCCCGATCGGCTCGCGCGACCGCTCGATCTCGGCGCGCAGTCGCCGCCCGGCGGCCAGCGCGGCGGCGGGCTCGGTGTGGGCGTGCACCACCACCGAGGCGTCCGGCCGGAGCCGTCCGCGCACCCACCCGGCGACCAGTGCGCACAGCGGCAGATCGGCCGGCCGGTCGGCGTGCGGTGACAGGCGCACCGCCACGTCGGCACCGAATCCCGCGAAACTGCCGGCACTGTCTGGCCCGTAGGTGCCGTCGCCTCCGGCGCCCAACGCCACCCAGCGCGGCGGCAGGGATCCGGCGGCGGCCAGCGCCGCGGCCCGCAGCTCGGCCGCCTCGGGGGCGGTACCGGCCAGTTCGGGCACCAGCACCGGCGCCGACGGCATGATCGCTATCGGGCCCAGCACGGCACCAAAGTTAGCTGCTCGTCGGCGAGGCCACCGGCTCGGCCAGGTCGGAGCCCCCGGCGTCGGCGACGATGGTGGCGGCCTCACCGCGGGCCAGCGCCGCCGTCGCGATGACGATCAGCACCACCCCGATGATCACCGCGACATCCTCGACCCCGCCGGCCTGAATGTGCTCGTTGAGCAGCAGCACCCCCAGGGCACTGGCCACCAGCGGTTTGGCCACGATCATCGTCGGCATCGACGCCGTCAGGGCCCCGGCCCGGAACGCCGACTGCTGGAAGATCATCCCGGCCAGGGTCGCGGCCAGCCACGGCACCACCACGGGCGACTCCAGCGCTTCTTCCAGACCCTCGGCCTTGATCAGCTCCACGAGCACTTTCGTCAGCAACGCGAACACCGCCAGCGAGGTACCGGCCACCACGGCCAGCAGCACCGCGGCGGCGGGCCGGCCCCGGAGCCTGCGGGCAGCCACCGCGCAGGCCAGCAACAACGTGACCACCACCACCGACACCGCGATCCAGGTAGCCGCCGGGGCGTGCTGTTTGCCCTCGGTCGGGTCGCCGACGACCACCACCACGGCCAACGCGGCGGCCAGCACGATCGCCCACATCCATTCCCAGTTCGTCACCCTGCGGTGGGTCAACCAGGCATACATCGGCAGCGCGAACAACAGCGCGGTCACCTGCAGCCCGGTCACCAGGATCACCGAACCCACGGCCAATGCCGCCGCCTGCAGCGCGTAGTTGGCCACCGCCGCGCCCCCGCCACCCCACCAGCGCGGATCGCGCAGCGACAACCAGAACAGCTGCAGGTGGCCGACCTGCTGGTCGGTAATCTCCTGCGCAGATCGCTGACGAATAACATCGCCGATCGCGGACGCCAGCGCGGCGCACAGTGCCAGCAGCGCCGCGATGACATTCCCTGTCGACATGACCCTCCCTCAACCGGCGCAAGAATACAGGCCGGAGCCGAATCAGCCCCGCTGCTGCCGAGTTGGCCGCGCAGCACGGCGGGTAACTGCTTGAATACGCTTGAATGCTTCTAGGCAGATCGAAGGCGCCGCGGTGCGCGGCAGATACGCGGGTCTACCGCGAAGAGTTAGGTGACGACAGCGATGACCATCGACAGCGGTTCGTCCGCCCCCTCGCCCCGCCCGGGTCCGCGCCCGGGACCCCGACCCGGCCCGAAGCCGGGCGTTCGGCCCGGCCCGGTGATCGCCGGCCCTCCGGCCAGCGATCCGCACCGCTTCGGTCGGGTCGACGACGACGGCACGGTCTGGCTGGTCACCTCGGACGGTGAGCGGCAGGTCGGCTCCTGGCAGGCCGGCGACCCCGAGGCCGCGTTCGCACACTTCGGCCGCCGATTCGACGATCTGAGCACCGAAATCACCCTGCTCGAGGAGCGGCTGGCCTCCGGAAGCGGCGACGCACGCAAGATCAAGGCTTCCGCGGCGGCGTTGGCCGAGTCGTTGCCGACGGCAAGTGTCCTCGGTGACGTCGATGCGCTGGCGGCGCGCATCGCCGCGGTCAGCGAGCGTGCCGCGGCCGTCGCCGCCGCCAACCGGGCGCAGCGCGACGAGCAGCGGGCCGCGGCGACCGCCCGCAAGGAGGCGCTGGCCGCCGAGGCCGAGGAGCTGGCCGCGAACTCGACGCAGTGGAAAGCTGCCGGTGACCGGTTGCGAACCATCCTCGAGGAGTGGCGCACGATCACCGGCTTGGACCGCAAGACCGACGACGCCCTGTGGAAGCGTTACGCGGCGGCCCGGGACGCCTTCAACCGGCGGCGCGGGTCGCACTTCGCCGACCTCGACCGCGGACGGGCCGGGGCGCGCGAGGAGAAGGAACGATTGTGCAAGCGCGCCGAGGAGCTGGCCGGCTCGACCGACTGGGCGGCCACCAGTGCCGCGTTCCGGGAGCTGCTCAACACCTGGAAGGCGGCCGGGCGGGCGAGCAAAGATGTCGACGAGGCGCTGTGGCAGCGGTTCAAAGGCGCCCAGGACACGTTCTTCAGCGCACGCAACGCCGCTAACGCCGAACGCGACGCCGAGCTGGTGGCCAATGCCACGGCGAAGGAGGCGCTGCTGGCCGAGGCGGAGCGGATCGACCCGGCCAACCAGAATGCCGCTCGCACCGCGCTGCGGTCGATCGTCACCAAGTGGGACGCGATCGGCAAGGTCCCCCGGGAGCGCTCCACCGAGCTGGAGCGGCGGTTGCGGGCGGTGGAGAAGAAGGTGCGGGACGCCGCCGCAGCAGCCGACGCATCCGGGGTGGACCCGGAGGCCGAGGCGCGCGCCGCCCAGTTCCGTACTCGCGCTGAGCAATTCGAGCGTCAGGCGCTCAAGGCGCAGGCCGCCGGCCGGGAGAAGGAGGCCGCGGAGGCCAGCGCCAGCGCCGAGCAGTGGCGGCAATGGGCCCAGGCCGCCGAACAGGCGCTCAACCGGCGCTGACCCGGGTGAGGTTTGGCGATCGGGTGCGCCGGGTTAACCCCTCGGTGACCGGACACCATCTCATTCGGGGGTAGGCATGACCAGCAACATCACCGCAGCACTCGACATCCGGCGGCCGATCCGCACGGTCCGCAACCAGCCCGCGGAGACCGGCGGGTGGCGCGGCGACGTGCCGCGAAGCTGATGGACCCGGCCGCACAGCTGTTCCGCTGGGGGGCGGCGGCGCTGCATCGCCGGTTCTTCCATCCCGCCGGTGTGCTGGCATCCGGCTTTCTGGAGCGGGTCGCACCAGCCGACGAGGGCCTGCCGGTGGGGTCGGCGGAGGTGGTCGCCCGAATCTCCAAGGGCGCGGGCACTCCGGGGGCGCTGCCCGACGCGATCGGACTGGCCCTGCGGGTGCCGGCACCGCGCCACGAGGACGGCTCCTGGGACATTTTGCTGGTCTCGGCGGGTTCCGGGGCGCTGGGCCGAGCGGTGGGACTGCGGCCCGTCGCGTCGTGGGCCGGGCTGACAATGACCACGCTCATGCCGCTGGACTATCAGGGAGGCCTGTGGTGGTTGCGGGCGCGGCTGACCACGCCCATCCCCGGCTACGGATTGACGCTGGGCAGCATCCGCAACCGGATCGACCGGGACGAGGTCTGCTTCGAGCTCGACCAGGCCCACGGCACGGCGGGATTTCGTCCGCTGGCCCACCTGGTGCTCACGGGCCTCGACCACGGCCTTGACGTGGCGTTCGACCCGGTGGTGAACACGCCACCGGGTGTCCAGCTGCGTCCCCGGTGGCTCGCGGGGCTGCGGGCCCGGGCCTACCGGGGCAGCCGCGACGGCTGGGGCGCGCCGGCGGCTACTCGCCCGGAGGCGGGTCCTCGGGAGGCTTGAGCTCGTCCAGCAGGCCCAGCACCTGACGCTGCGCGGTGTTGCGGCGGCGCTGCTCCTCGGCGGCCAGCTGCACCGCCGTGCGCGACCACACCAGCCGGGCCCAGTGAAACGTCAGCACGATCAGGGTGATCCAGGCCAGGATCAGGCCGAACCCGGGCCCCGGATGGCCGGCCGCGACGGTCTGGCGCGACCACACGGCCAGCAGCCCGGCCACACTGCCCACCGCCGAACCGGCCAGGGCCACCCAGGCCACCGCCCAGCGCCGGAGCAGCAGGGCCAGCATCGAGAACCCGACACCGAACAGCAGCGCCAGCCACATGAACAGTCGCGACGGCAGGCTCACCAGGGCTTCGTCGGCTCCGTTGGCGGCGAACAGCACATCCCAGCCCCGCACCGCTCCGGTGTGCGGCGCCAGGAACGACGCCAGCAGCACGAACACGCAGATCGCGACGACCAAACCCCTGCCTCCGGGGTCGATTTCGCTGGCCACGCGGCGCTCCGCGGCTTCGATATCAGCCCGGTAGGCCTCGAAGTCGCCGTGCTGCCCGGCGTCGTCGGGCCGGCCGCTCACCGCGCGGCCCCCGGCATCTTCGGCATGCCCAGCCCGACACCGGGTGGGGGGCCGGCCGCGATGTCGCCGGCCCTGGTGCGGCGGTGGCTGTGTAGCGGCCCGTCGGCCAGCAGGTGGTGCGGCGCCGCGCCGGTCACCGTCGTGGTCACCACGTCGCCGGGACGTACCTGCGCCTCCCCCGGGGCGAAGTGCACCAACCGGCCGTCGCGAGCGCGGCCGCTCATCCGCGCCGTCTGTGCGTCCTTGCGCCCCTCCCCGACCGCGACGAGCAACTCGACGGTGCGGCCGATCTGCGCCCGGTTCTCCTGCAGGGAGATCTCCTCCTGAAGTTCCACCAAACGGTCGTAACGTTGCTGGACAACCTCTTTGGGCAGCTGGTCGGGCAACTCGGCGGCCGGCGTGCCGGGACGCTTGGAGTATTGAAAGGTGAACGCGGCCGAGAATCGCGCGGACCGCACCACCTCGAGGGTATCGGCGAAATCGCGTTCGGTCTCGCCGGGAAACCCGACGATCAGGTCGGTGGTGATCGCCGCGTCCGGGATGGCCGTCCGGACCCGGTCGAGGATGCCCAGGTAGCGCTCGGCCCGATAGGAGCGGCGCATCGCCCGCAGGACGGTGTCCGAGCCGGACTGCAGCGGCATGTGCAGCGTGGGACACACGTTCGGGGTCTGGGCCATCGCGTCGATGACGTCGTCGGTGAACTCGGCCGGGTGCGGGGAGGTGAATCGGACCCGCTCCAACCCCTTGATGTCCCCACAGGCCCGCAGCAGCGACGCGAATGCGCCGCGGTCGCGCGGAAGTGCCGGGTCGGCGAAGGAGACACCGTAGGCGTTGACGTTCTGCCCCAGCAGCGTCACCTCGAGAACACCCTGATCGGCCAGCGCGGCGACTTCGGCGAGGATGTCCCCGGGACTGCGGTCCACCTCGCGGCCCCGCAGCGACGGCACGATGCAGAAGGTGCAGCTGTTGTTGCAGCCGACCGAGATGGAAACCCAGGCCGCATAAGCCGATTCCCGTGCGGCCGGCAGCGACGAGGGGAACTCCCGCAGCGACTCGACGATCTCGACCTGGGCTTGCCGGTTGTGCCGGGCCCGTTCCAGCAGCACCGGCAGCGAGCCCAGGTTGTGTGTGCCGAACACGACATCCACCCACGGCGCCCGGTTCAGCACGCCGTCCTTGTCCTTCTGGGCAAGGCAGCCCCCGACGGCGATCTGCATATCGGGGTTGCTGCGCTTGTGCGGCGCCAGGTGGCTCAGGTTGCCGTACAGCTTGTTGTCGGCGTTCTCGCGCACCGCGCAGGTGTTGAACACCACCAGGTCGGGGTCGGCGCCCGCGGCGGCGCGGCGGTAGCCGGCCTGTTCCAACATGCCGGCGATGCGTTCGGAGTCGTGAACATTCATCTGACAGCCGTAGGTACGCACCTCGTAGGTGCGCACCTGTTCGGAAATCGCCGGCGAACTCACCGGGCCTATGCTACGGCGGCCGGCGACACCCGAATCGATCGGATTGACCAAGACCGGATATGGCGGCGGCCACCTCATCGGTAGGGTCGGATGCCATGACCAGCGGCGGGTCGGATCCCGTGCCGATGATCGCCATCCGGGACGTCAACAAGCACTTCGGCGGCCTGCATGTGCTCAAAGACATCAATCTCGACGTCGCCCGAGGCGAGGTGGTGGCGATCCTCGGCCCATCCGGCTCGGGCAAGTCGACCCTGTGCCGCACCATCAACCGACTCGAAACCGTCGACTCGGGCACCATCACCGTCGACGGCCGGCCGCTGCCGGCCGAGGGCGCGCCGCTGGCCCGGTTGCGGGCGCAGGTCGGGATGGTGTTCCAGGCGTTCAACCTGTTTCCGCACAAGACCATCCTCGACAACGTCACACTGGCTCCGATGAAGGTGCACAAGACCCCGCGGGCCGAGGCCCAGCGGCGGGCGATGGCACTGCTGGAACGGGTCGGGGTCGCCGATCAGGCCGGCAAACACCCCGCACAGTTGTCCGGCGGGCAGCAGCAGCGGGTGGCGATCGCCCGCGCGCTGGCGATGGACCCCAAGGTGATGCTGTTCGACGAGCCGACCAGTGCGCTGGACCCGGAGATGATCAGCGAGGTGCTGGCGGTGATGAGCTCGCTGGCCGACGACGGGATGACCATGGTGGTGGTGACCCACGAGATGGGTTTCGCCCGTCGCGCCGCCGATCGGGTGGTGTTCATGGCCGACGGCGCCGTTGTCGAGGCCGCCCCGCCGGCGGAGTTCTTCGGCGACCCGAAGTCCGCCCGGGCCAAAGATTTTCTCGCCCGGATCCTCGACCACTGATGCTGTTCTCGCGGCGGTCGCGCGTGCTGACCCGGCTCTGCGCCGTGTTGGCGGTGGGGTCCGCCCTGACCGCGCTCTCCGCGGCGTGCACCGCCCACGACACGGGCAAGATCACCGTCGGAGTGAAGTTCGATCAGCCCGGGTTGAGCGTGAAAAGACCCGACGGCACGCTCGGCGGCTTCGACGTCGACGTGGCGCGTTATGTCGCCGGACGGTTGGGTTACCCGCCCGAGCGCATCGCCTGGACCGAAGCTCCGTCGGGCCAACGCGAGATGCTGCTGCGCAACGGGCAGGTCGACTACGTGGTCGCCACCTATTCGATCACCGACTCCCGGCGGCAGAAGGTCGGCTTCGCCGGCCCCTATCTGCTGGCCGGACAGTCGCTGCTGGTGCGCGCCGACAACACCGACATCACCGGCACGGCGTCGCTGCAACGTCACAAGAAGCTGTGTTCGGTGTCGGGATCCACTCCCGCCCAACGGATCAAAGACCGTTATCCGGGCGTTCAGCTGCAGCGCTACGACACCTACTCGGCGTGCGTGGAGGCCTTGCGTAACAACGCGATCGACGCGGTGACCACCGACGACGTGATCCTGGCCGGGTATGCCGCCCAGAGTCCCGGGGCGTTCAAGCTGGTCGGCGAACGCTTCTCGGAAGAGAAGTACGGGATCGGGGTGCAGAAGGGCAACGAGGGGCTGCGGCGGCGGATCAACGACGCCCTCGAGCAGATGGAACGCGACGGATCGTGGCGGGCGGCGTTCATCGACAACTTCGGCGCCGCCGGGTTCGCGGTGCCCGACCCACCGCCGATCGAGCGATGATGTTCGCCGAGTATCGAGGCCAGATCCTGCAGGCGTTCACCGTCACGGTCGAGTTGGCGGTGCTGTCCGGGATCGGCGCACTGATCCTGGGCACCGGCCTGGCCGCGATGCGACTGGCTCCGGTTCCGGCGCTGCGGTGGCTCGGCGCCGGCTACGTGCACCTGGTGCGCAATACCCCGCTGACCCTGCTGTTGCTGTTGTGCTCGTTCGGCCTGGCCCAGACGCTGGGGGTGACACTGACCGACCCGCATTCGCCGACGTCGATCGACGACAGCAACTTCCGGCTCGCGGTGCTCGGATTGAGCGTGTACACGGCGTCGTTCGTGTGCGAGGCGCTGCGGTCCGGCGTCAACACGGTCGGCATCGGCCAAGCCGAGGCTGCGCGGTCACTCGGGCTGGGCTTCGGCCAGAACCTGCGGATCATATTGCTGCCCCAGGCTTTTCGTGCAGTGATCATCCCGCTGGGCTCGGTGCTGATCGCGTTGACGAAGAACACCACGCTGGCGTCGGCGATCGGGGTCGCCGAAGCGGCGTTGTTGATGAAGTCGATGATCGAGAACACCGCGGCGCTGGTAGCGGTGGGTGCCGTCTTCGCGGCCGGTTTCGTCGTGCTCACCCTGCCGCTGGGCCTGCTGTTCGGCTACCTGGGCAGGCGCTGGACGGTGCACAGATGAGGCCTACGGCCCGCGCGACGGTGCTGTTCGACGCACCCGGGCCGCGAGCCCGCGCCCGCCACCGCGCCATGTCGGTGGCGACGGTGCTGGCCGCGGCGGCGCTGGGCTGGGTGGTGCTTTCGCGGCTGTCCGCCAAGGGCCAGTTGGCCGCCGAGAAGTGGACGCCCTTTCTCACCGCCGACCTGTGGCGGACCTATGTGCTGCCCGGCGTGGCCGGCACGCTGACCGCGGCGGCCTGGTCGATCGGGCTGGCGCTGGTCCTGGGTGTCGGGCTGGGTGTCGGGCGCTTGTCGGGGCTCAGGGCGATCCGCTGGAGCTGCGCGGTGGTGGTGGAGTTGTTCCGGGCGATCCCGGTGCTGATCATGATGATCTTCGCCTACTTCGTCTACGGCGCCCTCGACGCGTTCCCGCCGCAGCAGACCGCCCTGGCCGGGGTGGTCACCGGCCTGACGCTCTACAACGGCGCCGTCATCGCCGAGATCGTGCGGGCCGGAGTCCACGCCCTGCCCGCAGGGCAGTCCCAGGCGGCCGCCGCACTGGGGTTGAGCTGGGGCCGCTCGATGCAGCTGGTGTTGTTGCCCCAGGCCGTCACCACCATGCTTCCGGTTCTGGTGTCGCAACTGGTGGTGGCGCTCAAGGACACCGCGATCGGCTATCAGATCACGTTCGTGGAAATGGTGCGCCAGGGCACGGTGGCCGGCTCGCAGTACAGCAATTACCTGCCCGCGCTGCTGGTGATCGCGGCGCTGATGATCACCGGAAACCTGGGGCTCTCCGCCGGCGCCATCGGCCTGGAGCGCCGGCTGCGCCGTACGCGGCACAACCCGTTGGAGGCAGCCACGATCGAGCCGGAGGGCACCCCGGGAGCCGAGGTGATTTAGGCACTGCGGGGCGGTGATCCGGCGTCTAAAGTCGGACTCAACAGCCAACGACAGGAGACTCTGATGGCTATCACTCCCAGGGACGCGTTCAACGCCGCCCGCGACATCGCCACGCACGCCGTCGAGAAGGCGTCCGACATCGTCGAGGACGCCGGCGACATCATCCGCGGAGACGTCTCCGGCGGCGTGAGCGCGATCGTCCAGGATTCGGTGGAGATCGCCACCCACGCCGTCGAGCGGACCAAGGAGGTCTTCACCGGCAAAGACGAGGTCGACGAGATCGGCGAGGCCTGAGCCTCACACCCGTCGGCGCTCCCGTTCGGCGGCCAGCTCGTCACGCACCACGTCGTAGGCCATCGACGGGCTGTAGCCCCGCCGCGCCAGCATCGCCACCAGCCGGCGGGTGACCCGCAAGTCGTCGTCGCCGAGGGTTTCGCGTCGCAGTCTGCCCTGCACCAGCTGTTCGGCCCGGTCCCGCTCGGCGCCGGCATCGATACCGGCCAGCACCCCGGCGATCACGTCCTCGGCGACGCCCTTGGTGCGCAGTTCGGCGGCCAGCACCTTGCGGCCCTTGCCCGCGTGTTCGCGCCGAGACCGCACCCACTGCTCGGCGAAGTCAGCGTCGTCGATCAGGCCGGCGGTGGCCAGCCGGTCGAGCACCCGTGTGCTGACGTCCTCGGGGTAGCCCCGTTCGGCCAGCTTCACGGCGAGTTCGGCGCGGGTACGGGCCCGCGCGGTGAGCAGGCGAAGGCACAGTGACTTCGCCTGCTCCTCGCGCTTGGGTTCAGCAGGCTCAGACGGCTCAGAAGTCGACGGGAGCGGGCAGGACGTCATCAGCCAAACCATCGGTCAGCACGGCGCCGATGCCGAGCTTCTCTTTGATCTTCTTCTCGATCTCGTTGGCCACGTCGACGTTCTCCAGCAGGTAGTTACGGGCGTTCTCCTTGCCCTGCCCGAGCTGCTCACCGTCGTAGGTGAACCAGGAGCCGGACTTGCGGATGAAGCCCTGATCCACGCCCATGTCGATCAGTGAGCCTTCGCGGCTGATGCCCCGCCCGTAGAGGATGTCGAACTCGGCCTGTTTGAACGGCGGGCTGACCTTGTTCTTGACCACCTTGACCCGGGTGCGGTTGCCGACCGCGTCGGTGCCGTCCTTGAGCGTCTCGATCCGCCGTACGTCCAGGCGCACCGAGGAGTAGAACTTCAAAGCCTTTCCGCCCGTGGTTGTTTCAGGACTGCCGAACATCACCCCGATCTTCTCCCGCAGCTGGTTGATGAAGATCGCGGTGGTTCCCGAATTGTTCAGCGCGCCGGTCATCTTCCGCAGCGCCTGGCTCATCAGCCGGGCCTGCAGGCCGACGTGACTGTCCCCCATCTCGCCCTCGATCTCGGCGCGCGGCACCAGCGCGGCCACCGAGTCGATGACCAGAATGTCCAGCGCACCGGAGCGGATCAGGGTGTCGGCGATCTCCAGCGCCTGCTCACCGGTGTCGGGCTGGGACACCAGCAGCGAATCGGTGTCCACGCCGAGCCTCTTGGCGTACTCCGGGTCCAGCGCGTGCTCGGCGTCGATGAACGCCGCGATACCGCCGGCGGCCTGGGCGTTGGCCACCGCGTGCAGCGCCACGGTGGTCTTACCGGAGGACTCCGGACCGTAGATCTCGACGACCCGGCCCCGGGGCAGGCCGCCGATACCCAGCGCCACGTCCAGGGCGATCGACCCGGTCGGGATGACCGAGATCGGCTGACGCACCTCGTCCCCGAGGCGCATCACCGAGCCTTTGCCGAAATTCTTGTCGATCTGGGCCATCGCCAGTTCGAGTGCCTTCTCGCGATCGGGGGCTTGCGCCATGATGCCTCTCCTGTGGTTCGGTGTTCGGTTGACCGGTTCTCGGTCGGTTGGCCGTGACGCTAACGACAGGGTCCGACAACCCGGCGAACTCTCTCCACAGTAGGCGAACGGATGTTCGAATCAAATACGACACGCGGCGTGTCGGCGTGTCGGACTTTCGGCGGACCCTCGACGGGTCTAAGCCACTTGCATGACGTGTGCCGACGCCCCGATGGCGGTGTCCTCGTCGCCCATCATGGTGCGCATGAACTCCTCCTGCTCGCGGCGCCCGCGCCGGGCCGCGCGGTCCAGCCCGCCGGGCAGCAGCAGCGCCGCGGCGCTACGGACGAGGTTCACCGGCATCCGCACCAGCGGATACCACGGCAGCACTAAGGCCGGCAGGCCCAGCTTGCGCATCGTGCGCGGCCCCAGAAAGCTGCCGGTCACCGACAGGTGCGCCGACCGTGCGATCCGACGCCGCACACCGGCCATGGCACCGAAGTACCACTCCAGCGGGTCGTCGGCCATCGGGACCGCCAGCTGCTTGGTCGACTCGTCGGGCTCGGAGAGCGCACCCAGGGTCTGGTAGAGGATGCGGACGCCGTCGCGGAAGCTGCCCGGCAGCCAGTCGTCGCGAACGCCCATCAGCCAGCCGACGTAGCGGGTCAGGTGCGCGATGTCCTCGAGTTCGCCCGGCGCCAGCACGATGCCCAGCCCCAGCCCGGCGGCCGGCGGCGCGATCAGTGCCCCCACCAGGGTGGCGGCCATGTCGGTCTGGTTGACCGGCAGGCCCCATTCGTCGCTGCGCCAGTCCGGCAGGGCGGCCACGTGCCGGCGCACGTACTCGTGGATCAGCCGGACCCGGATGGTGGCCTGATAGCCGACGCCGAGCGGTTCGAGTCCCCCCGCACCGGTGACGTCCATCGCCCACTGCAGCGTCTCGGCGAACCGCTTGTTCGAGCCCTTCTCCAGCACACCGGTGCGCAGCAGGGTCTTGTTGAACGAGGAGAACTGGTAGCCGCCCAGGAAGGACACGTCACGGGCGATGTAGGTGCCGTCGGCACCGCCGCGGCGCAGCGCCCGCTGGCCCTGGCGGACCCGGTCCATGTCGACCCAGTCCGGGATCGGCTCGAATTCGCCGAAGAACTCGCGCAGCGGTTCGGGGGCATCGGGCACCGAAGCCAGCCCGTGGGCGAGAATCCGGTCGAAGATCGGCCGCGTCTCCTTGGACCCGGTCTCCGACATCCACTCGACCAACCGCTGCATCGGCTCGTCGCCGGCGGTCAGGTCCGCACCGATCTGACGCCACCGCTGCGGTGTGGGCTTTCCGATCCCCAACGCCGCGGCCAGTATCCGAATGCTGGCCGGAATCGCGCCGGGCGTGTCCGGATGGCGGGTCGGGATGGCCACTACCGGCGAGTTCATCAGATTAGCCCCCAAGCGCAACTTTGGATAACACCTGTGTTCCAAACATAGGCCGCAGGTAGGGTGATGTCAATGAAACGCCCGGGAGTTGTGCGCGACTACGGCGGCATCAGCGCGGTCGACCGCCGTGCCGAACGCCGGGGCAAACTCCTGGCCGCCGGCCGCCGGATCTGGGGTGAATCCGGAATCGGCGAAGTCACCGTCCGCGGTGTCTGTGCCGCCGCGGGGCTGATCCCCCGCTACTTCTACGAGCAATTCCCCAACCGGGATGCGCTGCTGTTCGCGGTCTCCGACGACGTCCGCGACCAACTGCTCGAAGCGATGGTCACCGCCGGCGTCGGTGATCCCGGCACGCTCTCGGACAAACTGCGGTCGGCGCTGACGGCCTTCCTCGACCTCATTGCCGCCGACCCCTACATCCACCGCATCGCCACCAGCGACCTGTCCGCCGTACCCGGACTCAACGAGCACCGCGCACGCATCCTCGACCTCATCACCGACTCGGTCGTCGAGCACGCTCCCGGCGTCCTCGACAGCGAGGTTCCGCCGCCCGCGGAGTTACGCCGCGGCGCCCTGTTCATCGTCGGCGGCGTCAATCAGATCATCGAGGCCTGGCTGGCCAACCCCGTCGAATCCACCACCGAATTGGCCGCGCTCTGCTCGGATCTGGCCGTCGCCCTGGTCCGCAGCATCACGAGCCCGCAGGATCACTCTCACCACTGATCGCGCGGCACGTCGAAGTCCGCGCACAGCGCCCACCACACATCGCGGGGCTCAACCCCGTCCTCGATCGCCTGAGCGGCGGTCCGTCCGCCCACCGCGCCCAGCACGTGGTCGGTCAGCACCGTGGCGCCGTAAGCCGCACCGAAGCGCAGCGCGACCCGCTCGTGGAATTCGGTCCGGCGCACGCGTTCCAACCTACTCAGCGCAGGAAAGGGCCTCGTGGCACGCCCGTACCGGGTCGGCCACGTCGGCGGCGCCCTCGGCGGCCCGTCGTGCGGCGTCACGGAAGCTCGGTGACGCCAGCACGGCGCGCACCTCCTCGACCAGCGCCGCCGGAGTCAGCGGCCGGATCAGCCGTCCGCTGCCCTGGCGCACAACGCGGTTGGCAATCTCCCACTGGTCGCCCCCGCCGGGCACCACCACCAGCGGCAGTCCGGCCAGCAGGGATTTGGCCACCATCCCGTGCCCGCCGCCGCAGACGACCAGATCGGCGCGGGACAGCAGTTCGTCCTGGCGGCCCAGCCCGGCGACGGCCCATGGCGGCAGGGTCAACTCGGGGCCGTTAAGCCGCGAGACTGCGACCCGGGCGCCTTCGGGCAGCCCTTCGCCGGGCACCAGGTGCTCCAACACCAGCTCGGCCAACCCGGCGGCCCCGGTCGTCGCGGTGGACGGCGCCACCACCACCAGCGGGCCGGAACCCGGTGGCACAGCGAGCAGCTCTTCGGTCGGCTCGAAGTGCAGCGGCCCGACGACGACGGCCTCGGCGGGCCAGTCGGGCCGGGGCACCTCGAGGGCGGGCAACGTGGCGATCAGGCGCCGCAGTGGCCCGGGATCGCGGTCCGGCAGACCGATGCCCGCCCGGGCCTCGGCGCGCTGTCGCAGACCGGATCGCACCGACCGTGCGGTCAGCGACCGCATCATCGTGTCCCGCAACCGCCCCCTCACCCCGCGGCCCGGCGCCAGCCCGCTGCCGATCGGCGGCAGTCCCTTGGAGGGCAGGTACAGCGGATGCGGGCTGAGTTCGACCCAGGGGATCCCGAGCAGTTCGGCGGCCATTCCCCCGCAGGCGGTGATCACGTCGGAGACCACCAGGTCCGGCGCCAGCACTCGCAGCTGCTCGCGGTTCTGTTGCGCCATGCGGGCCGCCCGATGATGAAGCTTGGCCCCGTCATCGGCGTCGTCATCGGCGGCGGTGGCGTCGAGTCCGAGCAGCTCCGCGGCGTCCACCCCGGCGGCGCGTGCGGTGTCGAGCCACCGCACCCCGGTCAGCAGCGTCGGCGCGTCCCCGGCCGCGAGAAAACGCCGGCACAGCGCGATCGCCGGGAATGCGTGGCCGGGGTCGGGCCCGGCGACTACCACGATGCGCATCGGCCTACCGTGCCACAGACTCGCAGGCCTAGGCTGGGAGGCATGACCGAACCGAGTGTCCAGCAGATCGAGGCGGCCGCCAACATCCGTACGGTGGAGACGTTCCTCGACGCCCTCGCCGACGATGATCACGACGCGGCGGCCACGGTCCTCGCCGAGGACGTGGTGTATCAGAACGTCGGGTTGCCGACCATCTACGGCCGCAGCGCCACTATCGGGTTGTTCCGCCGGATGGCCGGCCGGGCGGCCTTCGATGTGAAAATCCACCGCATCGCCGCCGACGGCGCGGCGGTGCTCACCGAGCGCACTGACGCGCTGACCCTGGGCCCGCTGCGGCTGCAGTTCTGGGTGTGCGGGGTGTTCGAGGTACACAATGGGCGTATCACGTTGTGGCGCGACTACTTTGACTTCCTCGACATGTTCAAGGCGACGTTGCGGGCGATCGCAGCGACCGTCTTCCCCGCGCTACGCCCGACGATGTAGGCCGTGTTGAACACCCGAGTGAACAGGCCCCGGCGGCCTAACGCGACCCAATACCTCCGGTATTGCTACGGACGGCCCCTACCTCCCGAGCTCCTGGACTGGGTCCGCAACGACCTGGCCGGGCCGGGTGCCACCGTTCGAATGATCATGCGCGCCGTCGTGCCGACGACGCTGATCCTGATCCCGTTCTGGCTGTTGCCAACTGACTTCCTGACGCATATGAGCATGACGTTTCCGATCTGGTTCATGGCGATCCTGTTCTCGCATGCGCTCAACAAGGTATGGCGCAAGCACATGCTGCGGATGCACGGCCTCGACCCGGAACTCGCCGACGCGCGCAAGCGCGAGCGCGATGCCCACATTCACCGGGCTTACGTCGAACGCTACGGCCCGCGACCCGAATTCGGGGATCAGCGAACCGACGACATCTAGATCCGGGGCAGCTCGGCGAGTTCGTCGAACGCCTGCGCCCAGCCGAGCATGCGGTCGGTCGCGCTGGTCAGCTCCTCGCGGTAACGCTGTTGGGACATCGGCGAATTCATCGGATCGCCGGAAGGCGTCGATGACCCGTCGTTCGCTGATGCCACCAGTTGCGCTGCGGCGGTGACCATTTCGTTGTACTGGCGAACTCCGGCACTCAACTGAGCGGTGAATGCGTTGATCGTCGGCACCAGGTACTCCCGTGACTGGGCGCTGTGTTGCACTGCGCGCTCCATCGACACCACCTGGGCAGCGGTGGCCGCCATCGTCGACGCGGCCCCGTTGACGGCGGCGGTCAGTTCGGTGATCTCACCGGCCGGCAGCAGCCGGCCACGCTCCAATACGCCCAGCAGCGACACCATGCCGCGCTCGGAGGCGCCCAGCGCGTACATCGCCGGTCGCGCCGCCGAACCGGGCGGCGGCAGGCGGCGGGCGGTCACGGCCCGCACCGCCGGCAGTGGAACCGAACGCAGCCACCGATACCGCAGCAACAGCAGCGTTGCCGGGGCGGCCGCACCGGCGGCGATCAGCCCGGTGATCAACAACACCCACACCGGTGTGGCCCACGACGCCAGTAGGGCCGTCACCAGCATCCAGAACCCGCACGCGGCACCGAAGAACAGCCCCAGGCGCAGCGCCCAGCGGCGCTTGCGCAGCAATCTGGCCCGCGGATCGGAGATCGCACCGAGCCTGTCGGCGAGGAAGTCGGCGGCCTCGCTGGCACGGTCGACGGCGCGCTGAAGCAGTGCGCCCCGGCGGCGATCTCTGAGGCCCCCGGCTCTCACGGCCATCTACTACCGGTCCAGCGGATTCTCGGGCGAAGGATTGGCACCGGACTGCGGAGCCGCCGGGGTGGGCTGGCTCGGCGCCACAGCGGTGCCGCCGGCGGGCAGTGCCTCACCGCGCATCGACGCGCGGATCTGCTCCAGCCGGGAGTGGCCGGCCATCTGCACACCGGCCTGTTCCACCTCGAGCATCCGGCCCTGCACCGAGCCCTGCGCCAACTCGGCGGCGCCGACCGCGTTGGCGTAGCGCCGTTCGATCTTGTCGCGGACCTCATCGAGGCTGGGGGTGGTTCCGGGCGCGGCGATCTCGCTCATCGACCGCAGCGACGCGCTCACCTGCTCCTGCATCTTCGCCTGTTCGAGCTGGCTGAGCAGCTTGGTGCGCTCGGCGATCTTCTGCTGCAGCACCATCGCGTTCTGCTCGACGGCCTTCTTGGCCTGCATCGCCGCCGACAGCGCCTGGTCGTGCAGGGCCTTGAGGTCTTCGACGCTCTGTTCGGCGGTGACCAGCTGAGCCGCGAACGCCTCGGCGGCGTTGGTGTATTCGGTGGCCTTGGCGGTGTCCCCCGACGCGGTGGCCTGGTCGGCCAGCGTCAGCGCCTGGCGTACGTTGACCTGAAGCTTCTCGATATCGGCCAACTGGCGGTTCAGCCGCATCTCCAGCTGTCGCTGGTTGCCGATCACCTGCGCGGCCTGCTGGGTGAGTGCCTGGTGCTGGCGCTGCGCCTCTTCGATCGCCTGCTGGATCTGCACCTTCGGATCGGCGTGCTCGTCGATCTTGGCGTTGAACAGCGCCATCACGTACTTCCACGCCTTGACGAACGGGTTGGCCATCAGTCAGCTCCGTCTGGTTGTTCGGATGTTGTCGTCCGCCCCCTACCGCTGATCAATTTATCGGGTCAGCGGTCATCGGGAGGGGGTTCAGGCTGGCTTCGGGGCGATCACGCCGAAGCCATCGCCCGGATCGGCGGGATGACGACCTTGGTGCCGGCGTCGATGCGGGTGACCCCGATGTTGCGCTCGGCCCGCTCGGCCCGCGCCAACCGATTGCCGGCATCGAAGAGCACCGCCGACAACGGGATCCGCAGCGCCGCGCAGATCGCGTTGAGCAACTCGCTGGACGCTTCCTTGCGGCCGCGCTCGACCTCCGAGAGGTAACCCAGGCTGACCCGCGCCGAATCGGACACCTCACGCAGCGTGCGACCCTGCGCCGTACGGGCCTGACGCAACACCTCGCCGACCGATTCCCGCAGCAATGTCGTCATCGTGCACTCCTTAGATCGGTTCAACCTGGAAAACAGCCAGTCACCAAGGTCAACGCCCGCGACGCCCGTCCGGGTTCCCGAACCGCCGGGTTCATGCGGCGGCCCCAGCTTCGCCTCTCCTCCGTCGAGCCTCGCTGAACCGCCGGGTTCATGCGGCGGCCCCAGCTTCGCCTCTCCTCCGTCGAGCCTCGCTGAACCGCCGGTCAGCTCCGGTCGGGCCCTCGAAGGTCGGCGACCGCCGACATCACGTAGTCCACGCCGGTGACCACCGTCAGCACCACGGCGGCGGCCATCACCACCCAGGCCGTCACCAGCCAGGGGCCGGTCAGGGGCAGGACGAGCAGCCCGATACCGACCGCTTGGACCAGCGTCTTGAGCTTTCCGCCGCGACTGGCCGGGATCACCCCGCGGTGCAGGACCGCGAACCGCAGCACGGTGATCCCGATCTCTCGGGCCAACACCAGCACCGTCACCCACCACCACAGGTCGCCGAGCATCGACAGGCCGATCAACGCCGCCCCGATCAGCGCCTTGTCGGCAATCGGGTCGGCCAGGGTGCCGAATTCGGTCACCATCCCGTAGTTGCGGGCAAGCGCACCGTCGAGCCGGTCGGTGATGATGGCCACCGTGAAGATGACGAACGCGGCGATGCGGGTCTTAGCGTCATGGCCGTCTTCGGCGAACAGCGCCAGCAGAAAGACCGGGACCAACAGCAGTCGCATGACGGTCAGCGCGTTGGCCGGATTGATCACGGGGACGCGCGTCACCGCCGGACCGGTTTGAGGTTGCCCCGACACGGCAGACAGAATATCGGTTACCCAGCCAGAAGTGAGAAACCGATACTGTGCAGCTGTGCATTCTGAGGCTGATCCACCGGCCCAGCGGCCCCTGATCCGGCGCGCTCGGACCTCCGACGTCCCCGCGATCAAGCAGCTGGTCGACATCTACTCCGGGAAAATCCTGCTGGAGAAGAACCTGGTGACGCTGTATGAGGCGGTCCAGGAGTTCTGGGTGGCCGAGGATTCCGAACAACAGGTGGTGGGCTGCGGCGCCCTGCACGTGCTGTGGTCGGACCTCGGTGAGGTGCGCACCATCGCCGTGGATCCGGCACTGACGGGCCGCGGTATCGGGCGCGCCCTCGTCGAACGCCTTTTGCAGGTCGCCCGCGAACTGCAGCTGCAGCGGCTGTTCGTACTGACCTTCGAGACCGCGTTCTTCGCCCGGCACGGCTTCACCGAGATCGACGGGACCCCGGTCACCGCAGAGGTATTCGCGGAGATGCAACGCTCCTACGACGTCGGGGTGGCCGAATTCCTCGACCTGAGCTACGTCAAGCCCAACACCCTGGGCAACACCCGGATGCTGTTGATCCTTTAATCCACGGCCAGACCGGCGGCCCGGCGAGTCGAGCCGATCAGGAAGCTGAACTGCCCGTCGGATTCCATCCGGCCCTCCCGGACGACGGCGAGGTCCGCTATCCCCTGTTTGCGAGCCTGCTCGCGGACCTGCGCCTCGGTGATCATCTCCTTGCGCATATTTCCGTGCAGGAGCTCGCCGTCGTGAATCACCAGCAACGGCCCCGGCCGCAGGACCCGGGCCACTCCGGGCCAGCGGTGTCCCATCCAGTTCAGCAGGTATGACCAGCCGATGATCACCCCGACCAGCAGGATCCCGTCGCTGATCGACCGGTAACCGCCCGCCATCCCGTTCTGCGCCGCGTCGGCGATCAACACCACGACGATCAGATCGGTGATGCCGTTGGTGCCCGCCTCACGTTTCAACACCACCCGCAGCAACGCGTAAATCGCTATGTAGATAACGGTTCCGCGGACAAAGATCTCCGATGGAGGTGTGTCGAAAGCGAAAAGTCGTGCCCAGTCCACGTGGCGAGATTACGCCCCCGCCGGTTGCGGAAAAACGCCGGTGTCTGGTCCGTGTCCGGTCCGTGTCCGGGGCGTGTCTGTGCATCCCCGGCGCCGCGAACCGGGGACTTCCGGCCCTGCCGCCGGCGACGCACACCGGAGATAGTGGTACTGACAGTTGCAGATAACTGGAGGTAGCCGTGACCGAGCACCTGACCCCCCTGGACACCAGCCTGCTGCACGTGGAGGACACCGACCGGCACACGCACCTGGGCATCGGCGCCCTGGCGGTGCTGGACGGTCCGATCCCCGACCACCGAGCCCTGATGTCGGTGCTGGGCGAGCGGATCGCTGCTTGCCCGCGGTTCGCCCAGCGCCTGCGGCGCCGGGTTTTCGACCTCGGGGCCGCCGAGTGGGTGCACGACGATGACTTCCGGCTGGACCGCCATGTCTGCCGCGTCGCGGTACCGGGTCCCGGCACCGACGCCGAGTTGTTCGCCGTGGTCGCTGAGGTGATGTCCTGGCCCCTGCACCGGGACCGGCCGCTGTGGGAGATCTGGGTGGTCGACGGCCTGGCCGATGGCCGCTGGGCGCTGCTGGTCAAGGTGCACCCGTGCATCGCCGACGCGGTCGCCACCGTCCACATCCTGGCCGGACTGTCCGACGAGGGCGTAGCGCACCCCACCAGGCGCGACAGTGCGGCCTGTCCCGAAAGTTCCCGGCAGCGCACCCGGTGGAACGGCGCGCTGCGGGTCGCGACCACGGTCGCCGTCGACGCGATGATCGGGGCGATAAAGGCCGACCAGACGTTGCGGGGCGCGGCGAGATTCGCGACGGGCCTGCTGCGGCCGGTCACCCCGCTCAACGGTCCGTTGACCAGCCGGCGGCGCTACACCGCGGCGCGGGTCGGCGCCGCCGAGGTCGAGCAGATCTGCCGGGCATTCGACGTGACCGTCGACGACGTCGCACTGGCGGCGGTCACCGAGAGCTACCGCAACATCCTGCTCCGCCGCGGCGAGTGGCCACAGGCCGATTCGCTGCGGACCCTGGTGCCGATCCGGCAGGCGATGCTGCTGCCGCGACTGCCGGTCGATGAGGACGACCCGGTGGTCCGGTTACGGCTCGTTCACGCCCGGCTGGCCCAGGCCACCGTCGTCGCCGAGCGCCGCGACGCGTGGATGGCGGTGGCCCGCGCGATCCCGGCCCCGGTCACCGCGTGGACCACCAACCTGCTGTCGCGGCTGCCGCAACGCAGCGTGGTGGCGTTGGCGGCCAATGTCGCCGGCCCGGACCGGCCGCTGCAGATCATGGGACGCCAGGTGTCCGCGGTGCTTCCCATCCCGCCGATCGCTCTGCGATTGCGCACCGGCGCGGCGATCCTGCGCTACGGCGACAGCCTGTTCTTCGGCGTCCTTGCCGACTACGACGCCGTCGCGGACGCCGAGGAGCTGGCGCACGGCATCGAGGCCGCCGTCCACCGCCTGTTGGTCCGCAGCAGGCGGCCCTGGCGCCGGGGGCCGGTCCGGGATCGGCACGGATTGTCGCTGGTGGTCAACGTCTAATCGTCGGCGTCCTCAACGTCATCCGGCTCGCCGCCACCGCGGATGGCCATCAGGGTGGCGGCCAGCTCATCGGGCTTGACCAGCACCTGGCGGGCCTTGGACCCCTCGGACGGGCCGACGATGCTGCGGGTCTCCATCAGGTCCATCAGCCGGCCCGCCTTGGCGAAGCCGACCCGCAGCTTGCGCTGCAGCATCGAGGTCGAGCCGAACTGGCTGGACACCACCAGCTCGACAGCCTGCAGGAAGACCTCCATGTCGTCACCGATGTCGGGATCGACGTCGGTGCGTTCGCCGCTCGGCTTGGCCGCGGTGACGCCCTCGGTGTATTCGGGCTCGGCCTGCTCCTTGGCCGCGGTGACGACGGCGTGGATCTCCTCGTCGGAGATGAACGCGCCCTGCAGCCGGATCGGCTTGTTGGCGCCCATCGGCAGGAACAGGCCGTCGCCCATACCGATCAGCTTCTCGGCGCCCGCCTGGTCGAGGATCACCCGCGAGTCGGTCAGCGACGAGGTGGCGAATGCCAGCCGGGACGGCACATTGGTCTTGATCAGGCCGGTGACGACGTCCACCGACGGGCGCTGCGTGGCCAGGACCAGGTGGATGCCGGCGGCCCGGGCCTTCTGGGTGATCCGCACGATCGCGTCCTCGACATCGCGCGGCGCGGTCATCATCAGGTCGGCGAGCTCGTCGACGATCGCGACGATGTAGGGGTAGGGCCGGTACACCCGCTCGCTGCCCAGCGGCGTGGTGATGGCGCCGGATCGCACCTTCTCGTTGAAGTCGTCGATGTGGCGCACCCGGGACGCCTGCATGTCCTGGTAGCGCTGCTCCATCTCCTCGACCAGCCAGGCCAGCGCGGCGGCGGCTTTCTTGGGCGCGGTGATGATCGGGGTGATCAGGTGCGGAATGCCCTCGTACGGCGTCAGTTCCACCATCTTCGGGTCGATCAGGATCATCCTGACCTCCTCCGGCGTGGCGCGGGCCAGCAGTGACACCAGCATCGAGTTGACGAAGCTGGACTTGCCCGAGCCGGTGGAGCCGGCCACCAGCAGGTGCGGCATCTTGGCCAAGTTGGCGCTGATGAAGTCGCCTTCGATGTCCTTGCCCAGCCCGATCACCAGCGGATGGTGATCACGGCGGGTGGACGGCGCGGTCAGCACGTCGGCCAGCCGCACCAGCTCGCGATCGGTGTTGGGCACCTCGATGCCCACGGCGGACTTGCCCGGGATCGGCGCCAGCATCCGCACGCTTTCGGTGGCCACCGCGTAGGCGATGTTGCGCTGCAACGCGGTGATCTTCTCGACCTTGACCCCGGGGCCCAGTTCCACCTCGTAGCGGGTGACGGTGGGCCCCCTGGTGCAGCCGGTGACCGCGGCGTCGACCTTGAACTGCTCGAGCACCGACGTGATCGCATCGGCCATCGCCTCGTTGGCGGCGGTGCGCTTCTTCGGTGGATCGCCGGCCAGCAGCAGGGTCAGCGGCGGCAGCGTGTAGGGACCCTCCACCACCCGGTCCAGTACCACGGTGGTGTCTGTGGGCTTGGCCGCCTTGGGTTGCTTGCGACGGGCGGGCTTGGCCGGGGGCGGTGCCGCGGTGGGGGCCTCGTCGACCGGATAGTTGTCCAGCGGGGTGCGCGACTGCCAGTCGGGGATGTCCTCGGCGACGGCGTCGCGCTCATCGTCATAGCCGACGTCATCACCGTCGTCGTAGCCGTCACCATAGCCGTCGTCGTCGTAGTAGTAGTCGTCCTCGTAGCCGCGCGCGGTGAACAGATCACGCAGCGCCTCGGGCGCTTCGCGCAGCGTGATCCCGGTCAGCAGCAGCACTCCGAACAGCACGCCGATGCACAACAGCGGCGCGGCGATCCACGCCGTCAGCCCGTCGGCGAGCGGCCCACCGATCGCGAACCCGACGAAGCCGGCGCCGTGCAGGCGGCCATCCGGGGTCTGCGGCGAGCCGGCCCACAGATGCCACAGGCCCAGGATCGGCAGCGCGACCATCGCCGATCCCAGGATCAGCCGGGGCCGATTCTCCGGGTCGGGTTCGGTGCGCATCAGCAGGACGGCGCCGACGCCGGCGAGCACCGGAAGCAGGACCACCGCCGCGCCGATCACGGTGCGCAGGCCGGTGTCGATCCATGCCCCGACCGGCCGCGCGGCGTCCAGCCAGCAACTTGCGGCGGTGACGACCGCCAGGCCCAACAGGGCCAGCGCGATGCCGTCCCGGCGATGGCCCGGGTCGATGTCGTGGGCGCGGCCGACGGACCGTGCGGTGCCGCCGGCGGCCTTGGCGACCATCAGCCAGCCCGCCCTGGCGGCCCGTCCGCAGGCCAGCCCGGCCCCGGCCAGCCCCGAGCGTTGCCGGCGCGGTGCCGGTTTGCGCCGGGCCGCCGTGCCACGGGACGGCCGTGAATTTGCCCGCGAACCAGCCTTTGACCTGCTAGTTCGCGTTCCCGATCGAGTCCCGGTCCCACTAGCCGTCTTACTAGCCATAGCCGCAAGCCTAACCGCAATACCCTCATTCGCACCATCTGCCACACTGGTCACGGCTGGGGCCGTGCGTGGTCACCCGCGTGGCACCGATCACAATGCGTCTGCGTACGGTGGCAGAGCCGAACCACAGCCTTCCGAACCTGCCCGAGGAGACCTTCATGCCGGTAATCGTCGTCGCCGCCTTCCCCGTCAAGCCCGAGTCGGTGGACATCGCCCGGGAGATCTGCACCAAAGCGGTCGGTCAGGTGCACGAGGAGCCGGGCTGCCAGCTGTACTCGGTGCACGAAGCCGACGGCTCGTTCGTGTTCATCGAACAGTGGGCCGACGCCGACGCGCTACAGGCACACTCGACGGCTCCGGCGGTCGCCGAGCTGGTCGGGAACCTCAAAGAGCACCTGGCCGGGGCACCGGACGTCAAGATGCTGCAGCCGCTTCCGGCCGGCGACCCCGCCAAGGGCCAGCTGCGGGCCGATTGATGGGGTCGCTGGACGGCAAAGTCGCCTTCATCACCGGCGCCGCGCGCGGCCAGGGCCGGGCCCACGCCGTGCGACTGGCCGGCGAGGGCGCCGACATCATCGCGGTCGACCTGTGCGACCAGATCGCCAGCGTGCCCTATCCGATGGCCACACCGGACGATCTGGCCGCCACGGTCAAGCTGGTCGAGGACACCGGTGCGCGCATTGTTGCCGCCACCGCCGATGTCCGCGACCAGCCGGCGCTCACGGCGGCGCTGCAGGCCGGGATCGATGCCCTCGGCCGGCTGGACATCGTGGTGGCCAACGCCGGTATCGCCCCGATGGCGGCCGCCGACGGCTGGGGCGATGTCATCGACGTCAACCTCACCGGCGTCTACCACACCATTGAGGCCGCGATCCCGGCGCTTACCGCACACGGCGACGGCGGGTCGATCGTGTTGATCAGCTCGGCCGCCGGCCTGGCCGGCATCGGCAGCCACGACGCCGGGGCCATCGGGTACACCGCCGCCAAGCACGGGCTGGTCGGATTGATGCGGGTGTACGCCAACTTGCTGGCACCACAGAGCATTCGGGTCAACTCGGTGCACCCGGCCGGTGTCGACACGCCGATGATCAACAACGACTACACCCGGGGCTGGCTGGCCGAGCTCACGGCCCGGACCGGAGCGCCGCCGGACATGGGCAATGCGCTGCCAGTGCAGGTGCTGCAATCGGAGGACATCGCCAATGCGGTGGCCTGGCTGGTGTCTGAGGCGGCCCGCTACATCACCGGCGTCGCGCTGCCCGTCGACGCCGGGTTCGTCAACAAGCGCTGAGCCGCTGTCGGATCAGATCTCGATAACGGTCGGCACGATCATCGGCTGCCGTCGGTAGACCTCGCCGACCCACTTGCCCACCGTGCGGCGCACCGCCTGGGCGATCCGGGTCGGATCGGTAACCCGCTCGGCGGCAAGCGATTCCAGCTCCGCTTCGACCTTGCGGGCCGCCGATTCCAGCGCCTTGGGGTCTTCGGAGAAGCCCCGCGAATGCAGATGTGGCGGCGCGACGGCCTTGCCGGTCCCGCGGCGCACCACCACGGTTATCGCGACGAATCCGCTGGACAGGATCAGCCGCTCCCCCAGCGTCGCGTCGCCGACGTCGCCGTCCACCAGTCCGTCGACGTACATTTTGCCGACCGGGACCGCCCCGGCGATACTCGCCTTACCGGCGACCAGGTCGACGCTGACGCCGTTCTCGGCCAACAGAATCGACTCCTCCGGCACCCCGGTGCGCGTGGCCAGCGCGGCGTTGGCGCGCAGCATCCGCCAAGTCCCGTGCACCGGCATCACGTTGCGGGGCCGTATCCCGTTGTAGAGGAACAGCAACTCCCCGGCGTAGGCGTGCCCGGAGACGTGGACCCGCGCCGCGGCGTTGGTCACCACCCGGGCACCGATCTTGGCCAGCGCATCCATCACGCCGTAGACCGCCTCTTCATTGCCCGGGATCAGCGACGACGACAGCACCACCAGATCGCCGGCGGTCAGCGTGATGGAGCGGTGCTCGCCCCGCGACATCCGCGACAGCGCCGACAGCGGCTCGCCCTGGGTTCCGGTGGTGACCAGCACCACCTTCTCCGGCGGCATCATCTCGGCGGCGCCGATGTCGACCAGATCGGAGTCGGCGACCCGTAGCAAGCCCAGATCCTTGGCGATGCCCATGTTGCGGACCATCGATCGGCCGACGAACGACACCCGGCGGCCCAGCGCGACCGCGGCATCGACGATCTGCTGCACCCGGTCCACATTCGAGGCGAAGCATGCCACGATCACCCGGCCCTCGGCGCCGCGGATCAGCCGGTGCAGGGTGGGGCCGACCTCGCTCTCGCTGGGCCCCACGCCGGGTATCTCGGCGTTGGTCGAGTCGCACAGGAACAGGTCCACGCCCTTGTCGCCCAGGCGCGACATGCCGGGCAGGTCGGTGGGGCGCCCGTCGGGCGGCAGCTGGTCGAGTTTGATGTCGCCGGTGTGCAGCACGGTGCCGGCACCGGTGTGCACCGCGATCGCCAGCGCATCCGGGATGGAGTGGTTGACCGCGAAGTATTCGCATTCGAACACCCCGTGGGTGCTGCGCTGGCCTTCGGCGACCTGGACGAACACCGGCTTGATGCGGTGTTCTCGGCACTTGGCGGCGACCAGCGCGCAGGTGAACCGCGATCCGACCACCGGGATGTCGGCCCGCAGTTTGAGCAGGAACGGGATGGCGCCGATGTGGTCCTCGTGGGCATGGGTCAGCACCAGTGCTTCGACGTCGTCGAGCCGGTCGACGATGTGCCGGATGTCGGGCAGGATCAGGTCGACGCCGGGCTCGTCGTGTCCCGGGAACAGCACGCCGCAGTCGATGATCAGCAACCGGCCGAGATGCTCGAAAACGGTCATGTTGCGGCCGATCTCGCTGATGCCGCCTAGCGCGGTGACACGCAGTCCGCCGGCAGTCAGCGGGCCGGGCGGTTTGAGGTCCTCATTCACTCGCACCTCACCCGAGGACCGACGCGGTGCGCATGTCGAGGGCCAGTTCGTCGATCTCGGCCGCGGTCGCCGGCACCATCGGCAGGCGGGGGTCGCCGGCGTCGAAGCCCTGCAGCCGCAGACCCGCCTTGACGAAGGTCACCCCGCCGGTGCGGGCCATCGCGTTGGACAGCGGCGCGATCGCGACGTTGATCTTGCGGGCGGTCTCGACGTCGCCGGCGGCGTAGGCGGCCAGCATGTCGCGCAGCTGACCGGCCACGAAGTGCGAGATCACGCTGACGAACCCGGTGGCGCCCATCGCCAGCCACGGCAGGTTCAGGGCATCGTCACCGGAGTAGTAGGCCAGCCCGGTCTCGGCCATGATCTGCGCCGCGGCGTGCAGGTCGCCCTTGGCGTCCTTGATCGCCACGATGTTCGGGTGCTCCGCCAGTTCGAAGATGGTGTCCGGGGCGATCGGCACCACCGAGCGCGCCGGGATGTCATAGAGCATCACCGGCAGCGGGCTGGCGTCGGCGACGGCGGTGAAGTGCGCCAGCAGCCCGGACTGCGACGGACGCGAGTAGTACGGCGTCACCACCAGCAGGCCGTGCGCGCCGACCCCGGCGCAGGCCTCGGCGAGCCGGACGCTGTGCTCCGTGTCGTTGCTGCCGGCGCCGGCGATGATGCGGGCGCGGTCGCCGACCGCCTCGACCACGGCGCGCAGCAGGGTGAGCTTCTCGTAATCCGCGGTGGTCGGCGACTCGCCGGTGGTCCCGGAAAGCACCAGGCCATCGCAGCCGGCGTCGACGAGGCGGTTCGCCAGGCGCACGGCTACGTCGGTGTCCACCGAGCCGTCCGCACTGAACGGGGTCACCATCGCGGTCAGCACGGTGCCCAACTGCGCCTTGGCATCGAATCCGCTGCTGCTCACGGCCCCAAGATTACCTGGCGCCGTAAAGTTGCTCAGACCTCGGTGGCGAGCGGACTGGTGGCGACTTCGGTGCCGTCGGTCAAGGTGCTGATCTGGAAGTCCCCGAATGCCGCCGGGGCCACGCCGGTGAGCTGTCGCAAGCACTCAACGGCCAACCGGCGAATCTCGACGTCGGCGTGCTCGCTGGCGCGCATCGCGATGAAGTGCCGCCACGCCCGATAGTTGCCGGTCACCACGATGCGGGTCTCGGTGGCGTTGGGCAGCACCGCGCGGGCGGCTTGGCGGGCCTGTTTGCGCCGCAGCACAGCGCTGGGCTGATCAGCCAATTTGGCTTCCAACCGGGCCAGCAGCTCGGCGTAGGCGGCGCGGCTGGCGTCGGCGGCCTCGGACAGTATCTGCTGTAACTCCGGGTCGTCCTCCATGCCGGGGGGCACCACGATCCGCGAATCGGGTTCGGGCACGTAGCGCTGCGACAGCTGGGAGAACGAGAAATGCCGGTGCCGGATCAGCTCGTGAGTGGCCGACCGTGAGACCCCGGTGATGTAAAAGCTCACGACGGCGTGCTCGAGCACCGAGAAGTGCCCGACATCGATGATGTGCTGCAGGTAGGCGGCGTTGGTGGCGGTTCGCGGGTTGGGCTTGGACCAACTCTGGTAACAGGCGCGCCCGGCGAACTCGACCAGTGCCGGCCCGCCGTCCGCGTCGGTGCTCCAGGACACGTCCGGCGGCGGGATGAACTCGGTCTTGGCAATCAGTTGCACGCGCAGCGGCGCCGTCTCGGCCACGGCACTCACCTTAAGGCGTGCCGGTCCGGCGTCAGCCGTTCGGCACTTTCGCGGCGATTTGCCGCGCGATCAGGGCCGCGGAGTCCTTCGGGTCGGCACTGCAGGTGTTGACGTCGACGACGACGTTGTTGGCCACGGCCAGCGCCCGCCCACAGGCCTGCCACGCCGAGTCACCGGCGTTCTGCTGGATCGCGACGGTGCTCAGCAGGCCTTCGGCGGTCGAGATCCTTCCGGCGGTCCACTCCGAGCCGCTCTGGGTGTGGGTGTACTCGTGACATTGCGGCCACTGCTTGGCGGAGGCCTGCAGAAATGCCTCGGCCTGCTTGGCGGTCGGGAACAGCACCACGGCTTGATCGACATAGTGGGCGTTGTCATCGCCGTCGCTGACAGCCTGCTCGCGCACCGCGCGGTAGCCGCTGGACGCATACACCTGTTCCTGCGCGACTCCGTCGACGGCCAGGCATTCCCGGGGCTCCATCGTGGTGCTGTCATCGGGCAGCACATCGTGGGGAGCGTTCGCCCTCATATCGGTCACCCCCATGATCGGGTTGATCTCGTCGGGGGTGAGCAGAAGCGCCCGCAGACCGTCTTCGGCGACCGGCACGATGGTGGCGGTCGTGGTGCTCGGCGGCGGCGCGCCGGCGCTGGGCTTTGCCGTCCCCCCACCGTTGCCGCAACCGGCGACCGCGATGCAGCCGACAACGACGAAACCCCACGAAACCGAACCCCGCACGCGATCACATCCCGTGTTTCCGACCAGGCCTGTCGATCTGCACGCCAGCCTAGGGCGTCACCGATCAGTTATCGCCAGGGTAACCAAAACCGGGGAGTTGCGCCGGAAACGCCACGTGCTGTCCCAACACCATTGGGGCCGAACCCTTTTGGCATCGGGGGCGAGTTGTACGACGACGCTCGAAGTTTACGGCGTAAGCGAGGGGGGTATCCCGGCGTATCGGCGGCCATCCCGGCCGCCTGCTGGGCGGATCGACCCGCACGCCGTGCGGCGTCTGTCCGGATTTGACCGATCAAGAGAGGCACACCAGATGAGTGACAAGGACAGCGGGCCCGAAGCCGGCATCAAGGGCGTCGTCGAAGACGTCAAGGGCAAGGCCAAGGAGGCCGTCGGCACCGTGACCGGCGACGACTCGCTCAAGCGCGAAGGCCAAGCGCAGCAGGACAAGGCCGAGGCCCAGCGCGAGGTTGCGGCCAAGGAGGCCGAGGCCGAAAAGGCCCGCGCCAAGGCCGCCGCGGATGAGGCCCGCGAGCGTGCCGAGCAGTAATCCCACCGGCGATGCGGTGCCGGCGGGTTTCGACCCGCCGGTACCGCGCCGGAGTCATCGGAAGCCACCGGAACTCAAGGGGGCCCTGTGTTGATGCGCAGAATTGCCCGTCCGCTGCTCGCGGCGGCATTTGTCGGTCAGGGTGTGGAGGCGTTGCGCCGGCCGCAGGAAGCCGGCCAGACCGCCCGTCCGGCCTTCGACGGGCTCAAACAGCTACCGGATGAGATTTCGGCGAAGGTGCCGTCCGACGTCGAAACGTTCGCCAGAGCCAACGCGCTGGTCCAGATCGGCGGTGGCCTCTTGCTGGCCAGCGGCAGGCTGCCGCGGGTCGCCGCTGCGGTGCTGGCGGGCACGGTCATTCCGGGCAGCGCGGGCCGCCACATGTTCTGGACGGAGCCCGACGCCCAGCGCAGGGCAGAACAGCGCCAGGCGTTGCTGACCGACGTCAGCCTGATCGGCGGGTTGATGATCGCGGCCTTCGACACCGAAGGGAAGCCCTCGCTGGGCTGGCGGGCTCGCCGCGCCGCCCGGCACGCCTACCGGCGCGCAGCCACGGCCTTGCCCACCACCTCCGGTGATGCGGTGCTCGAGACGGTCGGCGACAAGGTGAGCACGGGCCTGCAGGCCGGCGCCGAACACGGCCGCGAACTCGCCGAGATGGTGAGTGAGAAGGCCGGCCCGTTACTCGAGGCAGCGACCGGGCGGGGAGCCCAGCTCGCCGAGGTCGCCGCCGACCGCGGAACCGAACTGGCACACGCGGCCCGGGAAGGCGCCGCCACGCTCGCCGAGAGCGCCCGCCGGCGCCTGCACCGATGAGCCGGCCTCGATCGCCGGTATCGGCCGGTGGTTCACCGCCTTAGCCGGGTTCGGCGCAGCTGCCCCGCCAGGTCCCCGCGCTCCCCCACGCTCACCCGGCTCAGTCCCAGCCAGGAGGCCATCGACTCCAGCTCGGCGAGCAGCGCGGTCGCCACATGTTCGGGTGGCCGGCCGTCTTCGGCGAACGCCCCGACGACGTGCAAGGCGTCGCGGGTTCGGTCGGCTTTGAGGTCCACCCGGCCGACCAGCTCCCCGTCCAGCAGAAACGGCCACACGTAGTAGCCGTGCCGGCGTTGCGCGGCAGGGGTATAGATCTCGAGCCGGTAGTGAAAGTCGAACAGCCGCTGCGCCCGGGGGCGGAAGAAGATCAGTGGGTCGAACGGGCACAGCAGCGCGGTACCCCGATCGGTCCGCGGAACCGCCTGCCCGGCACGCAGGTAGGCCGGCGCGTCCCATCCGGTCACCGCGACCGGCTGGAGTTCGCCGGCGGCGACCAGCTTCGCGATCGCCGGTCTGGCCTGGCGAGACGACAGCCGGAAGTAGTCGCGCAGGTCGGCCTCGGTGCCCACCCCCAGCGCTCCGGCGGCCCGCAGCACCAGTTCCTGCACCGCCTCGGCGTCGTCGAGCTCGGCGGCCAGCACCGGCGCCGGCAGCACGTTCTCCACCAGGTCATAGTGCCGGGCGAACCCGACCCGGGTGGCGGTGGTCAGCACCCCGGCGGCGAACAGTGCCTCGGCCACCCACTTGGTGTCGCTGCGGTTCCACCATGTTCCCTTACCGCGCTTGGGCCGGGCCGCCAGATGCGCCTCGATCTGCCCGGCGGTTGCCGGCCCGAGTTCGGCGACGGCGCCGACGATGTCGTCAGCCAGTCGCGGGTTGGGCGGCACATTGCCCCACCGACCGTGGGTGTACTGCCGCATCCGCCAGCGCATCAGCGGCCAGTCGTCGACCGCCATCAGGGCTGCCTCGTGCGCCCAGTATTCGACCAGCAGCCGCGGCGAGCGGGCACTGTGACTCCACGCGGCGCGATCCAGCACGGTGCGGTCATAAGGCCCCAACCGGCTGAACACCGGGGCGTAATGGGCGCGCACCGCCACCGACACCGAGTCCAGTTGCAGCACCTGGATGCGGGATATCAGTCGCTTCAGGTGCGTCCGCGTCACCGGGGAGCTGGGCTTGGGCGCCGCGAATCCCTGTGCGGCAACGGCGATACGGCGTGCCTGCACCGAGGTCAGCGTTACCATCAGCGACGGTAGCTGTGGAACCGGTACCGCAGGCCGCCCTCGCTGGTCAGCCAGGGCCCGGTGGTGCCCTGCCAGGACTCGTCGAGCACCGGCGCGACGGCGTCCGCGTCTTGGCGGGGCAGGTCGATCTCGACCTCGGTCACCTCACATCGGGTGGCCAGCGGCAGCGCCAGTGCGTAGATCTGCGCGCCGCCGATCACCCAGGTCTCGGCATCGGTCAGCGCCGCCTCCAACGTCGGTACCACTTCGGCGCCGTCGGCGCTGTAGTCCGGGCGGCGGGTCACCACCACATTGGTGCGTCCCGGCAGTGGCCGCACGGCGGCTGGCAGTGATTCCCAGGTGAGCCGGCCCATCACCACCCGATGCCCCAGGGTGAGCTCCTTGAAGCGCGCCTGGTCTTCCGGCAGCCGCCACGGGATGCCGCCGGCCCGCCCGATGACTCCCGACACCGACTGCGCCCAGATCAACGCGGGCGAGCTCATACCGCCACGGGCGCCTTGATCGCCGGATGCGGGTCATAGTCGACGATCCCGATGTCGTCGAAAGTGTAGTCGAAGATCGAATCCCGTTGCGCCAAGACCAGTTTCGGGTAGGGACGGGGCTCGCGGGACAGCTGCTGGCGCACCTGCTCGACGTGGTTGTCGTAGATGTGGCAATCCCCACCGGTCCAGACCAACTCCCCGACGTCCAGCCCGGCCTGCGCGGCCATCATGTGGGTGAGCAGCGCATAGCTGGCGATGTTGAACGGCACCCCGAGGAACAGGTCCGCGCTGCGCTGATACAGCTGACACGACAGCCGCCCGTCGGCGACGTAGAACTGGAACAGGGCGTGGCACGGTGCCAGTGCCATCTTGTCCAGTTCGCCGACGTTCCACGCCGAGACGATGATGCGGCGCGACGCCGGGTCGGTGCGCAGCAACTCCACCGCGCGCGCGATCTGGTCGATGTGCTCCCCGGTCGGGGTCGGCCAGGAACGCCACTGCACTCCGTACACCGGCCCGAGATCACCGGTCGCCGAAGCCCATTCGTCCCAGATGGTGACGCCGTGTTCCTGCAACCAGCCGATGTTGGAGTCGCCGCGCAGAAACCACAACAGCTCGTAGACCACCGAGCGGACGTGCACCTTCTTGGTGGTGATCAGCGGGAAGCCGGCGGACAGGTCGTAGCGCAGCTGGTGGCCGAACAGGCTGCGGGTGCCGGTGCCGGTCCGGTCGGCCTTCGGGGTTCCACGCTCGAGCACCAGGGCCAGCAGGTCCTCATACGGAGTGGCGATCGGCACGCCGCCCAGCCTAGCGGCCGATCCGCGGAGTACAACGGTAGCCATGCCGACCATCACCGACACCATCACCACCGCCGACGGCGACTGCCCCATCACCCTGCACACCCCCGAAGGGGCGGGCCCCTGGCCGGGCGTCGTCATGTACGTCGACGCCGGGGGTGTCCGCGACACCTTTCGCGACATGGCCGCCACGCTGGCCGACTACGGCTACGCGGTGCTGTTGCCCGACGTCTACTACCGGCACCCGGGCTGGGCGCCGTTCGACATGGCGACGGTATTCAGCGACGCCAAGGAGCGCGGGCGACTGTTCTCCATGATCGGCAAGGTGACCCCGGCGATGATGAGCAGTGACGCCGGGGCGTTCTTCGACTACCTGGCCGGCCGCCCGGAGGTCAGCGGGGACCGGTTCGGGGTCTGCGGTTACTGCATGGGCGGGCGCACGTCGGTGGTGGTCGCCGGAGCGCACGGCGACCGGGTGGCGGCCGCGGCCTCGTTTCACGGGGGAGGCCTGGTCACCGACGCGCCCGACAGCCCGCACCTGCGCGCAGCGCAGATCCGCGCCGCCGTGTATGTGGCCGGCGCCAAGGACGACGCCTCGTTCACTGCCGCGCAGGCCCAAACCCTCGACGAGGCGCTGACCGCGGCCGGCGTCGAGCACACCGTCGAAATCTACCCGGCCGGACACGGGTTCGCCGTCCCCGACAACGCGCCCTATGACGCCGACGCCGCGGCCCGGCACTGGGCGGCGATGCGGGAGTTGTTCGGCGGCGCGCTGGCCGGGTAGCCAACCCCAAATTATTGCCCTATAGGCAATTTTGCCCACTAGGCAGTTTTTCTGTACGGTGGCGACATGACCGGTTTGCGAGAGCGCAAGAAGGCCGATACCCGCCGCGCGCTGTCGGACGCTGCCCTGCGACTGACCTTTGAACGCGGCCTCGACGACGTCACCCGAGAAGACATCGCCAACCTCGCGGGGGTGTCGCTGCGAACCTTCAGCAACTACTTCTCCAGCAAGTACGAGGCGTTGGCATACCGGCAGACCGAACGCCTGCGCCGCAGTGTCGCCCTGCTGCGTGAGCGTCCCGCCGGCGAGTCGCTGTGGACGTCGATCGCCGAGGCGATACTCGGGCCCATCGAAGACGACTTCGCCGCATCGGACCGTCCGCCGACCCGCGCTGAACTCACCGAGGTTCGGAAAGCGCTGAGCAACAGCGACATCCGCAACGCCGTTCCCCGCTCCTTGTTCGACGAGTACGTCTCGGCTATCGCCGAACGCACCGGCACCGATCCACGACGCGACACCTATCCACGGCTGACGGCAGCCGTCATCCATGCGGTTGTCGAAGCCACCATGGACACCTACGCCGCCCTTGATCCACCCGCCGCCTACCCGGGCCTGCTCCGCGCGGCCTTCGCCGACGTCGCGGCCGGGCTGCCGGCGCCCACCGGCCGAAAGGCATGAGCATGGCGGCGGCAACCGACTATCCCGTCGTCATCGCGGGCGCAGGACCCAACGGGCTGATGCTGGCGTGCGAGCTGGCACTGGCCGGAATCCAGCCCGTCGTGCTCGACGGGCTACCCGGCCCCAGCTCCGAGCCGAAGGCCAATGGTCTTGTCGGGCAGGTGGTTCGGATGCTCGACTTGCGCGGACTGTACAACCGGTTCAGCGGTGACGACCAGCCGCCGCACCCCGTGCCCGCGTGGATGTTCTCCGGGATGACGCTGGACTTGTCGCTGAGTTTCACCGGCGCACGGGCCAATCCTATGTACGCGATGCCGGTGCCCCAACCGCGGCTGGTGCGGCTGCTGCTGGATCGGGCCGATGAACTCGGCGTGCAGGTGCGTTGGGGACACGAACTCACCGGGCTCTACGCCCGCGACGATGCCGTGACGGCGACGGTCAGCTCCCCCGACGGCGACTACGCCCTGGCGACCGACTATCTGGTGGGCGCCGACGGGGGCCGCAGCGTGGTGCGCAAGAAGGTGGGAATCGACTTCCCGGGCACCACGGCGCAGACCGTCTCCCGGCTGGCGCACGTGCAGATTCCGGAGAGCCTGCGTTCCACCGACCGCAGCCTGCAGATACCGGGATTCGGACGGATCTCGCATGGTCACAACAGGTTCGACCGCGGATTGGTGATATTCGCCGAACTCGAGCCCGAGCGGGCGCTGTTGGGCACACTGGAATTCGGCCGCTCGACCGAAGACGGCCCGATGACGATCGCCGAGCTACGACAGAGCCTGCAGCGCATTCTCGGCGCCGACATCGCGTTCGACGAACCTTCGGGACCGGGTCCCCATGCGCTCCGTCGGATCGAAGGCCAGAACAGCCGACAGGCCGAACGCTACCGCGCCGGACGGGTATTGCTGCTGGGCGACGCGGCGCACGTGCACAGCGCAATGGGTGGGCCGGGACTGAATCTGGGGTTGCAGGACACCGCCAACCTGGGCTGGAAGCTGGCCGCCGAGATCAATGGCTGGGCGCCCGATGGGCTGCTGGACAGCTATGAGACCGAGCGGATGCCGCTGGGACAGCGGGTGATGATGCACTCGATGGCCCAGACCGCACTGGTGTCGCCCGGCCCTCACGTCGCCGCGCTACGAGACCTTTTCGGTGAGCTGATCGCCATCCCGCAGGTGTCGGCGCACATCGCCGAACTGCTCGCCGGCACCGATGTCCGCTACGACGTCGGCGACAACCACCGGTTGTCCGGGTGGCATGTCCCGGATCTCACATTCGACGACGGTCGCCGGGTCGCCCAACTTCTACACAGTGGACGCGCCGTGCTGCTCGACCTGGCCGACGGCACCGCGGCATCCGCCGCACGCCCGTGGGCCGATCGAGTCGACGCCGTCACCGCTGCGGCACCGGAGCCACCGGCTGCAGCCATGCTGATCCGACCCGACGGCTACATCACTTGGGCAACAGATGATTTCGATGCCCGGCAGCAGCCAGTACTGGAGGCCGCGCTGACGAGATGGTTCGGCGCGCCGGGTAGCTGATCCCGATCAACCGGGGTGCAAGGCGTCACCGACATGGTCGGCGACCCCGACGCCGTCCAGCGCGGTGTCGCGGGTTTCGCGCATCACCAACAGCGCGACGAAGGAGCACGCGGCCGCAGCCGACAGATAGACCCCGACCCAGCGCACGCCGTGTTCGGTGGCCAGCCAGGTGGCGATGAACGGTGCCACCGCCGCGCCCAGAATGCTCGCCGCGTTGTAGGAGACGCCGGAGCCGGTATAGCGGACGTTGGTCGGGAACAACTCGGGCAGGACCGCACTCATCGGGCCGAACGCCAAGCCCATCAACGTCATCCCGATGATCAGGAAGGCCAGTGTCGCGCCTGAGGATCGGTTCGGGCCCAGGAAGACGCCGAAGGTGGTTCCGTACACCATGATTCCGGCGGTGAACACCAGCAGCACCGGGCGCCGGCCGAATCGGTCGGCCAGCGCTCCCGACATCGGCAGCACGACCACGAAGAACATCACCGCGATCAGTTGCAGTCCCAGGAAGTCGGCGTAGCTGTATCCCAGCCCGGTGCCCTCGGGCGGGCGCTTAGCGGTGCCGTAGCTCAACGTCCAGGTGGTCACGGTGTAGAACAGCGTGTACGTCGCCACCATCACCAGCGTGCCGATGATCAGCTGACGCCAGCTGCCCCGGATCACTTGGGCGATCGGCGCGTTGACGCGCTGCCCGCTCTCGATCGCCTGCGCGAAGACCGGCGTCTCGGTGAGCCGTAACCGGACATAAAGTCCGACGGCCACCATCGCGGCGCTGAGCAGGAACGGGATCCGCCAGCCCCAGGTGAGAAACGCCCCGTACCCGTCCGGACCGGCGGTAGCCGGATCCAGCCTTCGGAGCAGGATCAGGAAGATCGCGGTGGCGAGCAGGAATCCCAACGGCGCACCCAGCTGCGGCCAGATTCCCGCCGAGGCCCGCCTCCCCGGTTTGGCGGTCTCGGTGGCCAGCAGCGCCGCACCGCTCCATTCGCCGCCGAGTGCCAGACCCTGGCTGAACCGCAGGACAGCCAGTAATACCGGCGCGACCAGGCCGATCTGGTGGTACGTGGGCAGCGCACCGATCAGGAACGTCGCGATGCCCATCACCAGCAACGAGGCCACCAGCGTGGTCTTGCGGCCCAGCCGATCGCCGAAGTGGCCGAACAGGATCGACCCCACGGGCCGGGCCACGAACGCCAGGCCGAACGTCGCCAACGACGCCAGCAGTGCGGCATTTGCGTTTCCCGGCGGGAAGAACAGGTGCGGGAAGACGGTGACCGCCGCGGCGGCATAGACGTAGAAGTCGTAGAACTCGATGGTGGTGCCGATCATCGACGCCACCGCTATTCTGCGGCGCGGAACCCCGTCGACGAGGTCGGGCTCTGGGGTGCGGGTCACCAGCTCCTCTCAGATACCCGCGTCCTCGGCGACCTCGCGGGCCTTCTGCACGAGCGCGTCGATCCAGGCGGTGATGGGCGTTCCCGCGGCGGCCTTGTTCGCCGGGTTCTCCATCACCCGCCGAACGATCCCCTCGGCGATGATCGCGAGCTTCCACAGCCCCAGCGCGTGCCAGAATTCGAGCGTCGCCGCATCACGTCCGGTCTGCTCCAGGTACACCCGGGCCAGCTCGGACCGGTCGGGAAAGCCGTCCAGCGTGCTGATGACGAACTCCCCGGCGATGTCCTCCTCGCCGGGCCGCGGCCAGTACCCCAGCAGGCTGCCCATGTCGGCCAGCGGGTCGCCGAGGGTGGACAGCTCCCAGTCCAGCACGCTGATCACTTCCCCGTTCTCCGGTGAGGTGATCACGTTGCGCAGGTGAAAGTCGCCGTGCACCAGGGTGAGTTCCTGCTGCGGCGGCGCCGCGGCGACGAGGCGCCGGGTCAGGTCATCGAGTGCGGGTAGCTCCCGCATCTTGGATTTCTCCCATTGACCGGCCCAGCGTTTGAGCTGGCGCTCGGCATACGGCTTGTGGCTGGCCAGATCGTCGAGGCCGACGGCTTTGATGTCGACGGCGTGGATCTTGGCCAGTGTCTTGGGCATTGACAGCCCGATCTGCCGGCGCCGCTCCCGAGACAGCGATTCGGCCACCGACATCCGGTCGGCCACCACCCCGGCGACGTACTCCATCAACAGCAGCGGCGTGCCGTCTGGATCGCGGGTCAGCCCGTACACCCGCGGCGTGGGCACGTCGGTGTCCTCCAGGGCGGCAAGAATCCGTGCCTCTCGGGCTACGTCATGGGCCGAGGCCAGCAGCTTGCCCAGCGGCGGCCGGCGCAGCACCCAGCGGTGATCGGCCGCGTCGGAAACCAGGTAGGTCAGGTTCGACTGCCCGATCCCGATCCGCTCAAATCTCAGCGGGCGGGTGACGGGGATACCCAGCTGCGCAATCCAGCGCGCCACCATCGGCGGATCGACGCCGACAACGTCAGCCACCGAAGCCCGCCCGGTACCCGCTTGCGTCGCCGAGGATTTGACCGCCGTCGATCACCAGGGTCTGCCCGGTGATCCAGCTCGCGGCATCCGACACCAGGAACGCGACCGCGCCGGCCACGTCGACCGGCTCGCCGATCCGGCCCAGCGGTGTCGTCGTCGACAGGGCCTGCTCGTGTTCCTTCCAGAGCACCTCGGCCATCTTGGTGCGCACCACACCCGGGCAGATGGCGTTGACCCGGATACCGGGCGAAAGTTCCAGCGCCAGTTGCTTGGTCACGTGGATCAGCGCGGCCTTGGTGGCGTTGTACATGCCCATCAGCGGCCCGAAACTCATCCCGCCGATCGAAGCGGTGTTGATCACGACGCCGCCGTGCTCGCCCATCCAACCCTTCACCGCGCACGACGTCCACAGCAGCGGACCCCACAGGTTGATGTCGAAGATCTTGGCGAACCGGGCGTGGTCCTGGTCGATCAGGGGGCCGAACGCGGGATTGGTGCCAGCGTTGTTGACCAGGATGTCGACACTGCCGAACCGCTCCAGGGTGAGATCGATGCACCGCTGCGCGGCATCGTCTTCGGCGACGTGCGCTGCCACACCGAGCACGTTACCGTCGACCTGGGCCGCGGCGGCGTCGGCACTCTCCTGATTCCGTGAGGTGAGAACCACGTTGGCCCCAGCCTGGGCCAGGCGCTGGCCGGTCGCCAACCCGATGCCCCGGGATCCGCCGGTGATGATCGCGGTGCGCCCCTTCAGATCCTGTGTCGTCATCGTGCACCCTCGGAGTATTTGGCCAGTTCCTGGCGGGCGATGGCGCGCTTGTGCACCTCGTCGGGACCGTCGGCGAGTCGCAGGGTGCGCAGGTGCGCCCAGAAGCCCGCCAGCGGGAAGTCATCGGTGACGCCACCGGCGCCGTGCACCTGTATGGCCCGGTCGACGATCTTCAGCGCGATGTTGGGTGCGGCGACCTTGATCGCCGCGATCTCGACCTGCGCCGCCTTGTTGCCGACGGTGTCCATCAGGTATGCGGTCTTGAGGGTGAGCAGGCGGATCATCTCGATGTCTATGCGCGCCTCGGCGATCCAGTCGCGGATGTTGGCGTTGTCGGAGACCGGCTTGCCGAACGTGACCCGGGACTGTGCGCGCGTGCACAGCAACTCCAGTGCCCGCTCCGCCATGCCGATGGCCCGCATGCAGTGGTGGATGCGGCCCGGCCCGAGCCGGGCCTGGGCGATCGCGAACCCCTCGCCTTCACCCTTGAGCACGTCTTTGGCCGGCACCCGAACGTCTTTGAAGTCGATCTCGGCGTGGCCCTCGCGGTCCTGGTAGCCGAAGACCGGCAGCCCACGCACGATGGTGACACCCGGGGCGTCGATCGGAACCACCATCATCGACTGCTGGCGATACGTCGCAGTGTTCGGGTCGGTCTTTCCCATCACGATCATGACCTTGCAGTTTTGATGCAAAGCGTTGGACGCGAACCACTTACGTCCGTTGAGGAGGTAGTCCCCGGTCGCCTCGTCTTTGTCCATCGACAGCTGCACGTTGGTGGCGTCCGAGCTGGCCACCTGCGGTTCGGTCATCACGAACGCCGAACGGATGGTGCCCTCCAGCAGCGGCTTGAGGTACTTCTCCTTGTGTTCGTCACTGCCGAAGAGCGTGAACACCTCCATGTTGCCGGTGTCGGGAGCGCTACAGTTGCAGGCTTCCGGCGCCAGATGCGGACTGCGGCCCATGATCTCGGCCAGCGGCGCGTATTCCAGGTTGGTCAGGCCCGGCCCCCATTCGGCGTGCGGATGGAACAGGTTCCACAAGCCGCGCTCGCGCGCCTGCGCCTTGAGCTCCTCCAGGATCGGCGGCTGAAAATGCGGATCGCCGGATTCGGCCATCTGCGTCTCGTAGACCGACTCGGCCGGATAGACGCAACTGTCCATGAACTCCAGCAGATCGGACTGATACTTCGCGGCGCGTTCAGAGATATCGAAAAGGGACATGCAGGCTCCTCACCTAGGACACTTACGCATTGAGCAGGCCACGCTGATAGCGCCGCATTCCGCGCAGCCAGCGGTCGTAATCGGTTCCCTTGAACCGGTACATCTCCAGCACCGCCGGATGCGGCAGGATCAGGAAGCGTTCGTCGTCGATGGCCGCCAGCACCTCCTCGGCGACGGCGGCCGGTTCGAGCACCTCGCCAGCCGCGGTGACCGCCCGGGTGGCGAGATCACCCAGCGGGTCGCCAGACTGCTCACCGGCGTAGAGCAGCTTGGTGTTGACTCCCATCGGGCACAGGCAGCTGACCCGCACTCCCTGGTCGCCGTAGGTGATGTTGAGCCATTCGGCGAACCCGACGGCGGCGTGCTTGGTGACCGCGTAGGCGGCCCCGCCCAGTTGGGTGAGCAGGCCGGCCGCCGAGGCGGTGGACACGAAGTACCCCTCACCGCGCTGCACCCAGCCGGGAACCAACAGCTGTGCGGCACGGATGTGGGCCCGCAGATTGATGTCGATGGCCTGGTCCCAGTCGGCCTCGCCGGCGTCCAGGCCGGGTGCGCCGGTGATTCCGGCGTTGGCGAAGTACATGTCGACCGGGCCGTACCGGCGCTCGGCCGTTGCGATCAGTCCCTGGATCACTTCGGTGTCGGCGACATCGCCGCCGCACCCGACCGCCGCGTCCGGCCGGTCGGCGTTGATCGTGTCGGCCACCGCGGTCGCGGCGTCGGCATCGAGGTCGGCCACCACCACGCGTGCCCCGGCCTTGGCGAGCGCCGCCGCCACGGCGCCGCCGATCCCGCCTCCGCCACCGGTGACGATGGCGACCCGTTCCGCAACCTTCATGGGCAGTCCTTGCTCTTGGAGTTCGCAGCGTCAGTGACCTTAATTGAATCCGGCCTCACGTTCAATTGCTGTTCGCGTGGAACTGCAGGGCGTTCGCCCATAACCGGGTGACGGTGGTGACCAACGCCTCGAAGTCGACGCCGGCGCTGCCGGTGGCCTCCTCGAGCACGAAGATGTTGTACGCCAGCCGGCTGACCATCCCCGACAGCGCCCGCGACGCCAGCAGCGGATCGACGTCGGCGGCGGCGATCCCGCGCTCCTGCAGGTCGGCGATTCCGGCGGCGTTGCGCTGGATGAACGCATCAGCGCGCTGCGACCGGAAGGCGCGGAACTTCGGATCGATCTGCGCCACCTGCTCGAGCAGCCCCATCAACCTTGCATTGCGCCGATACGCTTCCAGGTAGGCACGATTGCTCGCCTCGAGCACCGCGTACGGATCGGCGGCTCGGCTCACCCGGCCCATCCCCGGATGCATCATGTCCTGCTGCGCCTGCTCGAGGACGGCGGCGAAGATCTCTTCCTTGTTCGCGAAATAGGTGTAAAACGACCCGGTGGCGCAACCGGCCGCCTTGGTGATGTCGGTCAGTTTGGCGTCGAGATAACCGTCCCGCTCGAACACCTTGCGGGCCGCCGCCACCAGCGCGGCCCGGGTCCGCGCCCCGCGCACCGTCGCCGGCAACTGGCGGGCCGGGGCGACCGGCACGGCATCCATCCCGGCATTCTAACTGAATCCGACGTCAAGTTCGTCCAGTGTCCCCGCCCCGTCGGCCAGTTCCTCCAGCATGGTTCCGGCCTCGTGTTCGGGCAGTGATTCCACCGCGCGCAGCCGGCGTTCGATAGCCCGGGTACGGACGCCGGCGGTATCGATGGTGTTGCGGGCGGTGTCGAGCTGCTTGCGGGTCTTCTCCAATACGGCCGCGAACTTTCCGAACTCGGTCTTGACGGCGCCGAGCACCTGCCACACCTCGCTGCTGCGCTGCTCGATCGCCAGCGTGCGAAAGCCCATCCGCAGGCTGTTGAGCAGGGCGGCCAACGTCGTGGGACCAGCCAGGGTGACCTGGAATTTAGCCTGGATCTGCTCGAACAGGCCCGGCTGGCGCAGCACCTCGGCGTAGAGGCTCTCGGTGGCCAGGAACAGGATCGCGAAGTCCGTGGTGTGCGGCGGCGCGAGGTACTTGTCACAGATGTCTCCGGCCTCGGCTTCGATCCGCCGGACCAATGCCTGCCGCGCGGCCGCCTCCCCCACCGCGTCGGCGTTCTCCTGCGCATCGAGCAGCCGCTCGAAGTCCTCGCGGGGGAACTTGGCGTCGACGGGCAACAGCACCTCACCGGCACCGGTTGCACCGGGTAGTCGGATCGCGAACTCCACTCGCGCAGTCGATCCCGGCACGGTGCTGACGTTGGTGGCGTACTGCTCCGGGGTCAGCGTCTCGGCCAGCAGGGCGGCCAGTTGCGCCTCGCCGAAGATGCCGCGGGTCTTGACGTTGGTCAGAACCCGCTTCAAGTCGCCCACCCCGGTGGCCAGCGTCTGCATCTCGCCGAGGCCCCGCTGCACGGCCTCCAGACGTTCGGAGATCTGGCTGAACGATTGGGCCAGCCGGGTTTCCAGCGTCGCCTGCAGCTTCTCGTCCACCGTCGCGCGCATTCTCTCCAACTGCGCGGTGTTCTCGGCCTGCAGGCTCCCCAGCTGCCGATCCAGCGTGGCGCCGAGTTTCTCCAGCGTGCCCTGCTGGGCCGAACCGAACCGGTGCAGCGTGGTCTGCCAGTGGTGGAAAGCCTGGGCGAGTTCGGCCCGCCCGGCATGCTGCTCTTCGCGCAGCGTTCGCTCTACGCGTTCACTGTCGCCGCGCAGTGCGGCGAGCTGCTCCGGTGAGAGCGCCCCACCACCCGGGCGCAGCAGCGCTACCACCTGGAGGATGACCGCCAGCAACGCAAGCGACGTGAGGAGGATCAACAGCGCCGTGTCCATAGCCGCAAGGTAGCGCGGGGCACCGACATCTAACCGTCGGACAGGCTCGCGATCCATGTTCGGGACTGTGCCGGGTCGATCACATCGTCGAGTTCGAAAGTGGTCGCGGCGCTCAGGGCGCGCCCACGCCGGTAGGCCGCCTCCACCAGCTGATCGAAGAGCTGTTGACGCTGATCGGGATCGGCGGCATCGGCAAGTTCCTTGCGGAACCCGAGCCGCACCGCCCCTTCCAAGCCCATCCCGCCGATCTCGCCGGTCGGCCAGGCGACGGTGAACTGCGGGGCGTGAAACGAACCGCCCGCCATCGCCATCGCCCCCAGCCCGTAACCTTTGCGCAGCACGATCATTCCCATCGGCACCGTCAGCCGGGCGCCGGCGATGAACATCCGGCTGAACCGGCGCACGGTGGCCTCCCGTTCGGCATCCGGACCCACCATGAATCCCGGTGTGTCGCACAGCGTCACCACCGGCATCCGGAACGACTCACAGAGCGTGAAGAAGTCGGCGGTCTTGTCGGCCGCCTCCGCGTCGATGGCGCCACCGAGGTGGTGACTGTTGTTGGCCAGCAACCCGTGGGCGACCCCGTGCACGCGCACCAGGGCGGTCACTATCCCGACTCCGTAATCGGGTCGCAGTTCCAGCACCGAATCGACGTCGGCGATCACATCGATCGCTCGGCGTACGTCATAGGCCCGCAATCGGTTCTGCGGCACCACATGCCGGGCCAGCCGCGGATCGGGTTCGGTCCAGTCGGTCACCGCACCGCCGAAGTAGGACAGGTAGCGCTGGGCCAGCGCCACCGCTTCGGCCTCATCGCGTGCCGCCAGCGCGACCACCCCGTTGCGACGCTGCACCTCGATCGGCCCGATCTCCTCGGGCCGATAGACGCCCAGCCCGCCACCTTCGATCATGGCCGGCCCGCCCATCCCGATGTTGGCGTCCGGAGTCGCCACGATCACGTCGCACACCCCGGCCAACGCCGCGTTGCCGGCGAAACAGCGGCCGGACACGATCGCCACCAGCGGCACCTGGCCGTTCAAGGCGGCCAGCGAACGAAACGTCATGAGATCCAGCCCGGCCATGCCCGCGACATCGGTGTCACCGGGCCGGCCGCCGCCCCCTTCGGCGAACAGCACCACCGGAAGACCGCGGCGGGCGGCCACCTCGAAGAGCCGGTCGGTCTTGGCGTGGTTGCGCATTCCCTGGGTGCCCGCCAGCACGGTGTAGTCGTAGGAGGCCACCGCCACCTGCGTCGCACCGATGGTCGCCAGCCCTGCGACCAGGCCGTCAGCCGGCGTGTTGATGATCAGGTCCTGCTCTGAGCGCCGGCTGCGCTGCGCCGCCACCGCCAGCGCCCCGTATTCGACGAAACTGCCGGGGTCGACCAGATCGGCGATGTTCTCCCGGGCGGTGCGCCGGCCCTGCCGATGCCGTTTGGCGACGACCTCGGGGCGGCCGTCGTCGCGGGCGAGCCGGTGCCGGTCGACGACCTCGTCGAGGTCGGTGCGCGGGGAATCCGGCTCCGGGCCGGCGTCGGGCCCGGCGCTGCTCCCGTCCCCGGCGGGGACGAACACCAGCACCGGATCTCCGGCGCCGAGGACCTGCCCCGGGTCGACCAGGGTGCGTACCACGGCGCCGGGAGCAGCGAGCACATGCTGCATCTTCATCGCCTCGAGCACGACATCGGGCGACACCTCGGCCACGGTGCCGGCCATCGGCGCGTACAACACCTGTTCGCCCGGGCCGAGATCTGTTGTGAGGGTGCGATGTTCGTCGCGGGTCGGCGCCGACGCCGCGACCAGGGTGGGCAGTCGGCGGTCCAGCCATCCGGTCGTCACGACGCCGGCGCCCATCCCCTCGTCACACAGCACTGCGTCCAGCAACCCGACATTGGTGCCGACGCCGGTAATAGCCAACTCTGCCACGGCAGTTCGTGCCTTGCGCAGCGCGGCGAGGAACGAGGTGCCGTGCACATGGACGATCACCTTGGCCAGCAGTGAGTCGTAGCGGGGGCCGATGGTCAGGCCCGGTCGCGCGTAGGTGTCGACGCGGATCCCCGGTCCGCTCGGTGGGGTGAACACCGACACGGTGCCGACGCAGGGTTGCACCGTACCGTCGGCGGCCACCGTCTCGGCGTTGACTCGGCATTCGATGGCTATCCCGTGCGTGTCTGCAACCTGCCCGGTCACGCGGCCTTCGGCGGCGATGACCCCGGCCGGCAGATCCAGGTCGCCCAGTGCGGCGCCGTCGGCGATCCGCAGCTGCACGGCCACCAGGTCCAGCCCTGTCACCATCTCGGTGACGGGGTGTTCCACCTGAAGGCGCGGGTTGACCTCGAGGAAGACGAAATCGTCTTCGGTGACAAGGAATTCCACGGTCGCCAGGCCCCGGTACCCGAACTTGGCGCATAGGCGGGCGGCAGCCCGGTGCAGCTCGGTACGCAATTCTGGGGAGACCCCGGGGGCGGGTGCGACCTCGATCAGCTTCTGATAGCGGCGCTGGATGCTGCAGTCGCGATCGCCGACCGCCAGCGCCTGCACGCCGTCGGCGACGATCTGCACCTCGATGTGGCGTGCGTCCTCGATGAGTTCCTCGGCGAACACCGCCGCGGTGCCGAACCCGAGTCGGGCCTCACCCGCGCACCACCGGTAGGCGTCGTCGAGCCGGTCGGCGGAGCGGACCACGCGTATTCCCCGGCCTCCGCCCCCGGCCAGCGCTTTGACCATGATTCCGCCGGGGTGGGCGCGCAAGAAGTCATGGATCTGTTGCACTCCGGCGGCCCCGTCGGTGGCGGCCGGAACCGGCAGCCCGGCGCTGATCGCTGCGCCGCGGGCCGCGGACTTGTCGCCGAACAGATCGAGAAGTTCAGGGTCCGGCCCGACGAAGGTGCGCCCCGCCGCTGCGACCGCTCGAGCGAATGCCGCATTCTCCGAGAGGAATCCGTAGCCGGGGTGGATCTGCTCAGCATCGGACTTCTTGGCGGCGGCCAGGACGGCGGCCTGATCCAGGTAGGCCGACGGACCTGCGCCGGGCAGGCCGATGGCGTCGTCGGCAGCGTGCACATGCGGGCTGTCCGCGTCGTCCTCGGCATAGACGGCAACCGTGCGATAACCCAATTCGGTTGCGGTACGCAGTATTCGCAGCGCTATCTCACCGCGGTTGGCGATCAGCACCGTCGTCGGCACAGCGTCGGCAAGCATCACCGCAGCGGGTCGCCCCACTGCACCTGCTGGCGCAGCTGCCCCTTGAGCAGTTTGCCGCTGGCGGTGCGCGGCAGCTCCTCAGCGACCACGGTGATGTACTGCGGCACCTTGAAGTCCGCCAGCTCACCGCGGCAGTGCTCGAGCACCGCGGCCACGTTGATGTCTTCTCCGAGCAGTACGGCGCCGACCTTCTCGCCCATCACGTCGTCGGGCACCGCCAGCACGCAGGCGTCGGCGACCCCGGGCGCCGACAGCAGCGCCGCCTCCACCTCGACGCTGGAGACGTTCTCGCCCCCGCGGATGATGATGTCCTTGAGCCGGTCGATGATGTGCACCCGCCCGGCGTCGTCGACGCGGACGACATCCCCGGTGTGCAACCACCCGTCGATGATGGTGGCGGCGGTGGCTTCAGGCCGATTCCAGTACCCGCCCATCACATTCGCACCGCGCACCACCAGTTCGCCGGTGGTCGGATCGTCCCCGAGCGGCGCTATGCCGATGTCTCCCGACGGAATCACGTACCCGACCGAGTCGGCGTGGGCCACCGCGTCGGAGTCCGGCAGCACCGTCATCAGCGAGGCCGTCTCGGTCATGCCGTATCCGTTGAAGACCGTCGCCGGGTCGAACGCCTCGCGCAGCGAGCGCACCAGGGCCGGCGCGGTCGGGGCGCCGCCGTAGCCGACCCAGCGCACCCCGCTCACGTCGACGCCCGCGAAGTCGGGGTGCCGCAGCAGTAGCGCGTAGACCGCGGGAACGGTGACAAGCGAGGAGATTCGTTGCGCCGGAATCGTGGTGAGCAACTCGGGAAGGCTCAGCGCCGGCATGATCACCGCCGCGCCCCCGGTGTAGGCGGCGGCCAGCAGCTGCGAATTGCAGCCGGTCACGTGGAACAGCGGGACCGAGATCAAGGTGCGCAGCTCCTCGCCCAGCTGCCGGGACTGCCCCAAGACGCGCACCATGTTCTCGGCGTTGGTCAAGAACGCCTCGTGGGTGGTGGGCACTCCTTTGGGACGCCCGGTGGTGCCGGAGGTGTAGAACAGCGCCGCGGTGTCGCTCTGTTCGAGCCCGTCCACCACGTACGGTCGGTCGTCGGGCAGTGCGGTTCCGGGCGCCAGGTCCACCCGCACCCCGGCGTCGGTGAGCACGAAGTCGATCTCCGGTGCGGCCGAACGGGTGTTGACGGCCACCGGTATGCCACCGGCCATCAGGGCCCCCCAGAACGACAGCACCCAGTTCAGCCCGGCCGGATAGCGCACCGCCACCCGGTCACCGCGCTCCAGCCCGCCGGAGCGCAGGCCGCCGGCCACCCGCGCCGCCCGCTGCCAGAGCTGCCGGTAGGTCAGCGTGCCGGCGCCCAGCTCCACCACGGCCTCACTGTCCGGACGGCGCTCGGCCTGTTCGGCCAGCAGCTCGAGCAGGGTGCCCGGCAGCCCTTCGTAGTGCGGGATACCGTTGTGGTCGCGGACCACCCCGGTCGCCGGAAAAGGGTTGTGCTGCCGTGGAATCTCAACGATGGTCGTCATGACCCGCCCTTCCGGCCGTGCGCCAGGCTCCGCAGCGTTCCGCGCACCGCATAGACCGCGGTGGTGACGCATGCGACGACCAGCACGATGAACATGGGCAACCAATTGCCGCGCTCGTGGTTGATGTGCCACCAGACATAGGTGAACAGCACCGAACAGAAGAACAGCACCACGTCGCGCCAATTGCCCTGGTAGGACATCGCCGCGGCGCGCAACGCCCGGCTCCGGTCGGACGCGGCGATCAAGTCGTCGATCCGCTCGTCGATGGTGCGTTGCAGCTCGGCCCGCCGCTTCGTCTGTTCGGTCGGGACTCGATCGAGCAGGTCGAGATCCTGTTTGATCAGGCCGCGCAGATCCGGGCCCTTGAGCTGCCCGGCTGCCGCGGTCAGCAGGGCGCCACCGAAGATCGGTGCCGCGCCCAGCGCCATGCTCAGCAGAGTGGGCATCGTCGTGCGGTTCCTTTCGCGCTGCCTTCCCGCGTCACCCTACGACGTCTAGCCGAGTTGCACGGTGCCGTCGGGCCCGATTCGCCAGCCGGGGTTGTGGGCGATTTCCCAGATCAGTCCGTTGGGGTCTCGGACATGGGCGTGGAACACCCCTCCGAACCGGCCCGACTGCGGCTCCTTGAGGACACTGCCGCCCGCGCCGGCCATGGCCTCGGCCAGAGCGATCACCTCATCCGGGCTCTCGACGTTGTGCGCCAGGGTGACCCCGGAGACCCGGGAATGGTCGCCGGGCAGTGCCAGATCTTCGTTGAACTTGTCCGCGTCGAAGAAACCCAGCAGCTGCCCCGGCGCCGTCTGGTAGAAGATGATCTCCCCCTCGACGGCCAGCAGCGGGCTCCAGCCCAGTGCACCGTAGAAACGGCGGGTGGCGCCCAGATCGGTTGCGGCGACCGTGACGAAGTGCAGCTGCTGGTCCATGCCGCCCAGACTAGGACGGCCGAGCGACACCCAGCGGGCACCTTTGTACGTAGCGATCGAGCCATCTCCACGACCTTCCAGCCGTGGCCGCAGTTATCCACAACGCGCGGCCCTGCAAAAAGTTTGAGTCGGCCTGTTGCCTCACGTCAAGATGCGCGCGTAGGGGTATTCGTTGCCTCACGTAATCGTGCGCGCTTGTTGATCGGAGGTTCGGCGGCCCCGGCCTTGGTCGTGGCCAGGGCGAACAGTCGCGCAGTGAGTGCTTGGGCCTGGCGCTGGGTGGCTGCCGGGTTGATCAGCGAGTAAGCGCGGGTCAACGCGACGATGCGCTCGACGGTGATGTCCGGGTGATCGATCACGCGGTGAAACGGAGTGGCAGCTTTGTCATGCTTCTTGGAAACCTTGGCCCCTTTTCGGACCTTGGAGACCAGTTTTTGCTGCGGGTAAAAGAAGTTCGTCAGCTTCGATTGCAGTCGCCAGATCTCGTTGAGCAACAACAGTCCCGAGGCGGTGTCGTAGCGGTAATAGCCCACCAGCATCCGCACCACCGACCAGTTCTTCTGCTCGACGTGACAGCCATCATTTTTGTTGCCCGGCCGCGACCGGGTGAAGGTGATCTTGCGGTTGGAGCACCACCAGAACAGGTCGTCATTGATGAATTCAGATCCGTTATCACTGTCCACGCCCAGAATCGGAAACGGCATCGCCTGCGCGATGTCATCCAGGGCTGCCTTGACACATTTCCCGGACCGCTCAGCCACCGAGCGGTTCTCCGTCCACCCGGTAGCGACGTCGGTGACCGTCAACGTCGAGATATGGCCCCCGCCCCGGATGCCGCCGTCATGCCAGACCGTGTCGATCTCGACGAATCCCGGTCGCGCGTCATCCCACTGGGCCCAGGTGCGCACCGGGATCTGGCTTTTGAGCAGCGATCCAGGCTTGGTACCCACCCGCCCACGCGGCCGTAGTTTCGCGCGCTCCCCAGCCAAGCGACGATCGATGGTGGCCGCCGACATCGACACCAGCAGCTCGGCGGTGCCCTCGTCGATCGTGAGCTCTCGAAAATGACGCAGAACACCGACCAGCTCACCGAGCATCGGCGCCAACCGCTTCCCGGCCGGCATGCCCAGTACCGTCCAGCACACCACCAGCGCCGCGATGACATCGTCGCCGTACTTCACCGGCCGCTGACTACGTGGGGTGACGATCTTGGGCTGTAGCGCCGATTTCAGCGCTTTACGCGCATGGTTGCGATGCCACCCGGTGTTAGCGCACAACTCGTCCAGAATCCGGCTCTTCTCACCCTTGCTCGCCAGGATGTAGCGGACTGCGGTCGTCTCCGTTACTGCTCTGCGCTCGGCCAACGTCAACCCCATCACTTGGGCCTACGCGCGCATTCTCAATGAGGCAACGAATCACCCATACGCGCGCATTTCTGATGAGTCAACGCGGTCAGGAGAAACGTGTACTATCGAACATATGTTCGATAGTAGGTTGCCGGGGCCGGAGTCGTTGGCTGATGCCGAGGACAATGCCCTGGTGGCGGCCATCTCGGGGTGGTCCCGGGTGGAGGCCGCGGCGTCGGCGCGCCGGTTGGCGGCGATCGGCGAGTTGGTCGCGCGGCGTACCCGCGGGGCCGATGCGGTGAACCGGTCGCGCTGGTCATGCGATTACTGGGATGCCGCAGCCGCCGAGGTCGCCGCGGCCGAGCAGATCAGCCAGGGTATGGCGTCATCGCAGATGTATCTGGCCTCTGCGCTGCGTGAGCGGCTGCCGAAGGTTGCCGCGCTGTTTTTCGACGGGGCGATCAACACCCGGCTGGTCGCCACGATCGTCTGGCGCACCACGCTGATCACCAACCCCTACCTGCTGCACGCCGTGGACACCGACCTCGCCGAGATCGCCACCGCTCTTGGACCGCTCTCGGCGGCTAAGATCGCCGCGGCCATCGACGCCCTGATCGACCGGTACGACCCCGACGCCGTCCGGCGCCAGGAGCGCGATGCCCGGGGCCGCGAGGTCGTCGTCGACACCCGCAACAGCGAAAACGGCACCACCGCCCTGTGGGGCCGGCTGTTGGCCACCGATGCCACCGCCCTCGACCGGCGCCTCACCCAGTTGGCCCACACCGTCTGCGATGACGATCCCCGCACCCTGGCTCAACGCCGCGCCGATGCCCTCGGCGCCCTGGCCGCCGGAGCTGACACCCTCGCCTGCGCCTGCGCCACCACCGACTGCCCGGCCAGCGGCGCCACCGACGCCCGGGCGGCCAACACCACGGTCTACATCCTCGCCGAGCAGGCCGCGCTGGACACTCCGGCCGACCCGGGATTCGGCAACGGCGAGCAACCGCCGATCGCCCCGGCCCCCAAACGCCAAGCACGCCCAGGCCTCTCCGGGCACATCATCGGCGGCGGCACCGTACCCGCGCCCCTGCTGGCCCAGCTCGTCAACAGCGGCGCCACCGTCACACCGCTGGCACACCCGGCCGATCTGCCGGCCCAACCGCACTACCGGCCCTCAACGGCGTTGGCCGCCTTCGTCCGGGCCCGTGACCTCACCTGTCGATTCCCCGGCTGCGACCGGCCCGCCACCTATTGCGACATCGACCACGCCATCGCTTATCCGTTCGGGCCCACCCACCCGGCCAACCTGCGCTGCCTATGCCGAAAACACCACCTGCTCAAGACATTCTGGACCGGCCCCGGCGGCTGGCACGATACCCAACACCCCGACGGCACCGTGGAATGGACCAGCCCCACCGGCCACACCCACACCACCCGACCGGGCAGCACACTGCTCTTCCCCACCCTGTGCATGCCAACCGGCACACCACCGGCAACCACCCCACCAGCCCCACCATCGGCGGGCCGCAGCCTCATGATGCCCACCCGCACGCGCACCCGAATCCAAAACCGCGCCCACCGCATCAACTCCGAACGCGCTCTCAACAAAGCCCCACCCTGATGGGCCGGCGGGCAGCTAACTCTTGAAGGGCAGGATCTTGTTGAGCTGATCGAGTTGCTTGCGCAGGTCGTGGATCAGCGCGGTGCCCCTGGCGGTCTGCGCCACCGCATAAAGACCGTCCTGGTGCTGCGCCAGTTCCGCGATGTCCTCGTAGGCGGCGCGCACGGATTCCAGGGTGCGCGCAAGCAGGTCCGTGGTGGACACAGTGTCGTTTGCTCGGGTCACGGCATTGGAGCCTATCGCCTCGCGCCGGTAAGAGGGTAGGAACCGCGGAGTGCACACCTGGCAAACACCTGCGACTGCGGCATAGTCTCTCGACAACGTGACGGGCAGGAAGGAGACGGCGTGAAGCGCTACCTCAGCGGGGGCCTGGCCACCACACTGGGCGCCGCCGGGCTGATGGCCGGGTGGCTGGTCGCCTCGGCGCCGGCGGCCCAGGCCGGTTGTCAGGACAACCCCCTGTTGTTCTTCTCCACCGCCCAGAAATGCGACGGCCCACTTCAGCCCGACGGTAGCTGGCAGCGCTGCGTGATCTACTACTACGAACCGCCGAAATCACCGCCGTCGCAGCAGGACTGTCACCAGATGGGCCCGGTGGGCCGGCAATATCCGGTGCACTCGTTCTACCAGCCCGAGACCCACATCGACCCGTAGCGGCGCTCAGCCCATCAACTGAGCGGCCACCGTCGCACCAAGCTCGCAGCACGCGTCTCGCCCACCACGTCATGAGGCATGCAGCTGCCACGTGAACGGGTTTCAACGCATCCGAGACCGGGTTACCTGTTGGCAAGTCGGTCTGGGCCCGCCACGTCCAAGCGCGGTCCGCACCGCCGGCCGGAGGGAGGGAGGAGTATGGCCGAACGAGGTGCCGAACCCCCGGTCCCACGCGGTCGTCGGTTGTTCCTGCGAGCGGTGCGGCATCTGTTCAGTCCGTTGCGTCCCGACGATTACCTCGAGATGGTCAACCCGCTGTGGACGACCAAAGAGCTACGCGGAAAGGTCGAGCGCATCGAGCCGCAGGGCTCGGAAGCGGCCAGCATACTGATTCGACCGGGATACGAGTGGCAGGGCCACAAACCGGGCCAGTACGTGCGGCTCGGCCTGGTCATCGACGGCCGCTACCACTGGCGCGCGTACTCGCTGACTTCGGATCCGCAGCCGGAGGATGGGCTGATCAGCGTCACGCCAAAAAAGGTGGACGGCGGCGTGGTGTCGCGGTACCTGGTGCAAAAGATTCAGCCCGGAGAGGTCGTACGGCTCGGCGAAATCGAGGGTGTCTTCACCCTGCCGGAGCCGCTGCCCGCCAAGATGCTGTTCATCAGCGCCGGCAGCGGCATTACGCCGATCATCAGCATGCTGCGCAGTCTTGATCACCGCGGTGAGCTGGGCGACGTGGTGGTGTCTCATTCCGCCCGCACCCGCGAACAGGTCATGTTCCTGTCGGCACTCGAAGACCTCGACCGCCGCCACGAACACATGCGGCTGGATCTGCGGCTCACCGCCGAACGTGGGCGACTGTCCCCGCGCGACTTGGACGAGTTGTGTCCGGACTGGCGCGAACGCGAGACGTTCTGTTCGGGTCCGAGCGAACTGCTTGACGCGATGATCGCGCACTGGAAGGACCACGGCGACCCGGATCGGCTGCACTACGAGCGGTTCCAGCCGAAGATCGGCGGCGGAGCCGGCGAAGGCACTGGCGGTGAGATCACCTTCCTCGACAGTGACACGACTGTGGAAAGCGACGGTGGCACACCCATCTTGGAAGCCGGCGAGCAGGCGGGCCTGAACCTTGCCTACGGCTGTCGAATCGGGATCTGCCACACCTGTGTCGGGACGTTGAAGTCTGGGAAGCTACGGGACCTGCGCTCCGGGGATGTCATCGAGCCGATCGGGCAGGACGTGAGGATCTGTATTCACGCGGCTGAAGGCAACGTGGAACTCGAGTTGTGATTGTGAAGGAGTCATCGTGACCACTGCCGCCGAAAGCCCGCTTGCTCGTCTGAGCGAGCGGGAACTGGAAAAACTTGCCAAAGAATTCGACGCGATTCACGACGAGGTGTTCGCCGAGCTCGGCGATCGCGACCGCCACTACATCAAAACGGTGATTTCGGTGCAGCGGCAGATCGTCGTGGTGGGACGGGTGCTGCTGCTGGCGTCGCGATCACGAACTGCGTGGGTTCTCGGCACGGCCTGCCTGGGAATGGCCAAGATCCTGGAAAACATGGAACTCGGCCACAATATTCTTCATGGCCAATGGGATTGGATGAATGATCCCGATATCCATTCGTCCGTCTGGGACTGGGACACCGCCTCGACAGCGCAATCGTGGAAGCACTCGCACAACTACATTCACCACACCTACACCAACATCCGCGGTAAGGACCGCGACCTCGGTTACGAGATCATGCGGATCGACCCCAATCAGCCCTGGCATCCGGTCTGGCTCGCGCAACCACTGTTCAACTTCTTGCTGACGCTTTTGTTCGAATGGGGCGTGGCCGTTCACGACATCGACTTCCGCGCCGCTCAGCGCGGTGAGAAGCCGTGGTCGGAAGTGCGCCGAGAGTTCAAGGGAATCCTCGGTAAGGCGCGCGCGCAAATCGTCAAGGACTACCTCGGCTGGCCGGCGATCAGCGCCGGCGCGTTTGCGCTGGCCCAGGTCGCCTCGGGTGGCCGGATCGAGCAGCCGGCGAAGTCGCGCCTCGGCCGTCGGCTTCGCGAAATCTCCGGCGATGGCCGGACGGGCGCCGCGGCGGACCTGCTCGACCGGTTCTTACCCGGTGTCGAAAGCACCTTCCTGCGTACCCTGGCGGCCGACGCGCTGGCCAATCTCATCCGTAACGTGTGGGCACACGCCATCATCTTCTGCGGGCACTTCCCAGATCAGACTTACACCTTCAGTGAAGAAGAAGTGGAGAACGAAACCCGCGGCGGGTGGTATGTCCGCCAGTTGATCGGCGCGGCCAACATCGACGGCAGTCCGCTGTTCCACGTCATCAGCGGCAATCTGGGTTACCAGGTCGAACACCATCTGTACCCGGATATGCCCAGTAGCCGGTACTCCGAGATCGCCCCCAAGATCAAGGACATCTGCGAGCGCTATGCGTTGCCCTATAACTCCGGGCGGTTCTCCAAGCAGTGGCTTATGGTGCACCGCAGTATCTTCCGGTTGGCGTTCCCCGGCGGCAAGCCCCGGCCCAAGCCCGGGCCGTACCACAGCCCCGACCGGCGCACCGGGCCTGACGGTCCCGGCGAAGCAAGTCGGTTCCGTGATCGCCTCCCCGCCGAACACCCGGACGCCGGGCCGGAACACGAGTCGGGGGGCGTCGAGGTGCAACTGCCGCCGCGTGGCAACGACTAGGCGGGCACCCGAACCCATTCATGCGGGGGACGCGCCGCAGCAACGGCCTCCAGCGGTCCGCTCACTCCGACCCCATCAGTTGCGCCGCTACCGTCGCGCCGAGGTTCCAGCACGCCTCGATGTCGGCCTTCGTGGGCTTGCCCATCACCACGACGGTCTCCGCCGCCTTCACCCAGCCGAGTCCGGCCGTGATGCCGTCGATGGCACGCTCGGCTCCTTCGGTGCCCTCGTTACCGTGGATGTAGACGCCGAACGGTCGGCCGCGGGTGGAGTCAAGCAGCTGGTAGTAGCTCTGGTCGAAGGCGTGTTTGAGAGCGCCCGAGAGGTATCCGAGGTTCGCCGGGGTACCCAAGAGATAGCCGTCGACCTCCAGCATCTCGACCGCCGAGACGGTCAGCGCTGGTCGGCGTACGAGCGTCACGCCCTCGATCTCGGGGTCCGTTGCCCCGGCCACCACCGCTTCGAACATGGCCTGGCAGTGCGGCGACGGTGTGTGGTGAACGATCAGCAGTGTCTTGCTCATCGGCCCTCCTGCAGCCGGACCGCGGTCTTCATCGCCTCGCGCGCCCGACGGCGATCCCCGGCGAACTCATAGGCGCGGGCCAGCCGGTACCAGCGCCGCCAGTTGTCCGGATCGGCGTCGAGTTCCTCGCGCACCGCGTGGAACAGGGCATCAGCGGCGTCGCGTTCGATACGCCCGGACGGCCGTCGCGGCAACGCGCCGGCGTCGAGTTCCATCCCGTCGGCGGCGATCAATCGGGACAGCCGCTGGTGGGCGAAGCCGTCGCGCAGGGTTGCGATCATCGCCCACAGCCCGATGAACGGCATAACCAGCAGTGCCAGCCCCATCCCGATCGCCGGGATCGAGCCGGAGGTGATGAGCAGCACCGCGACCCGGCCCAAGAACACCAGGTACATCAGCAGCGCCAGGCACATGAACGCGATGAGTGCCTTCATCCGGGCGGTCGCCGACACTTTGACCATGCCTACTGCAGGTCGAGGAGGGGCTCGATGCCGACCGTCAGCCCGGGGAATTCGGCGACGCGACGCACCGCCAGCAGCACCCCCGGCACGAACGACGTCCGGTCGATGCTGTCGTGGCGGATGGTGAGCGTCTCGCCCATGGTGCCGAACAGCACCTCCTGGTGGGCGACCAGCCCGGACAGCCGTACCGAGTGCACCGGGACACCGTCCACGTCCGCACCACGCGCTCCCGGCAGGCCGGTGCTGGTGGCATCGGGGTTGGGCGCCAGACCTTTTCGGGCTTCGGCGATCAGCGCGGCGGTGCGGGTCGCGGTGCCCGACGGCGCATCGGCCTTCTGCGGGTGGTGCAGCTCGATGACCTCCACCGATTCGAAGAACCTGGCGGCCTGGACGGCGAAGTGCATCGACAGCACCGCACCGATGGCGAAGTTCGGTGCGATCAGCACTGACGCACCGGGTTTGGCCTCCAGCCAGGAGCGAACCTGTTCGAGCCGTTCCCGGGTGAATCCCGTGGTGCCGACCACCGCGTGAATTCCGTTGTCGATCAGGAACTTCAGATTATCCATCACCACGTCGGGATGGGTGAAGTCGATCACGGCCTCGGTGGCGCCGTCGGTCAACAGGCTCAGCTCGTCACCGGCGTCGACCTCGGCGGACAGGGTCAGATCGTCAGCGGCGCGCACCGCCTCAACCATGGTGGCGCCGACTTTGCCCTTGGCCCCCAGTACTGCTACCCGCATGGCTGCCACCCTACTGGCAGTCTGCCTCAGGACACCTCCCGGCGGTCCTCACCGGGCCGGTCGGCATCGCTCAGGCGTTCGGCCACGAAGCGGCAGATCTGATCGAATGCCGCCCGGCTGTCCGGCAGGAACGGGAACAACGCCGGGAATGCGTGCAGTTCCCGCGCCCACAGCTCGAGGCGGGTGGACCGGCCCAGTTGCTGCAAGGCGGCGTGCAGCCGCTCGGCGTCGCACCGCAGGATCTCCGACTCGGCCGCGATCAGCAGGGCCGGTGGCATCATCTCCAACCTGCCGTTGATCGGGGACAGTTCGTGACGCAGCCGCGCCGACGGGCAGACCAGGTCGACGATGTCGGGCAGCACCGCCGGGATGCCAAACGCGTCGGCGCGCATGTTCGAGTGGGTGCTACGGGCGACGCCGTCCAACTCGAGCAGCGCCGAGATCCCGATGACCCCGGCCGGGGCGGGCAGACCGCGCTCCTGGCTGGTCAGCGCGGTCGCGAACGCCAGGAACCCTCCGGCGGAGTCGCCGGCCAGCACCGTCTTGGCCGGGTCGGCGCCAAGACCGAGCAGCCACCGGTAGGCGCCGATGCAGTCGTCCACCGACCCGTCCACCGTCACCTGCGGGTACTGCCGGTAATCGACGTGTACGACCGGCAGCCGGGTGCGTCGGGCGAGCTTGGCCACCACATGAAGATGGGTGTCCAGACCTCCGGTGATAAAGCCGCCACCGTGGAGATACAGGATGACGCCGTCGACGAACGCCTCACCGGGCGGCCGGCCCCGATCAGCCGCCCGGACCACTTCGACCGGGACGCCGGCGCCCTGGGCACGGGTAAAGCCCACACCGAAGAACGGCCGGACCCGTTGCAGCTTGGCGACGGTGTTGACCCGGCGGCCCATCGTGGTCATCCGGCCGGCGACCGTGCCATTGCCGGCGTGCAGCACCAGACGCCGCACCAGGCGCGGGGTGAGGGCGTCGGCGAGCGCGTAGATCAACTTGGCGGGCAGGCTTGCCGGATGAATGGGAGCGGCTCCGAGCATCCGGGCAGTCTATGGGCCGGCCGATAGCGGAGGCCGCGATTTGCCGAAATCGCCTGGAAGTTAACGTGAATTCGCTCAGGCGTCGATGACGATCCGGCCGCCGTTGGCCCGCGAGACGCAGACCAGCATCTCGTCGTCTGATTCCGAGGTGCGCCCGCGCCGGTCGACATCACCGGAGACGACTTTGACCTTGCAGGTGCCGCAGAACCCCTGCCGACAAGAACAGGCGGTGGTCGGGTCGGCGTCGAGCATCACATCCAGCGCCGAACGGTCCGCGGGAATCAGCAGCAGGCGCCGCGAGCGGGCCAGCTCGAGTTCGAAGGGCACGCCGTCGACCACCGGCGGCGGGCTGAACCGCTCGTAGTGCAGCGGCGCATCGGCGTGTGCGTCGCGACTGGCGCGCACCGCTTCGAGCATCGCGGTCGGACCGCACACATAGACCGCGGTCTGCGGGCCGGCGCCGGCCAGCAGTTCGTCGGTGCCGGCGAACCGCCCGTGTTCGTCGTCGGCCCATACCGTGACCCGTTCGGGGTCGACCGCCAGCACCTCGTCGAGCAGTGGCATGTCAGTCCGGCTGCGGCCGGCATATATTGCGCGCCAGTCGATTCTGCGTTGAGCGGCCTCGCGCAGCATTGGCAGCATCGGGGTCACCCCGATCCCGCCGATGACGAACAACACGTCGTTCTCGTCGGTGCCGAGATAGAACGCGTTGCGCGGGCCCTCGAAAACCAGGGTGTCGCCCACCGCGTAGGACTCGTGCATCTCCACCGACCCGCCGCCACCGTCGTCGAGACGCCGCACCGCGATGCGGTAGTCGGTGCGCCTTCCGGGCGCCCCGCACAGTGAGTACTGCCGGCGGCGGCCGGACGGCAGCTGCACGTCGATGTGACCACCCGGCGACCAGGACGGCAGCAGCCCGCCGTTCGGTTCTACGATCGTCAACGCCACAACGTCCGGGGTCAGCATCTCCCGCTTGGTGACAACCGCCGCGATGGTCCGCGAGACGGGCACCACCCGCGACGGCCGCCACCTCGACAGCCCGGAGAACGCACTGAAGACCGTGATCGCCGCCCAGAGCAGGTTGAAGAACCGGTCATGCTTGCGCCGGCCGTAGAGGTCCGCGGGCCGGGAGCGCCAGATCTCTTGCGGCATCTCAGCTTTGCCGGATGTCGGGGACGTCGCGGCCAGAGGCATCTGCGCTGCCGGCCACATTCTGATCAACCCATTCGCCGGTGAGCCGGGCGATCATCTCGGGCCGATCGGTCACCACCCAATGTCCACCGTCGATGTCGAGCACCCGATGGCGCGGCGGGATCGCGCCGGTGAACCGCTGCAGGGCGGGGCTGACGAACAGGTCCAGGCGCGGTGCGAGCACCTGCACGGCGACGTCGGTGGAGGGCAGCGGCACGGAGGGCTTCATCAGCGGTCGCGGCATGTTCGCGCGGTAGAGGTTGAGTCCGTTGACGTAGTCGTTCTCCGCCCGGTGGGTGGCCCGCCGTGGACGGCCGGAGCGGCCGATTCGCTCCAGGGTGTCGATGAGTCTGCCGCCGAATCCGGACCGGAAGAGCGCCTCAGGCACCCGCGGCGTCAGAAACAGCCAGATGTAGGAGGACTCCAGTATCTGTCGGGCCACGTCGAGGAACCCCCGCAGGTTGCGCGGTGACCGCAGGAACTTGCCGGCGTAGTCCAGATGCGGACCCGAAATCGAGGTGTAGGAAGTGATTTTGGGCCCCAGGACGGGGTCGGTCACCGCCGCCCAGCCCTGGATCGAACCCCAGTCATGGCCCAGCAGATGGACGTTGTCGACCCCGAGGTGCTCGATGACCGCGCCGATGTCGGCGATCAGCTGGGGCAGCCGATACCCGGATCGGTCCGCCGGCGACGAGGACGCACCCGCGCCCCGCACGTCATAGGCGACGACGTTGTATCGGCCCGGGTAGCTCGCGACGAGCTCGTGAGCCACCGGATCCCACACGTGGTGGTTGTCCGGGTAGCCGTGGATGGCCAGGATCGTCGGTCGCTGCGGATCCAGGTCGGTGTAGGCATGCACGGCCAGGCTCACGCCGTCTGTTGACGTGACTGTGGTCGAGCTGTTCATTCGGCTGCACTCCTCGTGTTCGGCCGGATAACGGTCAGTGCGTGGCGCGGGCGGCGGGCGACACCGCCAGGTAGTTGACCGCCCGCTCCACCCCGCCGAGTTGGGCCGGATGAAAGCCCGGCCGGTAGTAGGAGGCGATGGCGGGCAGGAATTCGAACGGCGCGGGAACCAGCCCGCGGCGCGCCACCGTGAACCAGTCCCGCCAGCGCGGCTTGGTTCCGGCCGGCAATTGCGGGTCCACCTTGTACATGAACCGCAGCCCGCGGACCCACAGCAACAGCATCAGCGGCGTGACGGCCAGTTGGGTGCGGACCTGCCGGAAATACCCGACCCGCAGGTGCTTCATCACGTCGAAGGCGACGGCTTTGTGCTCGACCTCTTCGGCGCCGTGCCAGCGCAGCATGTCCAGCATCGCCGGATGGGTTCCGGCCGCATCCAGCGCCGGGCTGTCGAGGATCCACTCCCCCAGGATCGCCGTGTAGTGCTCGACGGCGGCGACCAGCGCCACCCGTTCGAGCAGCCAGCGCTGCTGGCGGCGCTTGCTCCAGTGCGGCCGGTCGCCGAGCAGCTTTTCGAACAGCCACTTGATCTGGCCGGTGAAAGGCGACATGTCGATGCCGCGCGCGGCCAGGTGGTCGACGACGCCGGCGTGCGCCTGGGAGTGGGTGGCCTCCTGTCCGATGAAACCCTGGACGTCGAGGCGCAGCTGGTCGTCCTTGATCAACGGCAGCACCTGCTTGAACAGCTCGACGAAGAACTCCTCGCCGGCGGGCAGCAGCAGGTGCAGCACGTTGCAGAAATGGGTCGCGAAGGGCTCCCCGGGTACGTAGTGCACCGGCAGGTCCGACCAGTCGAAGTCGACGTCCCGGGCCTGCAGGACGATGCGCTCGTGATCCAGCGAGCCGTCGTGCGGGCCCGCGGCAGTGTCATCAACCGAAAGCATGGCAACTCCTTCGCCGAGGTTTACAAAACCATAGTCGATGTCATGACTGTCGACAATATCTCCATAGATGTCTACGTCGGTTGCGGGTGCTCGGCGCGCTGCTTGAGTCGATCAAGGGTGAGCCGAATGTGCGCGGCGTTGGCGGTAGCCCGGTCCTTGATGCCGGTGACGTGACCGGTGATGCCACGCAGCCAGCGCGGCCGGCGATCCCAGGTGCTCTCGGTGACCTGGCAACCGGCGTCGGTCGGCGTGATCTGGTAGGCCCAGTGGGCCACCGGGATGATCGCCGAGCGGACATCGAACGCGAAGGTCCGGCCCGGTTCTGCGGCGACGACGGTGCAGGTCGTCGTCCACGTCTTGGGGCCGTTGCGGTTCTCGCCGGAGAACACCGCGCCGGGACGGGCCGCATCGCCTTTTCGCCACCGCATCGCGACGGTCTCCTCGGCGCACTCCCCGAGCGCCGACAAGTCGGTGATCAGCGCGTAGACCCTCTCGGGGCTGGCTCCGATGTGCACGGTGCCGGTGGCCGTGGGCTTCGTCGACGCAGCAGCGTTGCTCATTGGCCGATCATAGCGGTACCGCTGGTACCGGTCAGCCTGCCAAGGCGGCGAGGATGTCGGCGGCCGGGGCCGACCGCACGGTCCGGTAGGCGGTCCCGGCCCACAGGCTGGTCCCGTGCGGGTCGTCGATCGCCACCGCCGCCGCCCGGATGGGTGTGGTCATGTGGTTGATCTCGGGGTATCCCACCGGCGCCACGTTGTCGAAGGTCCGGGTGAAGTCGTTCTCCAGTCCGCGCGCGTAGCGGCCGGAGAACGCACACGTCACCGCTGTGTTGATGAATTCCGGGTTGGTCAGCGCCGCCCGGTGCGTCGGGTTGGTCCCCGCCTCGTCGGACAGCAGCAGCGCGGTTCCGACCTGGGCGGCCACCGCACCCCGCCCCAGCACCCCGGCCACATCGGCCGCGGTGCCCAGGCCGCCTGCCGCCACCAGCGGGACGTCACCGTGGGCATGGCCGATCTGGGCCAGCAGGTCCTCGAGAGATTCGGTGCCCGGCCGCACGTCGGGCGCGAACGTGCCGCGATGCCCGCCGGCGCCGGGGCCCTGCACCACCAGGGCATCGGCGCCGTGCGCCACCGCGATGCCGGCTTCGTAGGCCGAGGTCACGGTGACCAGGGTCAGGATGCGCAGCGCGCGCAGTTTCGCCAGGTCCTCCGGCGCCGGCGTCCCGAACGCGAACGACACCACGGTGGGCCGCAGGTCGGCGATCACGGTCAGCTTCTCCGGCCAGCAGTCGTCGTCACCCAAGCGGGGCCGGCCCAGTTCGACGCCGTAATGGTCGGCCAGTGGTTCCAGCAGATCGGCGTACTCGTCGAGCAGCACCATATCGGCAACGCTGGGTTGCGGCACAAACAGATTGGCCCCGATCGGACCGGCGGTGGCGCTGCGCGCGGCAGTGATGTCGTCGGCCAGCTGCTGCGGCGTACGGTAACCGCCGGCGACGAATCCGAGTCCCCCCGCCTGCGACACCGCGGCCGCCAGCGCCGGCGTACTGGGACCGCCGGCCATCGGCGCACCCACCAGCGGGACCGTGAGTTCGGAGAAGCTGAAAGCCATTTCCCTAGCCTGCCATTAACCAGCCAGCGCCCGCAGTCTCCGGGGCAGTGATCCTTTCGACCGGTAGGGACCGAGCACCGCCAGGCCATAGGGCCGGCGCAACAGCCGGTGCGCCACCGCGTTGACCTCCTCGACGGTGACCGCGGACAGCTCCCGCAGCGTGCGCGATATCGGGCGGTGCCGTCCGTAGTTCAGTTCGGTACGGCCCAGCCTGTTCATCCGCGAACCCGAATCCTCCAGGCCCAGAAGCAATCCGCCGCGCAGTGACCCCTTGGCGATCCGGCACTCCTGGGCGGTGATGCCGTCGCGCGCAACCGAGTCGAGCACCTCGGCAGTCACCGCCGCCACCTCGGCGAACCGCTCCGGCTGGCAGGCGGTATAGACAGACAGCGCACCCGCGTCGGCGAAGGTGTCCACCGACGAGTAGATCGAGTACGCCAGCCCGCGGGACTCCCGAACCTGTTGGAACAGCCGGGAACTCAACCCGCCGCCGAGGGCGGTGTTCAGCACCGCCAACGCCTGACGGTGCTGCCAGTACCGCCCCGGGGCACGCACCCCCAGCGACATGTGGGTCTGGTCGGCGTCACGGTTGACCACCGTCAGCCCTGGCGAGCCCGGAACCCGGGCGGCACCACGCCGCGGCGCGGCGGGCCGCTGACCACGAACCAGCCTGTGCCCGAAATGTTCTCTGACCAGCGCCACCACGGTGTCGTGATCGACATTGCCGGCCACCGCCACCACCATGCGCTCCGGGGTGTAGCGACGCTGGTGAAACGAGCGCAGCTGTGCGCGGGTCATCGCCGACACCGATTCGACGTTGCCGATCACCGGCCGCCCGATCGGATGGTCGCCGAACAGGGTGGACAAGAACACATCGCCCAGCGCGTCCTCGGGATCGTCGTCGCGCATCGCGAGTTCCTCCAGGACCACGTCGCGCTCGAGGTCCACATCCTCGGCCGCGCAGGACCCGTTGAGCACCACGTCGCTCACCAGGGCCACCGCCAGCTCGAGATCGGTGTCGAGCACATGGGCGTAATAGCAGGTCTGCTCCTTGCCGGTGAAGGCGTTGAGCTCACCCCCGACGGCGTCCATCGCCTGGGCGATGCCGGCCGCCGTGCGGGTCGGGGTGGCCTTGAACAGCAGGTGCTCCAAAAAGTGCGCCGCCCCGGCTACCGTGGCGCCCTCGTCGCGCGACCCGACACCGACCCAGACGCCGACCGACGCCGAACGGACCGCCGGGAGGTACTCGGTGACCACCCGCAGCCCGCCCGCCAGGGTGGTGCGACGCAGTGTGGCGCGCGCGGTGTCAGCTCTCGACGGCCGCGGCATCGGCAGGCTCAGCGGACCCCGCTGCCGGGGCCGAGGCCGCCGCATCTGCCGCGTCCTCCACGGGCACCAGCGAGATCTTGCCGCGGTTGTCGATATCGGCGATCTCCACCCGCAGCTTGTCGCCGACCTTGACGACGTCCTCGACCTTGGCGACCCGCTTGCCCTTGCCGAGCTTGGAGATGTGCACCAGCCCGTCGCGGCCCGGCAGCAGCGAGATGAACGCGCCGAAGTCGGTGGTCTTGACCACGGTGCCCAGGAAGCGCTCGCCGATCTTCGGCAACTGCGGGTTGGCGATCGCGTTGATCTTGTCGATCGCGGCCTGCGCCGACGGCCCGTCGGTGGCGCCGACGAACACGGTGCCGTCGTCCTCGATGGAGATCTGGGCGCCGGTCTCCTCGGTGATCGAGTTGATCATCTTGCCCTTGGGCCCGATCACCTCGCCGATCTTGTCCACCGGCACCTTGATGGTGGTGACCCGCGGCGCGTACGGGCTCATCTCGTCGGGGGCGTCGATGGCCTCGGCCATCACCTCCAGGATGGTCAGACGCGCGTCCTTGGCCTGTGACAGTGCGCCCGCGAGCACCTGCGACGGAATGCCGTCGAGCTTGGTGTCCAGCTGCAGGGCGGTGACGAAGTCCTTGGTGCCGGCGACCTTGAAGTCCATGTCGCCGAACGCGTCCTCGGCGCCCAGGATGTCGGTGAGTGCGACGAAACGACGCTCGGTCTTACCGTCGATCTCGACATCGTCGGAGACCAGACCCATCGCGATGCCGGCGACCGGAGCCTTCAGCGGCACCCCGGCGTTGAGCAGTGCCAGCGTGGAGGCGCAGACCGAGCCCATCGAGGTGGACCCGTTGGAGCTCAGCGCTTCCGACACCTGCCGGATGGCGTAGGGGAACTCCTCGATGCTGGGCAGCACCGGAACCAGGGCCCGCTCGGCCAGCGCGCCGTGGCCGATCTCGCGGCGCTTGGGCGAACCGACCCGTCCGGTCTCACCGGTGGAGTACGGCGGGAAGTTGTAGTGGTGCATGTAGCGCTTGGACTTCTCCGGCCCCAGTGAGTCGATCTGCTGCGCCATCTTCACCATGTCCAGCGTGGTCACACCCATGATCTGGGTCTCGCCGCGCTCGAACAGTGCGCTGCCGTGCGCCCGGGGCACCACCGCGACCTCGGCGGAGAGCGCCCGGATGTCGGTGATGCCACGGCCGTCGATGCGGAAGTGGTCGGTCAGGATGCGCTGGCGCACCAGCTTTTTGGTGAGGCTGCGGTAGGCCGCGCTGATCTCCTTCTCGCGGCCTTCGTAGGTCTCGGCAAGCCGCTGGACGACCTCGGCCTTGATCTCCTCGGTGCGTTCGTCGCGCTCGGCCTTACCGGCGATGGTCAGCGCCTTGGCCAGCTCGTCGGTGGCGATGGAGGCCACCGCGTAGTAGACGTCCTCGCCGTAGGCCGGGAACAGCGGGTACTCGGCGGTCGGGCGGGCAGCGGCGTCGGCCAGCTCCTGCTGGGCCTTGCACAGGGCCGCGATGAACGGCTTGGCGGCCTCCAGACCTTCGGCGACCACCGTCTCGGTCGGCGCCTGCGCACCGCTCTCGATGAGCTCGATGACGTGCGGGGTGGCCTCGGCCTCGACCATCATGATCGCGACGTCCGTGCCCCCGTCGGCGGCGTCTACCGCACGCCCGGCCAGCACCATGTCGAACACCGCGCGCTCGAGCTGCTCGACGGTGGGGAATGCCACCCAGGTGCCGTCGATCAGCGCCACCCGCGCCGCGCCGACCGGGCCGGAGAACGGCAGGCCGGCCAGCTGCGTGGAGGCCGACGCGGCGTTGATCGCCACCACGTCGTAGAGGTCCTTGGGGTCCAGGCTCAGCACGGTCACCACGACCTGGATCTCGTTGCGCAGACCGTCGACGAACGACGGGCGCAGCGGGCGGTCGGTGAGCCGGCAGGTCAAGATCGCGTCGGTGGACGGCCGGCCCTCGCGGCGGAAGAACGAGCCCGGGATGCGCCCGGCGGCATACATCCGCTCCTCGACGTCGACGGTGAGCGGGAAGAAGTCGAAGTGCTCCTTGGGAGCCTTGCTGGCGGTGGTCGCCGACAGCAGCATGGTCTCGTCATCGAGGTAGGCGACGACACTGCCCGCCGCCTGCTGGGCCAGCCGGCCGGTCTCGAAGCGGATGGTGCGGGTGCCGAAGCTCCCGTTGTCAATGGTGGCGGTGGACTCGAAAACGCCTTCATCAATTTCAATTGCAGACATGGACGCCCTTGCGGCCTTCCTGGTTCGTTCAGCTGTTTTGCACGCCGGACGAGGACCAGCGAAGAACCTGGATGCGGCTACGGTCGTCGATCGAAGCGGCCGGATCTTGGAACTCTCAGACCCGGCTGCCACTACCGAAGACCGCCCGACTCAGGTCTGGCCGGTCGCGGGAATGTTTCCCATCGTGACGTGCCGGAGTGACGCGCGCGGACTGCGTGGGCCACACCGATGTCCGGGCGAGGCCCGGAACGGTCTCACTCTACACGGCGGCGGTTATCGCCGACCGAATGTCAGCGACGCAGACCCAGGCGCTCGATGAGCGAGCGGTAACGCGCCACATCGACCTGGGCGAGGTACTTGAGCAGACGACGACGCCGGCCGACCAGCAGCAGCAGGCCGCGGCGGGAGTGGTGGTCGTGCTTGTGGATCTTGAGGTGCTCGGTGAGATCGACGATCCGCTTGGTGAGCAGTGCGACCTGCGCCTCCGGCGAGCCGGTGTCGGTCTCGTGCAGACCGTAGCTGCCCAGGATCTCTTTTTTCTGCTCGGCGGTCAGCGCCACGAAAACATCTCCATCAAGGTAGTCCCGCGAATGTGATAGTGGCGGCCACCGCGGACTGCAGCGCGCCGAGCAGGGAGTCTAGCAGCGCCGGGACGTCCGAACCCAATCCAGGCCCGGCCGGGCGGCCGGTCAGTCCCCGGCGAGCAGACCGCGGGTCTTCTCCACGTCGGTGTTCATCACCGCCACCAGGTCCGCCACCGAGTCGAACTTCTCCTGGCCCCGGATCCGGCTGACGAAGTCGACGGCGACCCGCTGGCCGTACAGGTCGGCGGTTTGATCGAGTACGAACGCCTCGACGGTGCGGGCCCGCCCGGAGAAGGTCGGGTTGGTGCCGACCGAGACCGCCGCCCGGCAGCGCTGACCGGCGATGACGGTGCCGGGGACCGGGCCGTGTCCCAGCACGGTGAACCACGCGGCGTACACCCCGTCGGCCGGAATGGCCGCGTACGCCGACGGCGCCACGTTGGCGGTCGGGAAGCCCAGGTCCCGCCCGCGGCCGTCGCCGCGCACCACCAGTCCCTCGACCCGGTGCGGCCGCCCCAGCGCTTCGGCGGCCGCGACCACGTCGCCGGCGTCCACGCAGGACCGGATGTAGGTCGAGGAGAACGTGACCGACTGGGCCGGGTCCGAGTCGGCGTGCTCCGCCACCAGCGACACCGACCGCACCGAGAAACCGAACTGCTCACCGGCGCGGCGCAACGTCTCGACGTTGCCCGCAGCCTTGCGGCCGAAGGTGAAGTTCTCCCCCACCACCACTTCCACCACGTGCAGATGCTCGACCAGAAGTTCGTGGATGTAGCGGTCCGGGGTGAGCTTCATGAAGTCGGGGGTGAACGGGATCACCAGGAACACGTCGACCCCGGCCTCTTCGACGAGCTCGGCCCGGCGCGCCAACGTGGTGAGCTGAGCCGGATGGGAGCCGGGGTAGACCACCTCCATCGGGTGCGGGTCGAAGGTCATCAGCACCGTCGGCACACCGCGGGCCTTACCGGCCTTCACCGCATGTGCGATCAGTTCGGCATGGCCGCGGTGCACACCGTCGAAGACGCCGATGGTGAGCACGCACCGACCCCAGTCTGTGGGGATCTCGTCCTGCCCCCGCCACCGCTGCACAACCGCAAGCCTAAACTGTGGTGTTGTGAGCCCTTGGGAGCAGTCGGATGGGCTGACTAGCGTCGCCCAGGACTATCTGAAGGTCATCTGGACCGCGCAGGAATGGTCGCCCGACAAGGTCAGCACCAAGATGCTGGCGGAGAAGATCGGTGTGTCGGCCAGCACCGCGTCGGAGTCGATCCGCAAACTCGCCGAAGCCGGCCTGGTGGACCACGAGAAGTACGGCGCGGTGACGCTCACCGAGGAGGGCCGCCGCGCTGCGCTGGGCATGGTGCGCCGGCACCGGTTGATCGAGACCTTTCTGGTGCGCGAGCTGGGCTACAGCTGGGACGAGGTGCACGACGAGGCCGAGGTGCTCGAGCACGCGGTCTCCGACGCGCTGGTGGCCCGCATCGACGCCAAACTGGGATTCCCGCAGCGCGACCCGCACGGCGACCCGATTCCGGCCGCCGACGGGCAGGTGCCCACGCCTCCGGCGCGCCAGTTGTGGGAGTGTGCCGACGGCGACTCCGGGACGGTGGCCAGGATCTCCGACAGTGACCCGGAGATGCTGCGCTACTTCGACGGAGTCGGTATCAGCCTCGATGCCCGGGTCCAGGTGCTGACCCGCCGCGAGTTCGCCGGGATCATCTCGGTGGCCCTGGAGTCACCCGGGGCGCCCGGTGGCGCGAAGTCCACCATTGACCTGGGTAGCCCCGCCGCCCAGGCGATCTGGGTGGTCTGACGGCGATTTCCCCGGCGGACTAAAGCGTTGCCGGCCGGATGACGACCACCGAACTGGTCCGCGGCCCGGAATCCTCCAGCAGTGCGATCACCCGCCCGTCGCCGGCGGTGGCCGCGTAGACACCGTCGATGCCGGCGGGCACCAGCGGCCGGCCGTGGCTGGCGTCGAGCGCCTCATCAGCGGTCAGGTCGCGACGCGGAAAGCTCTGCAGGCAGGCCTCATCGATGCTGTAGCTCAGCCGCGGGGCCTCGTGTAGCTCCTCGAGGGTGCGGGCCTGATCCAGGCTGAAGCTTCCGGCCCGGGTGCGCCGCAGGGCGGCCAAGTGCCCGCCCACCCCCAACTCGCCGCCGAGATCGCGGGCCAGCGCCCGGATGTAGGTGCCCGCCGAGCAGTCCACCTCGACGTCCAGATCGACGAACTGGCCGTCCCGGCGCACCGCGAGCAGCTCGAAGCGGTCGATGCGCACCGGCCGGGCGGGCAGTTCGACGGGGCGGCCTTCGCGGGCCAGCTGGTAGGACCGCTTGCCGGCGACTTTGATGGCACTGACCGTCGAGGGCACCTGCAAGATATCGCCGCGCAGACCGGCGATAGCGTCGACGATCTGCGAATCGGTGACGTGCTCGGCTGAAACCGTCTGCAGCACTTCGCCCTCGGCGTCCTCGGTAGAAGTGGTCTGACCCAGTCGGATGGTGGCTGCATAGGACTTCACCGACGTGGTGAGCAGACCCAGAATCTTGGTGGCCCGTTCGATGCCGACCACCAGCACCCCGGTGGCCATCGGATCCAGGGTGCCGGCATGGCCGACCTTGCGGGTGCCGAAGAATCGGCGGCACCGCGAAACCACGTCGTGGCTGGTGATTCCGGCCGGCTTGTCGACGATCACCAGGCCCGGCTGGACGTTCACAGCACGATCGCGGTCAGCACCAGCCCGCCGGTGACCGACCACCGCCCGCGCAGCTCGGTCAGCGGCGGACCGGACAGCGCCGCGGGGTCGATGAGGATGCGAGAGACGAAGCCGCCGTCGGAATCGAAGGTGATGTGGGCGTCCTCGAAGCCCAGCCACCGCTGGGTCAGCGGAAACCATGCTTTGTAGGTGGCTTCCTTGGCGCAGAACAGGATCCGGTCCCAGTGCAGCTCGTTCGGCAGGGCGGCCAACTCGGCGCGTTCGACGGGCAGGCTGACCGCGTCGAGCACGCCGTCGGGTAGCACGTCGTGCGGTTCGGCGTCGATGCCCACCGACCGCACATCGGCTTCGCGGCCCACCACCGCGCCGCGAAAACCCGCGCAGTGCGTCAGACTGCCGACGATGCCGGTCGGCCAGCACGGTTCACCCTTCTCCCCTTTGAGGATCGGCACCGGCGGCTGACCGAGTTCCTCGAGGGCCAACCGGGCGCAGTAGCGCACCGTGACGAATTCGTTGCGGCGCTTGGCCACCGAACGCGCCACCAGCGGCTCCTCCTCGGGCAGCGGGGCCAGTCCGGGCGGATCGTCGTAGCGTTCGGCCGAGGCCAACGACTGAGCCGGAGCCAGCACCGTGTCCAGCAGTTTGCTCATCGGGACTGCCGTTGCCGCAGCCGTTCGGCGAATTTTGCACTGGCCGCGCGCATCTCGTCGGTGATGGTGAAGTGGCCGCCGAACTCGTTGAGGTAACCGGGCGGGTATTGCGGGTCGGGCAGCACCTGGCGCAGCCACCGATGGGGCCTGCGGCGCTGCCACTCCCGCGGGTAGCCCACCGAGACCTCTTCGAAGCGCACCCCGTCGTAGTAGGTGGTGCGCGGGATGTGCAGGTGACCGTAGACCGAGCACGTCGCGTTGTAGCGGGTGTGCCAGTCGGCGGTTTCGGTGGTGCCGCACCACAGCGAGAACTCCGGGTAGAACAGCGCGTCGCACGGCTGACGCACCATCGGGAAATGGTTGACCTGCACGGTCGGGATCATCCAGTCCAGTTCTTCGAGGCGCTTGCGGGTGACGGCGACCCGGTCACGGCACCACGCATCCCGGGTGCCGTACGGCTCGGGAGACAGCAGGAACTCGTCGGTGGCCACCACATTGCTCTCCCGCGCGATGGCCAGGCCTTCGGCCTTGGTGGCCGCGCCGGCGGGCAGGAACGTGTAGTCATACAGCAGGAACATCGGCGCGATGGTGGCCGGGCCGCCCTCCTCGGTCCAGACCGGGAACGGATGCTCGGGGGTGATGACGCCCATCTGGTCGCACATGTCGACCAGATAGTCGTAGCGCGAGCGCCCGAAGATCTGCATCGGGTCCTTGGTGGTGGTCCACAGCTCGTGGTTTCCGGGCACCCAGATCACCTTGGCGAACCGTTTCCGCAGCAGGTCCAGCGACCAACGGATCTCGTCGGTGCGTTCGGCGACGTCACCGGCGACGATCAGCCAATCGTCACCGGTCGCCGGATGCAGCGACTCGGTGACCGGCTTGTTGCCCATGTGGCCGGTGTGCAGATCGGAGATCGCCCACAGGGTCGGGCCGTGCGAGGCCGTCGGCTCGTGGATGGTCACGATCCTCAAGACTAGCGGCGCTCCCCGGCGCGGCTGCGGCGGGCGAATTAGAACGTGTTCTCGCTTTTGCGCCAGTGGTCGGCGCCCCAACTTGTACACTCCCGGGGAAAGTCTGGGCGGAAGCGAGGAGTGGGATGCTCACCAAACTGCGTCTGGCCACGGCGTTCAGCGCGCTGGCGATGGCCGTCGTCATGGTCTGGCAGCAGTCGCCGCCCAGCAGCAGCTCTGCCGCCACCGGGGCGAACGGGGTGCAGTTGCGCTCCACCGCCGCCCCGCTGGCACCGCCGCCGACCTCCAGCAAGCCGGTCAACCTGACCAACCCCCGCCCGTTCGACGCCTGCGAGGACATCCCGTTTGACGTCATCGCGCAGCTCGGCCTGGCCTTCACCCCGCCCAAGCCGGTGGAGGGCGTGCGCTGCGAATTCGACGCCGGCAACTACCAGATGGCCGTCGAAACGTTCGTGTGGCGCAGCTACGACGAGACCATCCCCGCCGACGCGATCGAGATGGACATCAACGGGCACCGGGCGGCGCAGTACTGGGTGATGAAGCCCACCGAGTGGAACAACCGGTGGTGGTTCTCCTGCATGGTGGCGTTCAAGACCAGCTACGGGCTGATCCAGCAGTCGCTGTACTACTCACCGGTGTACTCCAGCCCGGACGTGGACTGCCCCACCGAGAACCTGATGCGCGCCCACCAACTGGCGCCTCACTACAAATACTGATCAGGAGTGAAAACCACTCCACGCCTCGCCGATGTCGCCCTGAACCGGGCGCTGCGACGACTGCCCCCGCCCACCACCGGCTACACCGTGCACCGGGAACGCATCCCGATGCGCGACGGGCTCACCCTGCTGGCCGACCACTATGAGCCGACCGGTGACATCGGCGGCACGCTGCTGGTGCGCTGCCCGTACGGCCGGGGCTTCCCGTTCTCGCTGGTGTTCGCCCGGATGTACGCCGCCCGCGGCTACCGGGTGATTCTGCAGAGTGTCCGCGGCACCTTCGGATCGGGCGGCGTGTTCGAGCCGATGGTCAACGAGGCCGCCGACGGCGCCGACACCGTGGCGTGGCTGCGCACCAGGGACTGGTTCACCGGCTCCTTCGGCACCATCGGGATCTCCTATCTCGGATTCACCCAGTGGGCGTTGCTGGCCGATCCGCCACCGGAACTGGCCGCAGCCGTCATCACCGTGGGGCCGCACGATCTGTACCGGTCCACCTGGGGCGCCGGGGCGTTCGCCCTCAACGACTTTCTGGGCTGGAGCCACTTGATGGCACATCAGGAGGCCCGCCCCCGGATCCGGGCCGGCATCCACCAGCTGACCGCCCAACGCAGGGTGAAGCGCGCCGCGGCGGGACTGCCGTTGGGTGCGGCCGGCCGCAAGCTGCTGGGCGCCGGCTCACCCTGGTACGAGTCGTGGGTCGAACACCCCGAGGCCGACGACCCGTTCTGGGATTCGCTGCGCCACCCCGAAGCACTGGAACGCTCCCAGGTGCCGGTGCTGCTGCTCGGCGGATGGCAAGACCTGTTCCTGGATCAGACCCTGGCCCAGTATCGGGCGTTGCGCGACCGGGGCGTCGACGTGGCGATGACCATCGGGCCGTGGACCCACAACCAGATGCTGACCAGCGGCCTGGGCCGGGTCACCGCCGAGTCGTTGCAGTGGCTGGACACCCATCTGCGGGGCTCGGGCAGCCCGACGCGTCCGAGCCGGGTTCGGATCTTCGTCGCCGGTCGGGGCTGGCAGGACCGGCCGGATTGGGAACCGGCCGAAGCCGCGCACGCGTGCTATCTGCAGCCCGGCGGCACGCTGGCGGCGATCCCGCCCGACGCGGCGGCCCCGCCGGCCACCTTCCGGTTCGACCCCGCCGATCCTCCCCCCACGATCGGGGGGCGACTGCTGTCACCGGCCGCCGGGTATCGCGATGACAGTCGCCTGCAGCGTCGGGCCGACATGCTCAGTTTCACCGGCGAGGCGTTGGCCGAGGATCTGGATGTGTGCGGTGTCCCGGTGCTGGAGCTGGACCACAGCTCGGACATCCCCCACGCCGACCTGTTCGTCCGCGTCAGCGAGGTCGATGCCCGCGGCCGCTCGGTCAACGTCACCGACGGCTACCGGCGGCTGCGGCAACACACCGGACCGGTGCGCATCGAGTTGGACGCCATCGCACGCCGTTTCCCCGCGGGGTGCCGGATCCGCGTGCTGATCGGAGGCGGCAACCACCCCCGCTACGCGACGAATCCGGGTACCGGCGAGGCGCCGATCAGCGCAACCCGGGTGAAACCGGCGGTGCACACTGTCCGGTTCGGCCGATCACGGTTGCTGCTGCCCGCGGACCGCGGTGACGGCCTTGACCAGTAGGTCCGACATCAGCCGCTGCGGATCCAACTGAGCGTCGGCGCTGCCCATCACGACGATCGATGTCCGGTCGTCGAGTGCCGCTGTGTAGAGGTAGTCGGGATCCTCCTGGGGATCCTCGACGGACAGCTTGACCCCGGTGGTGGTGGCGCCGGCGATGGCGGGTGCCGGTATACGCTCCACGGTCCCGGTCGCCTCCGGCGAACCGGACAGCGATATCCGGTCGCAGCCTGCCGGATCATCCCCAGCCGCAATCGGATTCGGTGACCGCAGGGCTACAACATACATGTTTCCCTGGTCGCCCTGCCCGATCACACCGGCGGCTTCGGTGCCGGCCTTCGGATCGACGTAGGGCGGGATGACCACCGACCGGCACTGCGGCGGATCGACCTGGGCGTCGGTGAACGCGGCGACCGCAGACCCGGCGATGTCCTGCTCTCCCAGCGTTTTCGCCGGGTGTGCCTGCGCGGTGAAGCCCGCCGGGAAGTCGTCCTTGATGGCGTCGACCCGCGAGATGTCGTACGGTGCCGGGCTGGGCTCAGCGGCGGGCGGCTGCGACACAACCGGCCCCGCCGGAGCCATCTCGGTACTGGTACCGCACCCGGCGAGCGTTCCCCCGACACCGAGTGCGGCCAATAGCACCAGCCCGCGGCGGGCGGCAGTTCGCCGCCCGCCATCAGGTTTCGGTGTGACCGCCATCGCGGTCACCACCACCACCACCAGTGGTGCCAGAAGTGGTGATGATGGTGCCACCAGTGATGCCGCCCCCACCACTGCGGCATCGGCCCGGATTGCCAGCCTGCGGGTAGCACGGTGGGACCCGCGGATTGCGGCTGACCGACGAGCACAGGCGGGGCGTCGGCGACCTGGACCGTGGCCGGCGGGGATGCCGGGAATCCCTCCGGGGCGGCCTGCGCCGGCCCCGCAGCACCCGACAACAGCGCACCGGCAAACACGCCGGCTCCGATCGCCCCGGCCGCCGCGCGTCGGCACGAATTCCGTGAAATCATCATGATTTCCTCCCTCGTCAAGATTCCCGAATTCTCTTGATATTGTGCAGAATAGCACCAGAGACGAGGCTCAACAATGGTTTCGCCGACATTTTTCTGCTCGCAGTCCATTCTTTCCGCCGACCATTGCGACGATCGCGGATTCCGCTGTTATTGCAGGTGACATGCTATCTACTGATCTACTGATCCACTGATTCACGTAGGTCCGTATTTAATGGAATCATGATCGAACTAGCCCGTCTCATATTTTATTAACCTTGCACCGATAATGGTTCGTATAATTGGGGCCGTCCTCATCTGCGATCCCGCGCGCATGCGAGCACGCGATCGTCAAGCAGCGCATTCGTGGTGGTCGGTCCGGCCACATTGACGAGGCAATCCGATCCGGCGTCGTGGCCTAAGGCGACGGTTGACGGACTACTCTGGCGTGTGCGCCAGAGGTTCCACCGCTACCGAAGGTCCACACGATGAGCACTGCCAGCGATCCCGTCGACGACCGCCGTCTCCGCATCCCGGGCACCGGCTGGGCACCGGCGGGTGAGACGGGGATGAAGCCGACGGAACCGATCCCGCTGCGTCAAACCCGAACCCGCCGCACCGTCGATCTGTCGCCGGCCCAACACCGCGGGCTGGATATGTGGCAGCGTGAGGCCGCCGACCGGGTGGGATGCGCCCGGATCACCGGGCAGGAGGTGATGACGGCGCTGATCGACCAGCTGCTGTCCGACCCGGACCTCTCGGCACAGATCATTCGGACCCTGCGATCCCGGCGGTAACACCGCCGCGACCGCCGGGTTCGCATTCGCCGTGAGCCCCGGCGACCCTCACTCGGCCTGGATTGCCGCGCAGTTGGAGTTGGTCGGCAGACCGTTGAAGCGATCGCTGACCCACGCCATGCTCCGCTCACCATCGACGAACTGCGGCAGCAGGATGTTGATGTCCATCTTGTTCAGGAACGGAGGCTGTTCGTTGGTCCACAGTTCGACGTCAGCGCCCAACCTGCACCAGTCGCGCGCGGTGTCACGAGCCGACGTGTAGGGCGCCAACGGGTCCCAACGGTTGTGCGAGATATACACCGGTCCTTTGGGTTTGATGTTCCCGACCCGCTGCGAGGCGAAAATCGTCTTGAGCGGCGCATGGCAGCTGACCGCTGTCCGGCCACCCAACCACGGACAGATCTGACCCGCCTTGTCAGGCGACGGTGTCGCGGACCCGGACGGTCACCGCCTCGAGCTGTTCGGTGGTGAACACCGGGGCACCCAGCTCCGGATCGGCGATCGGCAGCCGCACCCAACTGCTGCAGCCGGCATAGTCGGGGCTGCGCGCCAACCGCACCGGTGCGGCCAGCGGAAACACCTGGACCACCAGCGCCGTCAGCCGGTGTTTGGGCCGGAAATCCAGCCGGTCGGCACGAACCGATTCAGGCGTCCAGATGTGCAGGTCCGCGAGGTCATCCAGCGCCTCGGGCCGCCCCACGGGCAGCGCCGCAACGACTTTCGCCGCGGCCCGCACCAGCAGCTTGTCGGCGGTGGAATCGGCGGCCGCTGCCGCGAGCAGGTCACGGTGTTCGGGGCGGACCCGTTCGGCATGGCTGTGCGCCACCGTTGGGAACAACAGGAACTCCTCGGCGGTGACGTCGAAGCGCTTCTCGTGAATGCCGCCCTTGCGCAGCAGGATTCGCTGCCTGCCGGAAAGCAGGGCCGAGACGACGGCGCTCCACTCCTTCAACGCCATACCGCGCATTCCCTTCAGGGTAGTCGGGGTTACCGTGAACCGGTGAGCGACGACATTTTGCTGGTCCAGACCGAGGACCGTATCCGTACCCTGACCCTCAACCGTCCCCAGGCACGCAATGCGCTGTCCCGCGCGTTGCGTGATGCCATCTTCGGCGCGCTGGCCGACGCCGACGCAGACGCCGATGTGGACGTGATGATCCTCACCGGCGCCGATCCGGTGTTCTGCGCCGGTTTGGATCTCAAGGAGTTCGGCGATGCGACTGCGCTGCCCGACATCTCACCGCAGTGGCCGGCGCTGACCAAGCCGGTGATCGGTGCGATCAACGGCGCGGCGGTGACCGGCGGGCTGGAGTTGGCGCTGTACTGCGACATCCTGATCGCCTCGGACCAGGCCCGCTTCGCCGACACCCACGCCCGGGTCGGACTGATGCCCAGCTGGGGGCTGAGCGTGCGGCTGCCCCAACGCGTCGGGGTGGGCTTGGCCCGCCGGATGAGTTTGACCGGGGACTACCTGTCGGCCGCCGATGCGCTGCGAGCAGGTCTGGTCACCGAGATGGTGCCGCACACCGAGCTGGCGGCCGCGGCGCGCGCTGTGGCTGCGTCGATCGTCGGCAACAACCAGGCCGCGGTACGGGCGCTGCTGGGCTCCTATCACCGCATCGACGAGTCGCAGACCGCCACCGGGTTGTGGATGGAGGCGATGGCGGCCAAGCAGTGGATGAGCCGGGTGAGCAGCGCGGACGTCGCCGCCAACCGGGCGGCCGTGCTGGAACGCGGGCGCGCCCAGGTGCAGTGACAAGAACACGGCCCGGGCGGTTCTGGTGCACCGCCCGGGCCGTGTCTGCTGCCTGAATCTTTAGATGTCGAGCCCCAGGAACGCGTCGCCCGGGTCCATCAGGGCCGAGGCGTCGAATCCACCGAACAACGAGCTCAGGTCGAAGTCGCCGAACGGGGTCACGAAGGTGTCGGTGACAGTGCTGTCGGCACCGTCCAGACCCGGAATGGCCGAGTAGACGTTGGCGAAGCCACCACCGAGGTTCAGCACGCTGTACACCGAACCGAGCTCCGGCAGGTCCGCGGCGTCACCATCGCCGGGCGTGACACCGTCGATGACGAACTCCGTGGTGGTCAGGCCCAACAGCTGGGTGACGGTCTCCTGGGCGTGAGCGGTGCCCAGCAGGTCGGTCCCGTCATAGATGTTGAAATCCTGCGACGTGATCGGGAGCGGGAAGAACGTACCGCCCAGATCGAGGCCCGGCGTGCCGCCGCCGATGTTGAGCAGTGGCAGCGCGCCGACCGTCTGGAAGACCGGCGCGAAACCCGGGGTGGTGTCGGCCCCGGATCCGGTGAACGGGTCGAAGGTGGTGTCGCCGATGGTGAAGGCGTCCTCACCCACGGCGCTGTCACTCAGGGCGCCGAACGCCGCTCCCGGGTCCAGCGAGATCCCGCCGCCCATGCCACTGAACAGTGAGCTCAGGTCCATGCTTCCGAACGGCGTCACGAAGGTGTCGGTGATGGTGCCGTCCTCACCCGGGGTAGCGACGTAGACGTTGGCGAAACCGCCGCCGAAGTTGAACGCGTCGTAGATCGTTCCCGCTGCCGGAAGGCCGTCGCCGGTGTCCGAGCCGTCGGTGACGACGAGCTGGGTGTTGGTCATGCCCAACAGGTTGGTGACATCCACCGCGGTGTTGATGGTGCCGATCTGCGTGGCGTCGTCGCCGGTACCGCTGTAGACGTCGAAGTCCTGTGAGGCAAGACCGCTTCCCTGTTGGCTGGGGTCACCCAGCGATGCGCCGCCGATGGCCAGGAAGGGCCCTGCGCCACCGAGTGCGGCGATCGGGGTGAACCCCTCCTGTGCCGAGTCACCGGTTCCGGTGAAGGGGTCCAGGGTGAGACCGCCGATGGCGAAGGCGTCCTCGCCGCCACCGGACGCCCCGGCCTGCAGCGCCGCGAACGCGTCGCCGGGCTGCAGCGGGTCTGCCGCGTTGATACCGGCGAACATCGAACTCAGGTCCGTGCTGCCCCAGGGCGTCACGAACGTGTCGGTGACGGTTCCGTCCTCGCCCGGGGTGGCGACGTAGATGTTCGCGAAGCCACCACCCAAGTTGAACACGTCGTAGACCGAGCCCGCGACGGGCAGATCCGCCGCCGATCCGCCGTCTGCCGCCGTGGCGGCGGTGACGGTGAACTCGGTGTTGGTGAAGCCGGCCAGGTTCGTCACGACCACGCTGGAGTCGATGCTGCCCAGGCTGGTGCCATCGGTCCCGAAGACGTCGAAACTCTGCGGAGCGGTGGGCAGCAGGCCCCCCGGGCTACCGCCGCCCAGGGTCAGCAGCGGCGCCGACCCGGTGAGCGGGTGAACAAGGGAGAAGCCCTCAGCCGCCGAGGAGCCGCTTCCGGTGAACGGGTCGAACGTGAAGCCGCCGATCGTGAAGGCGTCGGCTCCGGTGGCGCTGGGGGCCACAGCGTCGTCGGGACCGGCGACCGCCACAGCCGCCTGCAGAAACGCGGCAGTCAGCAGCCCCCCACCAGCGGTCAGACCAGCGGCTATCAAGCGATAATGCATCATTCCTGTCATTCCTCCCAATTGCTTTCACGACGGTCGGTGACTTACACCCCTGCAGACAGTCGATGTGCCACCGGTAACAACCCGACGAATGCTACCCGCGAGTAACCTAAATGTATAGATAGGCCATGCAGGTTTTTTTCATATTTTTGGCGAACGCAGCGTTACCGTAATGCGACGGCGGGGACGCGTCGCCGATCCCGACCGGGAGCCGCCCCCGGCGCGCTATCCCGGCGTACCCGGACGGACCCTTCGCGCCGCCGCCGCGGCGATCCGCGTGGATGTTCTCGGCCCGGCGGCGCTCGCTGCGCTTCTGCTGAACCGACGGCCTGATCGGCACGGCCTACGTGGTGGCTCGGGGCGGAATCGGGGGCCCGGTTCAGCGGATCGCCCGGATGACCCGGCAGGGATTGCCCACTGCGACAACGCCTGCCGGGATGTCCCGGGTCACCACACTGCCGGCGCCCACGACCGTGTCGGCACCGATCGACACCCCGGGGCAGACGATGACCCCGGCCGCCAGCCAGACGTTGTCGCTGATGGTGATCGGCGCCGCCGACTCCCAGCCGTCGCGCCGGGCGTCGATGTCGCGGACCGGATGTCGCGCCGTCAACAGTTGAGCGCGGGGGCCGATCGACACATGGTCACCGATGGAGATGGGTGCGCAATCGAGCATGATCGCGTCATAGTTGATGAAGCAGTGGGCGCCGATGCTGATGTATTTGCCGTAGTCACAACAGAATCGGGACATGATCACCGAATTCTCTCCAAAGGCCCCGAGCAGTTCGCCCAAGAGGTTTCGGCGGCGGGCGTCGTCATCGGGGTGGGTGCCGTTGAAAGCAGCCACCAAGCGCTGACACGCCTGCCGGTCGGCGACCAGGTCGGGATCGTCGGTGCGATACAGCGCCCCGCGGAGCATCCGATCCCGTTGCGCGCTCATATCAGCCGATCCTACGGGCGGCCGGCCTGCACCCACCGCCCGGAAAGCGTCCGCCACCCGACGAACACCAATCGCAGCACGATGAAAGTGGTCAGTCCCGACCAGATCCCGGCCAAACCCCAATCGAGCATCAGCGACAGCCAGGTCAGCGGCAGGAAGCCGGCCAGCGCGCTGATCACGGTGGCGGTACGCATGAATGCGGCGTCGCCGGCTCCCAGCAGGACTCCGTCGAGGGCGAAAACGATTCCGGCAACAGGTAATTGGGCGACAAGGAACCACCACGGTACCCCGATCGCCGCCAGCACCGCCGGGTCACCGGTGAACAGTGCCGGTAGCACCACCGACCCGGCGGCGAGCAACGCGGCCAGCACCGCGGCCGCGACCGCCGAGAACACCGTCACCCTACCGGCCACGGCCTTGGCGTGGCCGGCGTCGCCGGCGCCCAGGGCCGCTCCGACCAGGGCCTGCGCGGCGATGGCCAGCGAATCGAGCACCAGCGCCAGGAAGGTCCACAGCTGCAGCACGATCTGGTGGGCACCCAGCGCCGCGGCCCCGAATCGCGCCGCGACCGCGGCCGCCGAGACGAAGCAGGCCTGAAAGGCCAGGGAGCGCACGATCAGGTCGCGTCCCATCACCAGTTGGGCCCGCAGCACCGCCCCGTCGAGGCGCAGCGGGACCCGCTCGCAGTGCAGTGCCCGCAGGAACAGCAGCGCGGCGAGCCACTGGCCGGCGCAGTTGGCCACCGCGGAGCCGGCCAGGCCCCAGCGCGGCATGCCCAGCGCTCCGAACACCAGCAGCGGGCATAGCAGCGCCGAAAGCGCGAAGCCGACAACGACATAGCGTGGAGGCCGTACGGTGTCCTGCACTCCGCGCAGCCATCCGTTGCCGGCCAGTGACACCAGGATCGCCGGAGCTCCGAAGATCGCGATCCGCAGCCAGGGCAGTGCCGCCTGCGCGATGTCGTCACGGCCCGCGACCGCCGACACCAGCGGCGCCGCCGCGGCCTGCACCACGATGACGATCAGCGCACCCAGGCCCAGCGCCAGCCAGGTCGCCTGCACCCCCTCGGCGACGGCGGCGGTGCGGTCGCCGGCACCGAAGTGGCGCGCCGAGCGCGCCGTCGTCCCGTAGGACAGGAAGGTGGCCTGCGAGCCGACCAGCCCCAGGACCAGCCCGCCGATTGCCAGGCCGGCCAGACCCAGCGCCCCGAGCCGGCCCACGACCGCGGTGTCGAACAGCAGATACAGCGGTTCCGCGGCCAGCACCACGAGGGCCGGCAGCGCCAGCGCCGCGATCTGGCGTCCGCCGGCGGCGCTGCTGTCGCTCATCGCGGCTCCCCCGCGAGCGTGCGCCGAATGCCAGAGTTTCGCGGCGTGTCGTGCGCAAACACGCACGCCCGCGCATGGGAGGAGGTGGGGCGCATCAGGCCAGCGCGGCGACCAGGGCGGCGACCACGTCGTCCGCTCCGCCGGTGACCGTGTAGCCGGCCGCCAGCCGGTGCCCCCCACCGCCGAAAGACAGCGCCACCGCGCTCAGGTCCACCGCCGACTTGGCCCGCATCGAGACCGCCCAGCGGCCCTGTTCGACCTCCTTGAACACCGCCGCCACCTCGGCCTGCTCGGTGGTGCGCACGATATCGACGATGCTCTCCACCTCTTCGGGCCGCGCGGCGGTCCACTCGGCGTGATCGACCACGGCATAGACCAGCCCGCGCCCCTGCACCGCGTCGGGCAGCAGCTGCGCTTGGGACAACACCCGCGACAGCATCGTCAGCCAGGCGAACGGATGGGTGTCCATCACGGTGCGGGCGACCGCCGCGTTGTCCACTCCGACACCGACCAGCCGCGCCGCCAGCCGGTAGGCCCGGACACTGGCCCACCGGAACGAGCCGGTATCGGCGGCCAGCCCGGCATACAGGCAGTGCGCCACGTCCGCGTCGATCGATTCGCCCCACGCGTCGATCAGCTCGGCCACCAACATCGTCGTCGAATCCGCGGTCGGGTCAACGAAATTCGCCGTACCGAACAATTGATTAGACGCATGGTGATCGATCACCAGCAGCTCGGAACCGGCCTCCGCCAGCTCCTGCAGCGCCCCGAGCCGATCAGCGCTCGAGGCGTCGACCGTCACCACCAGATCGACGTCGGGGTTAACGGTCTCGGGGCTGACCAGCAACTCGCCGCCCGGCAACGACCGCAGTGATTGCGGCAGCTCGGAAGGACAGGCCGGGCGGGCGAAGCTGACCTGGACCGACTTGCCACACCGCCGAAGAACCATCGCCAGCGCCAGTCCGGCGCCGATGGTGTCGGCGTCGGGATGCACATGGCAGATCACCGCCAACGTATCTGCGCCCGCCAGCAGCTCCACGGCTCCGGCGGCGTCGACGCGCCGGCCCGTAGGCGCCGGATCAGTCGCCCGATCGCTCACCGTCACCGCTGTCTTCGGCACCCGGCTGTCCCGGGGCCTCCCGGTACGGGTTGGGATCCCCGACCGGCTGCTTGCCCTCCCGGATCCGGGCCAGGTCGGCGTCGGCCGCCTGCGCGGCCGCCAGCAGTTCCGCCATCCGGTGGGCGGTGTCGGGGACCGTGTCCCGGACGAACGTCAGGGTCGGGGTGAACCGCACCCCGGTGCCGGCGCCGACCTTGGAGCGCAGCACCCCCTTGGCCCCCTCCAAGGCGGCGGCGGCACCGCCATAGTCGGGGTCCTCGTCCAGGGAGCGGCCCAGCACCGTGTAGTACAGGGTCGCGTCGTGCAGGTCAGCGGTCACCTTGGCGTCGGTGATCGTCACCCCGGCCAGCCGCGGATCTTTGATCTCGTACTCGATCGTCGAGGCGACGATCGTCGAGATCCGCTTGGCCAGTCGGCGCGCCCGGGCCGGGTCAGCCATGACGACCGCGCCTGCCCGTGTGGGTTGTCTTCTTCGCTTCGCTCATCAGGCGCGTGCTTTTTCCACCAGCTCGTAGGTCTCGATGACGTCGCCTTCCTTGATGTCGCTGTAGGTCAGCGTCAGACCACATTCGTAGCCGTCGCGGACCTCGGTGACGTCGTCCTTCTCCCGGCGCAGCGAGGAGACCGTGACGTTCTCGGCGACCACCACGGAATCGCGCAGCAGCCGCGCCTTGGCGTTGCGGCGCATGACGCCGGAGGTGACCAGGCAGCCCGCGATGTTGCCGACCTTCGAGGACCGGAACAGCGCACGGATCTCGGCCCGGCCCAGCTCCTTTTCCTCGTAGATGGGCTTGAGCATGCCCTTGAGCGCCTTCTCGATCTCGTCGATGGCCTGGTAGATCACCGAGTAGTAGCGGATCTCCACCCCGTCGCGGTTGGCCAGCTCGGTGGCCTTGCCCTCGGCGCGCACGTTGAAGCCGATGATGATCGCATCCGACGCCGACGCCAGGTTGACGTTGGTCTCGGTGATGCCACCGACTCCGCGGTCGATCACCCGCAGCGCAACCTCGTCGTCGACCTGGATTCCCATCAGGGCCTCTTCCAGCGCCTCGACGGTACCGGCGTTGTCGCCCTTGAGAATCAGGTTCAGCTGGCTGGTTTCCTTCAGCGCCGAGTCCAGGTCCTCCAGCGAGATCCGCTTTCGCGACCGCGCCGCCAGGGCGTTGCGCTTGCGCGCGTTGCGCCGGTCGGCGATCTGGCGGGCGATCCGGTCCTCGTCGACCACCAGCAGGTTGTCGCCGGCGCCGGGCACCGAGGTGAAGCCGACGACCTGGACGGGCCGCGACGGCAGCGCCTCTTCGACATCGTCGCCGTGCTCGTCGACCATGCGCCGCACCCGCCCGTAGGCGTCGCCGGCGACGATCGAGTCGCCGACCCGCAGCGTGCCGCGCTGGATCAGCACGGTGGCCACCGGGCCGCGGCCGCGGTCGAGGTGCGCCTCGATCGCCACACCCTGGGCCTCCATGTCGGGGTTCGCCCGCAGGTCCAGGGCGGCGTCGGCGGTCAGCAGCACCGCCTCCTCCAGGGCGGCGATGTTGGTGCCCTGCTTGGCCGAGATGTCGACGAACATGGTGTCGCCACCGAATTCCTCTGGCACCAAGCCGTATTCGGTGAGCTGGCCGCGGATCTTCTGCGGATCAGCGCCTTCCTTGTCGATCTTGTTGACCGCCACCACGATCGGCACGTCGGCGGCCTGAGCGTGGTTGATCGCCTCCACCGTCTGCGGCATGACGCCGTCGTCGGCGGCGACCACCAGGATCGCGATGTCGGTGGCCTTGGCGCCGCGGGCACGCATGGCGGTGAACGCCTCGTGACCGGGGGTGTCGATGAAGGTGATCAGCCGCTCGGAGCCGTCGAAGTCGACGCCCACCTGGTAGGCGCCGATGTGCTGGGTGATGCCGCCGGCCTCGCCCTCGCGCACGTTGGCCTTGCGGATGGTGTCCAGCAGGCGGGTCTTGCCGTGGTCGACGTGGCCCATCACGGTCACGACCGGCGGGCGGCTCTGCAGATCCTCTTCGCCGCCTTCATCCTCGCCGTAGGTCAGGTCGAACGACTCCAGCAGCTCACGGTCCTCGTCCTCGGGTGAGACGACCTGCACGACGAAGTTCATCTCGCTGCCGAGCAGCTCCAGCGTCTCGTCGCCGACCGACTGCGTGGCGGTGACCATCTCACCGAGGTTGAACAGCGCCTGCACCAGCGCGGCCGGGTTGGCGTCGATCTTCTCGGCGAAGTCGGACAGCGATGCGCCACGGGCCAACCGGATGGTCTCGCCGTTGCCGTGCGGCAACCGCACGCCACCGACCACCGGCGCCTGCATGTTTTCGTATTCGGCGCGTTTCGCCCGCTTCGACTTGCGGCCCCGCTTGGGTGCGCCGCCCGGACGGCCGAACGCGCCGGCCGCGCCACCGCGCTGGCCGGGACGGCCGCCGCCGCCGGGGCGACCCCGAAAACCTCCGGCGCCGGCGCCCGCAGGGGCGCCTCCGCCGCCGGGACCGCCGGGACCGCCGCCACCGCGGTAGTTACCGCCGGGGCCGCCGGGACGCCCGGCGGGAGCGCCGGGACGGCCGCCGCCGCCGGGGCGGGGCGGGCCTCCGGGCCGCGCCGGGCGGCCCGGAGCGCCGAAGTTGCTGGTGCGTCCGGGCATGTTGCCGGGTGTCGCGCCCCCACCGGGACGCGGCATGCCGGGCCGGGGTGCTCCCGGCCGCGGTGCCTGCGGGTGCGGACGCGGGATGGCGCGCTCGACCGGCTGCGCCGATGAGAACGGGTTGTTGCCGACGCGCGGTGTCCGGGCGCCGGGCTTGGGACCCGGTGCTGCGGGCCGGGGGCCGGGAGCTGCCGGCGGGGGGCCGGGTTGTGCCGGGGCGGGTGGCGGCGCCGCGGGAGCGGGCGCCTCGGCGGCGGGCGCGACCGGAGCCGAAGGCTGGGCCGCAGGGGCCTCGGCCGTGACGGCCGGGCCGTCAGCGGCTGCGGCCGGCGCAGTCTTCGGCGGGGCCGGGACGGCCGATTTGGCGGGCGCCGCCGGCGCGGGTTCTTTGCTCTTGGCTGCGGGTTTGCCGCCGCCGAACGACTCGCGCAGCCGCCGTGCGACGGGGGCTTCCACGGTCGAGGACGCCGACTTGACGAATTCGCCCTGCTCGCTCAGACGGGCGAGGACTTCCTTGCTGGTGACACCGAGTTCCTTGGCCAACTCGTGTACGCGGGCCTTTGCCACTACTTCTCCTGTCTATGAGGCGACAGCGGTAGTGGGCCGCGCCTCGGGTTTAGCTATGACGCATGGTCATCGGGACTTCACGGTGTGCTCATGTTCTTCGCTACCTGTTCTGTTAGCCGAGGCGGTGAGCCGATCTGGTGATCGAAGTACTCCTCCACCCCGGATACATCCGGGGAACCGCTGATCCGCAGCGCGCGCGCGAACGCTCGTCGCCCGATCGCCGCTTGCAGGCACTGCGGCGCGGGATGCAGCCACGCACCCCGTCCTGGCTGGTTGCCCGCCGTGTCAACGGTGACGGCCTCGTTGCCATCCCCTGACACAGCGACCACCCGAAGCAATTCGACGGCCAACTCGCGTTTCCGGCAGCCGACACACGTGCGCACCGGTCCCTGCGGGGAGCGGTGCGTCCGCGAGCCGATCGTCGGAGTCTCGCGCTGGATCACGGCTCAGTCTACCCACACTCCGACGGTGGTCCGAACACACTCAGCACAGGCAGTCGCACCTCAGAACAGGGTGCCGATATCCAGCAACTGGCCCAGATCCGCTAGCCAGCCGGTGTCGGCGCCGTCCGATCCCAACGAACCGGTCAGGTCTGATGTATCCCCGGTGGCCTGCGCCACGGTGGCTGCCGCCGTCGAAGTCTGATCATCAGGGAAGGTGTCGAAAAGCGGAAAGGTGTAGTTGAAGAACGTCACGTAATCGGACATTCCCTCCGGATTCTGGATGTAATGATTCCCGTAGATCGTGAAATAGCTCAAGATCCCTACGAGGGTCTGCAATGTGAAGTTGTCGTCCACTGCTCCGGTCCACGCCGAGGCTGCACCGGTGCCATCGGTGATCTCGTCGCGCACGTCGCTGGCGAACAAGAAGGGAATGCCTCCGGTCACGCTGGTGTGCGTATCGCCGAACGTCCCGACGATGTTGCCGCTGTCGTCGGCGACGTTGTAAGGCCAGGTGGATTGGTGGTAGGTGAAGTAAGGGGCGAGGTCGGTGTAGTCGGTGACGTCGGTGGGCGGCCCCGGCGGAGACACAGCGCCGGGTGGGAGCGTCTCAGCGGCCGCGAGGCCGGCGGATAACGCAGCACCCAGACAGGCGCCGATGGCAAGCACAAATCGACGACAATTCATCGCAAAGACCCCCCGTACGATTCACACTCAGGTATGAGCGCGGTTCAACGCTACGCCCTGCACACGGAATTATCACGGGTAATTCACAGAAGTTGACGCGCGCGACAAATAAGAACGCTTATCCGGGAACGTGATCGGGTTCGCTGTCCGAGTGGGTCGGCGCGTCGCTGCGGATGTCGATGCGCCAACCGGTGAGCCGGGCCGCCAGCCGGGCGTTCTGGCCCTCCTTGCCGATGGCCAGTGACAGCTGGAAGTCCGGAACCACCACCCGGGCGGCACGCGTCGCCTGATCGATCACCGTCACCGACATCACCTTGGCCGGCGATAAGGCGTTGCCGACGAAACGCGCCGGGTCCTCGTCGTAATCGATGATGTCGATCTTCTCGCCGGCCAGCTCGCTCATCACGTTGCGCACCCGCTGGCCCATCGGGCCGATGCAGGCGCCCTTGGCGTTGAGCCCGGGAACCTGCGAGGCCACCGCGATCTTGGACCGGTGACCGGCTTCGCGGGCCACCGCGACGATCTCCACCGACCCGTCGGCGATCTCGGGCACCTCCAGCGCGAACAGTTTGCGCACCAGGTTCGGGTGGGTGCGGGACAACTCGATACGCGGTTCGCGCAGCCCCCTGGTCACCCCGATCACATAGCAGCGCAGCCGGTCGCCGTGCTCGTATCCTTCGCCGGGCGCCTGTTCAGCGGGCCGGATCACGCCGTCGAAGCCTTTGGCTTCGGTGCCCAGCCGCACCACCACCACGCCGCGGGCGTTCTCCCGGGCGTCGCGCTGGACGACGCCGGCGACGATGTCGCCTTCCCGCGCCGAGAACTCGCCGTAGGCCTTCTCGTTCTCGGCGTCGCGCAGCCGCTGCAGGATCACCTGGCGGGCGGTGGTCGCCGCGATACGGCCGAAGCCTTCGGGGGTGTCGTCGTATTCGCTGATGACGTTGCCGTCGGCGTCGGTCTCGCGGGCCAGCACCCGCACCATGCCGGTCTTGCGGTCGACCTCGATCACCGCGTCGGCCTGGTGCCCTTCGGTGTGCCGGTAGGCGGTGAGCAACGCCGATTTGATCGTGTCCACCACCACGTCGACCGAGATGCCCTTGTCAGCCTCGATCGCGTGCAGCGCGGCCATATCGATGTTCATCCGCCCGCCTCCGTTCCCGCATCCCTGGGCCCACGGCCCGTCAACTCCAACTCACGTTCGCTCGGCGGTGCGAACTCGACCTGCACGACCGCCTTGGCGATCTCGCTCAGCGGCAGCCGGCGACGGTTCCAGTCCCGCCCGGCGCGCACCACCAGCGTCACGACGTCGTCCTCGACGACACCCAGCCGTCCGGTCACGGTGGTCGTGTCGGACAAGGTCACCTCAACCTTGCGGCCGTGGGCGCGCCGAAAATGGGTGGGGGTGGTCAACGGCCGCTGCACCCCGGGGGAACTGACCTCCAGCACGTATTGGCCGTCGTAGTCCAGGCCGTCGAGCAGATCCGACGCCGAGCGCGCCAACGACGCGGCGGTGTCGAGGTCCAGCGGGGTGTCGCCGTCGGCGACCACCGTGATCTTCGGCAGCGGCGCATGCTCGTCGACGACGACGTCTTCGATCTCATATCCGGCACGCGTGAACTCAGCGTCGAGCAGCTCGATCACCTGTGTCTGCGAAGGTAGCCCGGTGGCCACGGCGAGCTCCTCATCTTGAGTTGTCCGGACGAACGCGTTCCCACGCGCGCCAGGCGCGCCGGGAACCAGCCACCAACGATACGCCGTGGCGTGCACGGTCACAGCAAACCGGGAAAAGCGCTGCCGCCGAACAGTCGCCCCGCGACCGGCCACGTCGCGTCTGGCCGGCGACGTCGGGGTGGCAGGATGTCTGAGGTGTCCGGCCCCCTGACCGCCATCGACCGGCGGCGCGTGCTGACCGGCGCCGGGATGCTCGCCCTGATCGCCCTGGCGGCACCGGCGTGCGGCTCATCCCCCGCGCCACCGGCCGTCGACGACCTGGAAGCACAACGACAGCTGGCGCACCGCGACAGCGAACTGGCCGCCGCGGCCGGCGCCGCACTGACCGGGCCGGATACGCAGGCGCTGGCCGCGGCACTGGACCGGGTGTCGCTGGAACGGGCCGAACACGCCCGCGCGCTGGCCACCGAGATCGCCCGGGCCGCCCCAAAGCCCGCACCGGAGCTCGCCGGAACCACCACCTCGGCCGGCGCGCCGGATGGGCCCGCGCCCACGGTTTCCCAGGTGGTCAACGCCTTGCGGGCCGCGGCCGACAGCGCCGGGAAGCTGGCCATCGCCTCCTCGGGCTACCGGGCCGGGCTGCTGGCCTCGATCGCCGCGGCCTGCACGGCCTCCTATGCGGTCGCATTGGTGACGCAGTCATGACCTCGGTCGAACCCAGCGCGCTCAGCGGTCCCGACGCCGCCCTGTGCGATGCCCTGGCCACCGAATACGGGGTGGTCTATGGCTACGGGATGGTGTCGGCGTACTCCTTGCCGGAGTTCAACGACCTGGTGGTTCCCACCATCCGCCAGCACCGCGAGCGCCGGGACCGGACCATCGCGATCCTCGCCGCCCGCTCGGTTCCGATACCGCCCGCCGCCGCCGGATATCAGCTGCCCATGCCGCTGACCACCTCCGACGACGCACTGCGGCTGGCGGTCCGGATGGAAAACGACACCGCGACAGCCTGGCGCGCCGTCGTCGAACAGGCCCGCGAGCCCTCGGACCGGGAATTCGCGGCGACCGCACTGGGCCAGAGCGCGGTGCTGGCCGCGCACTGGAACCAAGCACTGGGCAACTGGCCGATCACCCGGGCGTTCCCGGGCGGCGGCGACTGAGCGAGCCCCAGCCGGACCAAGCGAAAGGAGCGGGCCGATGTCGGTGTCGAAACCAGGTGCCCGGCTGATGGCGGCCGCGGCCGCGGCCGCAACGCTGCTGGGCCCCGCCGCCGGACCAGCCGGCGCGTGGCCGATCCCCTACACCGCCGAGGACACCCGGTACCTCGATGCGGCCCGCGGCAACTTTCCCGGTGACGACGACCAGCTGCTGCTGGCCGGCAAACAGGCCTGCCGTCTGCTCTACTCCGGCCGACCTTCGAGCGCGGTGATCGACCAGGTGGCCGGGCAATACGGCGCCAGCCCCGAGCAGGCCGCCACCATGGTGCGCGCGGCGCGCAGCACCATGTGCACCCAGGCGCCCGGTTAGGCGTCGCGGACCGCGGCGAGGATCTGCCCGGCCAGTTCGGCGCCGATCGCCAGTTCGCGGGTCTGCCCGGAGAAGCGGTCCCGCAGTTCGACGATCCCGTCGGCCCAGCCGCGTCCCAGCACGACGATCCATGGCACGCCGAGCAGTTCGGCGTCCTTGAACTTCACCCCCGGTGAGGCCTGCCGGTCGTCCAACAGCACCTCCATCCCGAGCCGGTCGAGGTCGGCGGCCAGTTCCGTGGCACCGGCGCGGGCGGCATCGTCCTTGTTGGCAATCACCAGGTGCACATCGAACGGGGCGACCTGCGCCGGCCAGCGCAGACCCAGCTCGTCGTGCTGCTGTTCGGCGATGACGGCGACCAGCCGCGACACCCCCACACCGTAGGAGCCCATGGTGAGCCGCACCGGACGGCCGTCCTCACCCAGGACGTCGGCGCTGAACGCATCGGTGTATTTGCGGCCGAGCTGGAAGATGTGCGCGATCTCGATGCCGCGTGCGCTGACCAGTGCGCCCGCCCCGTCCGGGGACGGGTCACCGTCGCGGACCTCGGCTGCCTCGATGGTGCCGTCGGGAGTGAAATCGCGTCCGGCCACCAGCCCAACGACGTGTTTGCCGGGTTGGTCGGCACCGGTGATCCAACTGGTGCCGTCCACCACGCGGGGGTCGACCAGGTAGCGGACTTCGTTGTCCTGCAGTGCTTTCGGGCCGATGTAGCCCTTGACCAGGAACGGGTGCTTGGCGAAATCGTCGTCGGACAGGAATGCGTACTCGGCGGGCTCCAGCGCCGCGCCCAGCCGTTTCTCGTCGACCTCCCGGTCCCCGGGCAGCCCGATACCCAACAAGTGCCAGTCTCCCCCAGGCAAACGCACCTTGAGCATGACGTTCTTGAGGGTGTCGGCGGCGGTGACGGTGCGGCCCAGGGCTGCACCGTTGGCCCAGTCCACCAGGGTGGTGATGGTCGGGGTGTCGCCGGTGTCGTAGATCTGTGCCTCCGGCAGGCCCTCGATCGGCCGCGCCGGCGGGCGGGCGGTGGTCACCGCCTCGACGTTGGCGGCGTAGCCGGATTGCGGGCAGCGCACGAAGGTGTCCTCACCGACCTCGCTTTCGGCCAGGAACTCCTCGGAGGCCGACCCGCCCATCGCGCCGGACACGGCGGAAACGATCACATAGCGCACTCCCAGCCGGTCGAAGATCCGTTGGTAGGCCTCGCGGTGCGCGTTGTAGGCGACGGCCAGCCCGGCGTCGTCGACGTCGAAGGAGTAGGAGTCCTTCATCACGAATTCACGGCCGCGCAGGATGCCGGCCCGCGGCCGCGCCTCGTCGCGGTACTTGGTCTGGATCTGGTAGAGCAGCACCGGGAAATCCTTGTAGGAGCCGTACTCCCCCTTGACCGTCAGGGTGAACAGCTCCTCGTGGGTGGGCCCCAGTAGGTAGTCGTTGCGACGGCGGTCCTGCAGCCGGAACATGGTGTCGCCGTACTCGGTCCAGCGATTGGTGGCCTCATACGGGGCGCGCGGCAACAGTGCGGGCAACAGGATCTCCTGGCCGCCGATGGCGCTCATCTCCTCGCGCACCACCCGTTCGATGTTGCGCAACACCCGCAGACCCAGCGGCAGCCAGCTGTACAGTCCGGGCGCGATCGGCCGGATGTAGCCTGCCCGGATCAGCAGCTTGTGGCTGGGCACTTCGGCATCGGCGGGGTCGTCGCGCAACGTGCGCAGGAACAGCTGGGACATCCGGGTGATCACAGCGGGAGAGCTTATCTTCAGCCGCGAGCAGCCGCGGACTCGCACTCGTGGAGCCCGGTGCTACAACTCCCCGGCCTCGACGGCCTCCAGGGTGTGCTGGGCGCGGGCGATCTGGGCGGCGGAGAACCGGATGAACAGCGCGGCCAAACCCACCAGCACCGCAATCGCGGCCACCCACAGCAGCGAATAGGTATAGCCGTGCCCGAGCGCGTCCAGTTGCGACGGTGTCATGTTCTTGACCGGCCCGGTGGTGCCGCCCAGATACAGCGTCCGGGAGGTCTGCACGGCCTGGATGATCACCAACACCACCGGTCCGCCCAGGTTGTACACCATCAACGTGATCGCCGAGACCGGCCCGATCTCACGCGGGCCGACATCTGCCAGTGCGCACAGGGGCAGCACCACCGAGATCACTCCGATGCCGAAACCGCCCACGATGAACAGCATCACCAGGTCGGGAAGATACGGCACGTCGCGGTCCAGGGTGGACCCGAACAGCATGGCGGCCCACACCAGACTGCCGGCGCCGATGATCAACCAGCGCGGCGCGACCAGCGCGGACACCCAGGTGGTCAGCACGTTGCCCGCACCCATCGCCAGCGCGAACGGAATGAAGCAGACCCCGGCGCGCAACGCCGAGTAGCCCAGCACGTCCTGCACCAGCAGACCGATCATCACGCTGACGGTGAGCATCACCCCACCGGCCATGAAGTACGCCACGAAAGTGGCGACCCGGCTGGGGTTGTCGAACGCCGCCTGCGGCACCAGCGGGTTGGCCGCGCCGCGCTCGACGAGCAGAAACGCCAGCAGGAACACCGTCGCGGCCACCCCTGCGCCGATCACCCACGGGCTGGTCCAGCCGTACGGCGGGCCCTGGGTGAACACCAGGACCGCCGCGGTGCAACCGGCGGTGGCCAGCAGCGCCCCGGGCAGGTCGAGTCGGAGGCGTTCGGTGTGGGTTTCCGTCAGCCGGGTCACCGCGATCGCGATGATGACGACGCCGATCGGGATGTTGATCAAAAACGCCAGCCGCCAGGAGATGACGGTCAGCGCACCGCCGAGCACCAGGCCCAGCACCGAGCCCATGCCCTGCATGGCCGCCGACACCGCTATCGCCCGGTTACGGGCTTGGCCGACGGCGTAGGTGGTGGCGATCAGCGCCAGCCCGGTCGGTGCGGCCACCGCCGCCCCGGTGCCCTGCACGGCGCGGGCCACGATCAGGGTCGCCGAGTCGGTGGCCACCCCGCACACCAGCGAGGCGATGGTGAACACCCCGACGCCGGAGATGAATGCCCGTTTCCGGCCGATGGCATCTCCGACCCGGCCGCCCAGTAGCAGCAGGCCGCCGAAGGTCAGTACGTATGCGGTGATGACCCAGCTCTTGGCGACATCGGATAGGTCCAGGTCGGCCTGCATCCGCGGCAGGGCCACCACGACGATCGTGCCGTCCAACGTCGACATCAGCTGCATGCCGGTGATCGCCACGATGGCGACACCGAGCACGCTGGAGGACAACGGGCGACCGGCCGATGGGGACCCACCCGGCGCGGCCATAAGACGCCAGCTTAACGACGGGGCGACCCCTCAGCGCGGCGTCCGGCGAAGTTACAGATTGCCCGCGCCGAAGGCGTCCTGGGCCTCCTGGGCGTGCGCGACCTGCTTGGCGGTGTATCCGATCAGCAGCGAGATCGCGCCGACCAGCACCGCGACCGCGGCCACCCACAGCAGCCCGTAGGTGTAGCCGGCGTCCAGCGCGGCGATCTGGGTGGCGTCCATCGTTTTGACCGGCATATTGGTGCCACCGAGGTACAGCGTGCGCGAGGTGATGACGGCCTGGATGACGGCCAGTACGATCGGGCCACCGAGGTTCTGCAGCATGAGTGCGATCGCCGACGTCGGGCCGATCTGGTCGAAACCGACACCGGCGATCGCCGACAGGGTCAACGGCACCACGATCACGCCCATCCCCAGCCCGCCGAGCACGATGAGCGTCACGAAGTTCGGGAAGTACGGGAGATCCCGGTCGACGGTCGAGCCGTAGACCATCGCGGCCAGCACCACGACCCCGCCGGCGATCACCAGCACCCGGGGCGGGAACCGGCGCACCAGCTGGGAGGAGACGCCCAGTCCGACGCCGAGCCCGATCACGAACGGAATGAAGCCCACCCCGGCGCGCAATGCCGAATAGCCCATCAGATCCTGCACGTAGAGGCCGATGGTCACGGTCACGGTGAAGAGCACCCCGCCCGCCAGGAAGATGGCCGCGAAGGTGGCGAGCCGGTTACGGTCGCGGAACAGGCTGAACGGCACCACCGGGTTCTCGGCGGTGCGCTCCACCAGGGCGAACGCCAGCAGTGCCAAGACCGCGACCACGCCCGAGCCGATGGTGATCACCGAGATCCAGCCCTTCTCCGGGCCGATCGTGAACGCGAACACCGCGGCGGTGCAGCCCAGGGTCGCCAGCAATGCTCCGGCGGCGTCCAGCTTCATCCGCTCCCGGTGCGTCTCGGTCAGTGCGGTGCGGGCCAGGTAGATCATCAGCAGGCCGATCGGCACATTGATGCCGAACGCCAGCCGCCACGACAGCTCGGTCAGTGCGCCGCCGGCCACCAGGCCCATCACCGAACCAACGGCGGTCATCGCCCCGAACACCGCGGTGGCCGCGTTACGGGCCGGCCCCTTGGGGAAGGTGGTGGCGATCAACGCCAGCGCGGTCGGTGAGGCGATGGCCGAACCGACGCCCTGCAGCAGCCGCGCGATCACCAAGGTGGGGGCGTCCCAGGCCGCCGCACACAGCACGGAGGCGATGGTGAACAGCGCGACCCCACTGATGAAGGTGCGCTTACGGCCGATGGTGTCGCCGAGCCGACCGCCGAGCAGCATCAAGCCGCCGAAGGTCAGCACGTAGGCGCTGATCACCCAGCCGCGGCCGGCGTCGGACAGGCCCAAATCGTTTTGGATCTTAGGAAGCGCGACGATTGCCACGGTGCTGTCCATCGTGGCCAGCAGTTGCATGCCACCGATGGCGATCACGGCATAGATGAAGCGGCGAGACGGCAGCCACGACGATACATACTTGCTGGTCCGGCTCACGATGTCAGATCCCGGACGCCCCGGAGATGCCGCCCCGGCGGTATCGGTCGGCCACTGCGTGGTCGCCCGTCCTGCATCATCAAGAGCAGTCATAACCGGCTACCCTACAGTAATATTAAGAGCTGTTTAAACCCCGAAGCCCGCGACCGCACCGATAACGACGATCGCAGGAGGTCGGATGCCCTCGGCGCGGATCTTCTCGGGCGCGTCGGCCAGCGTCGCTCGTAGCGTGTGCTGGGCGGGCGTGGTGCCGTGTTGAACCACCAGCACCGGCGTATCGGCTGGTCGGCCGCCCTTTTGCAGCACGGCGCTGAATTGTTCGATGCGTTCGATGGCCATCAGCAGCACGATGGTTCCGCGCATCGCGGCCAGCGCATCCCAATTGACTAACGATTCGGGGTCATCCGGGGCGACATGCCCGCTGACCACCACGAATTCGTGGTTCACGGCGCGGTGGGTGACCGGCACCCCGGCCTGGGCCGGCACCGCTATGGCACTCGTCACACCAGGCACAACTGTCACCGGGATCCCGGCCTCGGCGCAGGCCAGCACCTCTTCGTATCCGCGGGCGAACACGAACGGGTCGCCGCCCTTGAGTCGCACCACGAACTTGCCGGCGGTGGCGCGTTCGATCATCAGTGCGTTGATGGCGTCCTGGGCCATCGCCCGCCCGTAGGGGATCTTGGCGGCGTCGATGACCTCGACGTGCGGCGGCAGTTCGGCGAGCAGTTCCGCCGGTGCGAGCCGGTCGGCCACCACGACGTCGGCGTGCGAGAGCATGCGGCGGCCGCGCACGGTGATCAATTCCGGATCGCCGGGCCCGCCGCCGACCAGCGCCACGCCGCCGTGCACCACATCGGAGGTCACCTCTGCTTCCACGGTGATCGTGCCGTCCTGCAACGCTTCCCGGATCGCCGACCGGATCGCTGCCGACCGGCTGTGCTCACCGCCGGCCAGGACTCCTACCGACAGGCCGGCGTAGCCGAAGGTGGCGGGGGTGACCGCGGATCCCTCAACGGCGAGGTCGGCGCGCACGCAGAAGATCTGGCGTCGGTCGGCCTCGGCGACCACGGCGGCGTTCGTGTCCGGGTCATCGGTGGCCGCGATCGCATACCAGGCGTCGGCCAGGTCGCCGTCGCGATAGGCGCGCGAGACCAGCGTGATGCCGGGCTTGCGCTCCCCCAGCGCCTCGACCGACGGGGTCGCGCTGGGAGCGATCACCGTCACCTGAGCGCCGCTGTCCACCAGCAGCGGCAGCCGCCGCTGTGCGACACTGCCCGCGCCCACCACGACAACCTTGCGGCCGGCCAGCCGCAGCCCGGCCAGGTATGGGTTCTCGGTCACCCGGTCACTCTAGAGCGGGTCACCGGCTGCCGGGTGCAGCTGCAGCTGTCGGGTCCCCCACTCCCACACCTGCTCGAACAGGGCGGGCTCGTCGGAGAGCCGGGTACCCAGCGACGGCACCATCTCCTCGAGTCTGGGCAGCCAGCCGGCGAACCGGCCGGCGAAGCAGCGCGCCAGCACCTCGAGCATGGCCGGCACCGCGGTCGACGCACCCGGGGAGGCGCCGAGCAGCCCAGCGATGCTGCCGTCGGCGGAGCTGACGATCGTGGTGTCGAACTCCAGTCGCCCACCCCGGATCGGCTGCACCCGCTGACCGGCCCGTATCGGCGACCAATCCCGGTCGAGCGCATCGGGGGCGAATTCCCGCAGCGCGTCGATGCGCGCGGAGTGGGTCTGGCGCAGTTGGCCGATCAGGAAACCGACCAGTGCCCGCTCACGGATCCCGGCGCCCAGCAGCGAGGTCGCGTTGTCGAAGCGGATCGACCGCGGCAGATCCGTGGCTCGGCCGTGCTTGAGGAATTTCGGCGACCAGCCCGCGAACGGCCCGAACAGCAGCCACGACGCACCGTTGACCACCCTGGTGTCCAGGTGCGGCGCGGTCGTCGACGGCGCGCCGGGGGCTGGGGCGCCGTACACCTTGGCGCGGTGGGCGCCGGTGATACCGGGGCTCCCGCAGCGCAGGAACCGGCCGCCGATGGGGAATCCACCGAGGCCTCGAACTTCGGCGACGCCGGCCTTGCGCAGCAGTCCCAGCGTGGCTCCTCCGGCTCCGACGAAGACGAATTTGGCGTTGAGCCTTCGGCTTTCGCCGGTGCGGCGGTCGCCCAGCCCCAGCGTCCAGCTGCCGTCGGACTCCCGGCCGATGCTGCGCAGCTCGTGGCCGAACAGCACCGCCGTGCCGTGGCGCACTCCGTAACCGATCAGCTGCTTGGCCAGCGCCCCGAAGTCGACGTCGGTGCCGTGAGGCGCCCAGTCAAGCGCCAGCGGGACATCCGCGTCTCGACCGGCCGCCATCAACGGCAGGCGCGTGGCGAACTCGTCGAAGTCGGTGATGAACTCGGCTCCGGCGAACAGTGGGTTGGGGGCCAGGGCACGATGGCGGCGACGCAGGTAGTCGACGCCGTCGGCGCCGCGCACGAAGCTGACGTGCGGGATGGGCTGCACGAAGTCGGGGGGCTGCTCCAGCATGCCGTTCTGCACCGCGTAGGCCCAGAACTGGCGGGTCACCTGGAACTGCTCGTTGACGCGCACTGCCTTGGCGATCTCGATCGAGCCGTCGGGCAGCTGCGGCGTGTAGAACAGTTCGCACAGGCCGGCGTGGCCGGTGCCGGCGTTGTTCCACGGGTCGCTGCTTTCGGCAGCGGCGGCGTCCAATCGCTCGACGACGGTGATCGAGGTGTCCGGCTCCAGCCGGCGCAGTATCGCCCCCAGGGTGGCACTCATGATGCCCGCGCCGATCAGTGCGACGTCGGTCGTGGCGGGGGCGGGCACAGGTCTCAGGCTAATCCCGAGCACGCCTTAAGCTGACCGGGACGACGGTCTGCGCGGCGGATGGGAAACACCTGTGGAAAGCTACGATCTGGCGATCATCGGAACCGGTTCGGGCAACAGCATTCTCGACGAGCGGTACGCCGACAAGCGGGTGGCGATCTGCGAGCAGGGCACCTTCGGCGGCACCTGCCTCAACGTGGGGTGCATCCCGACGAAGATGTTCGTCTACGCCGCCGAGGTGGCGCAGACGGTGACCGAGGCGGCCCGCTACGGCGTCGATGCCCGCATCGAGCGGGTTCGCTGGGCCGACATCGTCTCACGGGTCTTCGGCCGCATCGACCCGATCGCCGCCGGCGGCGAGGAGTATCGGCGCAGCCTGCCCGGCATTGACGTGTACGCCGAGCACACCGGGTTCGGGCCGACCGGTTCGGACGGCAAGTACGTGTTGCGCACCACTGCCGGAGAGGAGTTCACCGCCACGAAGGTGGTGATCGCTGCCGGAGCGCGGACGTGGATTCCGCCGGTGATCGCCGAGAGCGGTGTGCACTACTACACCAGTGACGACGTGATGCGCATCCCCGAGCTGCCCGAGCACCTGGTGATCGTCGGCGGCGGGTTCGTGGCCGCAGAGTTCGCCCACGTGTTCTCCGCACTGGGTGTCCGGGTCACCGTGGTGATCCGGAGCCAGACCATGATGCGGCACTGCGACGAGACCGTGGCTCAGCGCTACACCGAATTGGCGGCGCGCAAATGGGATCTGCGGGCGCGGCGCGAAGTGACCGGTGCCCGAAATGTCGGCTCGGGTGTCGAGTTGCAGCTCGACGACGGGTCGCTGGTGCGTGCCGATGCGCTGCTGGTCGCCACCGGCCGGGTACCCAACGGCGATCGGCTCGATGCCGAACAGGCCGGGGTTGACGTCGTCAACGGCCGGGTGGTGGTCGACAAGTACCAACGGACCAGTGCGCCCGGCGTTTTCGCGCTCGGTGATGTCTCCTCGCCCTACGAGCTCAAGCACGTCGCCAATCACGAAGCCCGGGTGGTGCAGCACAATCTGTTGTGCGACTGGGATGACACCGCATCGATGCGGGCCACCGATCACCGCTACGTCCCGTTCGCGGTGTTCACCGATCCGCAGATCGCCGCAGTCGGATTGAGCGAAACGCAGGCTGTTGCACAGGGTTTCGATATATCGGTGAAGGTCCAGGATTACGGCGACGTTGCCTACGGCTGGGCCATGGAAGACACCACCGGGTTCGTGAAGCTGATCGCCGAACGCGGCAGTGGCCGGCTGCTGGGAGCGCACATCATGGGTCACCAAGCGTCCTCGATCATCCAGCCGCTGATCCAGGCGATGAGCTTCGGGTTGACCGCACCAGAGATGGCACGTGGCCAGTACTGGATCCACCCGGCGCTGCCGGAGGTGGTGGAGAACGCGCTGCTGGGCCTGAAGTGAGGCCGGGGCGCGGAAAGGAGACCGATGAAGTCCACCCTGCTATCGCGGCAAGACCTGGATTTCCTGTTGTTCGACTGGCTGCGCATCGATGAGCTGACCCGACGGGCTCGGTTCGCCGAGCACTCCCGTGAGACGTTCGCCGACACATTGGACCTGTGCGAGCAGCTGGCGACCCGATATTTCGCCCCGCACAACAAGAAGAGCGACTCCCACGAGCCCACCTTCGACGGGGTGACGGTCACCGTCATTCCGGAGGTCAAGGAGGCGCTGGCCGCCTGTGCCGACGCCGAGTTGATCGGCATGGCGATGGACTACGCCGTAGGCGGGGCGCAACTGCCGGCGACGGTGGCTCAGGCCGGCTTCGCCTGGCTGATGGCCGCCAACGTCAGCACCGCCGGTTACCCAATGCTGACGATGGCGAACGCTAACCTGCTCGCCAAATTCGGCAGCCCCGAGCAGATCGACGCCTTCGTCAAACCGATGATCGCCGGCCGCTTCACCGGGACGATGTGCCTGTCGGAGACGCAGGCCGGATCGTCGCTGGCCGACATCACTACCCGCGCCGAACCCCGCGCCGACGGGACGTTCCGGTTGTTCGGATCGAAGATGTGGATCTCCGGCGGCGACCATGAGCTGACCGAGAACATCGTCCATCTGGTGCTGGCCAAGATCCCCGGCGGCCCGAACGGCACCAAGGGCATCTCGCTGTTCATCGTGCCGAAGTATCTGGTTGATTCCGACGGCGCTGCCGGTGAACGCAATGACGTCGTGCTGGCCGGGCTCAACCACAAGATGGGCTACCGCGGCATCACCAACACCGTGCTCAACTTCGGGGAGGGTGGCCACCGGCCCGGCGGCGAGCCGGGCGCGATCGGCTATCTGATCGGTGAGGAGCACCGTGGGCTGAGCTACATGTTCCACATGATGAACGAGGCCCGGCTCGGGGTGGGGATCGGCGCGATCGCGCTGGGCTACACCGGCTACCTGAAGTCGCTGGACTACGCTCGCAGTCGCCCCCAGGGCCGACCGGTTTCGGCGAAAGACCCGACGACGCCGCAGGTTCCGATCATCGAGCACGCGGACGTCAAGCGGATGCTGCTGGCGCAGAAGTCCTACGTCGAGGGGGCCCTCGCCTTGGCGCTGTACTGCGCGCGGCTCGTCGACATCGCGCACACCGCAGAATCCGGCGAGGAAGCCGACCACGCCACGGCGCTGCTGGACATTCTCACCCCGATCGCCAAGAGCTGGCCGTCGCAGTGGTGCCTGGCCGCCAACGACCTCGCGATCCAGGTGCACGGCGGCTACGGCTACACCCGCGAGTACGACGTCGAACAGCATTACCGGGACAACCGGCTCAATCCGATCCACGAGGGCACCCATGGCATCCAGAGCCTGGATCTGTTGGGACGCAAGGTGGTGCAGCGCAACGGAGCGAGTCTGGCCGCCGTGCACCGGGCGATGACGGACAGCATCACGGGCGCGCGCCGGGCCGGCGGCGAAACGGCCGATGTCGCAGCGCAACTCGAGGTGGTGGTCCAGCGCCTGGTCGCGGTCACGGCGGGCATGTTCGCCGCCGGTGACATCGATGCCGCGTTGGCCAACAGCGCTGTTTACCTGGAGGCTTTCGGTCACGTGGTGATCGCCTGGATGTGGCTGGAACAACTCTCGGCCGTCGCCGGGCGCACCGGGGACTTCTACGACGGCAAGCGCCAGGCCGCCCGGTACTTCTTCCGCTACGAACTGCCCAAAACCGGCCCGCAACTGGACCTGCTGGAAAGCCTGGATCGCACCACCCTGGAGATGCAGCCCGACTGGTTCTGACGCCCCTGTATTCACTTGTGTCACTGTGGTTTTGCTTGTGGATGGATTCGGATTCTTGTCGGGGTGCGCCGCTATCATTAGCACATGTGTTCGAACAATCGGGACGAGATCGTCGACGTCTTGTGATGTCTCGGGACATCGGTGACAGTTCTGTATCAGGACATCGGTGACGGTTGGTGTGTCAGGACATCGGTGACGTTTCATCGGTCTTGACGGGGGCCTCGGGATCTTCCGTTGCCGACGTATCGGACTCCCGGTGCGGGTCGGGTGTGCTCGATGAGGACTTCGCCGTCGAGGTCAGTCACGGTGATCGTGTCGCCAGCGATGAGGATCAACACCTGTTCGAATCCGCGCCGGCCGTCGACTTGGTAGCGGACTCCGGCAACGGTGAATGCGCCACCGCTGGTCAGGGTCGTGACGTAAGTGCCGGCGGGCAGGTCTTGTGGTGGTGGCTGCGGCTGGAAGCGCTTGGATGCAGCGCGGACGAACAAGGGCGGGTCGGTCTTGGGGTGAGGGGCCTGGGCTTTCGGGGTGGCCTCCCATGCGGTGCGCGGTGTGACGCGGCCAGGCAGCCCTTGATGAGGACGTTCGTTGTTGTAGATGTCGTCGAAGGCGTCGATCTGGGCCTGCAGCTCAGCCAGCGTGCTCGCCAGCGGTTGTTTGTCCAGGTAGCGGAACAAGGTCTGATGGAAGCGTTCATTTTTGCCCTGGGTGGTCGGCTTGTATGGCTTGCCGGTGATCGCCTCCACGCCCAGTCGGGAGAGGTGTTTGACGAGCCGGCCCTGGTATCCACGCCGCGCCGGGTTCAGCGCAATCCCATTGTCCGACAACAGGCGTTGGGGAACACCGTGGGCGGCAACGGCCTTGTTAAAGACCGCGATCGCTGCCTCGGAGGTCTCACCCCAGGCGGCGTGGGAGGCGACCGCGTAGCGGAGTGGTCATCGATGAGTTGGAAGATCACACATTGACGCCCACGGGTGAGCACGTACCCGGTGGCGTCGAGTTGCCAGCACGCATTCGGCGCCGGATAGACGAACCGCCGCCAGGCCGAGCGGGGCTTTTTCCTCGGCTCAGCTTTGGACACGCCGGCCTGGCGGAAGATCCGGGCCAGCGAGGCGACCGAGGGCACCGATTCGAGCCCGATGGCGTGCATCTTGTCGAAAACGCTGATCGGCCCGTGGTCCAAGCCGCACGACTCCAGCGCAGCGCGAACGCCCAAGGCTTGCTGCTTGGTCTCGTCGCTGAGTTGGGTCGGACTGTTCCTCGGGCGTCGACTGCGCGGCTCCAGGGCCGCGGTCGCGCCGTCGGTGCGGGTCCTGGCCCGGATCGCATAGAACGTCTTGCGGGAGATCTGATGCTCGACACAGAACGTCGTCACCGCTCCACGTGGCGCGTCATCAGGCCACTGCACGATCGCGAGACGGACACGAGGATCAACGGGTTCATTAACGGCAGCCACCGCTCAAACAAGCCAGAAGTGTCACCACCAAACACCCCGATCGTGTCACCGATGTCCTGATACAGAACTGTCACCGATGTCTTGAGGGATGACAGATCGTCGACGTCTTCGACGCGCTGACCGCCGGGCTGGACCGAGCGCTGGAACTGGACTTCGAGGTGTTGACACCGCGGGAGTGCGTGGCGTTGTTGCGGCGTTGCGAGGTGCTGCGGCGCCGGCTGCCCGCCCTGGAGCACCCCATGGTCAACCGGTTGGCCGCGGCCGATCCCGACGAGCTGGGCGGCAAGGCACGCTGGGTGCTCGCCGACGAACTGCATCTGACTCGCGGGGAGGCTGGGCGGCGCATCACCGAAGCCGCCGAACTCGGGCCGCGACGCACCCTGACCGGCCAACCCCTGGACCCGGTGCACCCGGTGGTGGCCACCGCCCAACGGAACGGGGAAATCGGGGCCGCGCATATCGCGGTGATCCGCTCGTTTTTCACCTACCTGCCCGACGACATCGACACCACCACCCTGGCGCGTGCCGAAGCAGAACTGACCGAGCTGGCCGCCGGCTACCGGCCCGACCAACTGGCCACCCTGGCCCACCGCATGGCCGATCACCTACACCCCGACGGCAACTACACCGACGAGGAACGCGCCAAACGCCGCAGCCTGGTGTTGGGTCCCCAAGACCGCGACGGCATGAGCCCGATCAGCGGCTACCTCGACCCGCACGCGCGCGCCACCCTCGATGCCGTGCTGGCCCGCTGGGCCGCCCCGGGCATGTGCAACCCCGACGACCCCACCCCCTGCGTAGCCGCCACGCCGACCCAGGCCCAGATCGACGCCGATGCCCGCAGCGCACCACAACGCAACCACGACGCCCTGACCGCCATGGCACGTGCCCTGCTCTCCTCCGGAGACCTCGGCCAACACCACGGGCTACCGGCCACCATCATCGTCTCGACCACCCTGACCGAGCTAGAAGCCGGTACCGGTAAAGCCCACACCGGCGGCGGCACGTGGCTGCCGATACGCGACGTCATCGCGATGGCCTCCCACGCTCATCACTACCTACGCATCTATGACGGCGCCACAGAACTCGCGTTGTTCCACACCAAACGCCTGGCCTCACCCGGGCAGCGCATCGTGCTGTATGCCAAAGAACGGGGTTGTAGCCACCCGGGCTGCCCCATCGGCGGCTACTACTGCGAAGTCCACCACGACACCGACTACGCCAAAACCGGGCGCACCGACATCCACGGGCTGAGCCTGCGCTGCGGCCCCCACCACCAACTCATCACCTCACACGGCTGGAAAACCCGCAAAACCCACAACGGCACCACCGAAACCCTGCCCCCACCCCACCTCGACCACGGTCAACCCCGCACCAACCACTACCACCACCCCGAAAAACTCTTGCAGGACAAGGATTCCGGAGACGACGACGGCGACGGGCCGTAGCCGGCCCTAACCGAATACCTACAGCGGCGTCACGTACGCGGAGCTGATCCCGCCGTCCACCAGGAACGTCGAGCCGGTGATGAACGAGGCGTCGTCGCTGGCCAGGAACGCGACCGCGGCCGCGATCTCCTCCGGTTCGGCGAACCGGCCCAGCGGCACGTGCACCAGCCGGCGCGCCGCGCGCTCCGGGTCGGCGGCGAACAGCTCTTGCAGCAGTGGGGTGTTGACCGGCCCGGGGCACAGCGCGTTGACCCGGATCCCCTGCCGGGCGTACTGCACCCCGAGCTCCCGCGACATGGCCAGCACGCCGCCCTTGGAGGCGGTGTAGGAGATCTGCGATGTCGCCGACCCCATCACCGCCACGAACGACGCGGTGTTGATGATCGAGCCGCGCCCGGCCGGCGTCATGTGCCGCAGTGCCGCCCGGCAACACAGGTACACCGATTTCAGGTTGACATCCTGAACCCGTTGCCAGGCCGGCAACTCGGTGTTCTCGATCAGGTCGTCGTCGGGAGGTGAGATGCCGGCGTTGTTGAAGGCGATGTCGACCGCCCCGAACGTCGCTGCGGCGGTGTCGAACAGCGCGTCGACCTGCTCCTGGTCGGAGACGTCGACCGGCACGAACAGACCGTCCAACTCGTCGGCCACCGCGGCACCGGCAGACTGGTCGAGGTCTCCGACCACGACGCGGGCGCCCTCGGAGCGCATCCGCCGGGCGGCCGCCAGTCCGATGCCGCCGCCGGCTCCGGTCACCACGGCAACCCGCCCGGCCAGGCGCTGGGTCAGATCGGTCACTCCATCTCCTTCACTGCGATGAATACGTTCTTGGTGTCGGTGAAGGCCAGCGGGGCATCCGGCCCCAACTCGCGGCCCAGACCGGATTGTTTGAAGCCCCCGAACGGGGTGTTGAAGCGCACCGAGGAATGCGAATTCACCGACAGATTCCCGGCTTCCACCGCCCGCGACACCCGAAGCGCCCTCGACAGGTCATCGGTCCAGATCGAACCCGACAGCCCGTAGACCGTGTCATTGGCCAGCGCCACGGCGTCGGCTTCATCCTCGAACGGCAACACCGTCACCACCGGGCCGAAGATCTCCTCGGTGACGCAGCGGTCGGTGACCGCCGGGGTCAACACTGTCGGCGGGAACCAGAATCCGGGGCCCTCCGGTGCCCGGCCGCGGAAGGCGACCGGCGCGTCATCGGGCACGTACGAGGCCACCTTGTCCCAGTGTGGCTGCGACACCAGCGGGCCCATCTCGGTGTCGCGAGAGGCCGGGTCACCTACCACGACACCGGACACCGCGGGCTCGAGCAACTCCATAAACCGGTCGTAGACGCTGCGCTGCACCAGAATCCGGCTGCGGGCGCAGCAGTCCTGCCCGGCATTGTCGAACACGCCGTAGGGCGCCGTCGCCGCCGCACGCTCCAGATCACAGTCGTCAAACACGATGTTGGCGCTCTTGCCCCCGAGCTCCAGCGTGACCCGCTTGACGCCGGCCGCCGCGGCGGTCAGCACCCGGGTGCCCGTGACGGTGGAACCGGTGAACACAATCTTGGCCACCTCCGGATGGGTGACCATCCGCTCCCCCACCACCGCACCAGGGCCGGGCAGCACCTGCAGAAGGCCTGGCTCCAAACCTGATTCGACGGCCAACTCGCCCAGCCGGATGGTGGTCAGCGGCGTCCACTCGGCGGGCTTGATCAACACCGCGTTCCCGGCGGCCAGCGCCGGCGCGAAGCCCCACGCGGCGATCGGCATCGGGAAGTTCCACGGGGTGATGATCCCGACGACGCCGAGCGGCTCGTGGAAGGTCACATCCAGCCCGCCGGCCACCGGTATCTGTTGACCCGCCAGACGTTCCGGGCTGGCCGCGTAGAACTGCAGCACGTCGCGGACATGCCCGGCCTCCCATTCGGCGGCCGACACCGGATGTCCAGAGTTGGTCACCTCCAGCGCGGCCAGTTCGTCGACGTGGGCGTCGACGACCGCGGCGAACGCCCGCAGCGCCGCCGCTCGCTCGGCCGGCGCCAACCGCGCCCATCGCTTCTGCGCTGCCTGCGCCCGGCCTACCGCGTCGTCGACGGCGGCGGCATCGACATGTTCGACGGCGGCGAACACCGCCCCGGTGGCCGGGTTGACCAGCTCGTGGGTCATCGGCCCGCCCGCGCCGCCGCATAGTTCTGCGCCGCGTCCACGATCGCGGTGAACAAGCGCAGGTCGTCCAACGAGGCCTCCGGATGCCACTGGACCGCGACCACGAAATCCTCCCCGGGAAGCTCGATCGCCTCGATGACACCGTCGTCATCGAGGGCGCTGACCACCAGCTTGTCACCCAGCTCGGCGATCGCCTGGTGGTGGTAGCACTGCACCTGGCAGGTCTCGCCGACCAGCTCGGCCAGCCGGGTACCGGCAATGGTGCGCACCGGCATCGGGGTGTATACGCCGTTGCCGGCCCGGTGACCGGCGTTGCCGAGCACGTCGGGCAGGTGCTGGTGCAGCGTCCCGCCGAGCGCGACATTGAGCACCTGGGCGCCGCGGCAGATGCCCAGCACCGGCAACTTGCGCCGCAGCGCCTCGGCCAGCAGTGCGGACTCCCAGGCGTCCCGCGTCGGGTCCGGCCGATCGGTCTCGGTGTGCGCGGCCTGGCCGTAGCCGGAGGGGTCGAGGTCTCTGCCGCCGGTGATCACCAGACCGGAAACGCCGTCGAGCACGCGCGCGGCGATCTCGCCGGTCACCGGCTGCGGCGGCAGCAGCACCGCGATCCCGCCGGCGGCGGTGACGCCCTCGAGGTAGTCGGCGGGCAGCAGCCCCGCGCGCACATCCCAGACCCCGAACCGCGCCCGGTCGAGGTAGGTGGTCAGGCCGACCACCGGACGGCTCGCTGAACCGGCGGGTTCAGAACCGTTCAAAGCCCCGAACCCTTTCCCAGTCGGTCACCGCGGTGTTGAACGCGTCGCACTCCACCCGCGCGCCGTGCAGGTAATGCGCGACGACATCGTCGCCGAAAGCCTTGCGCGCCACCGCAGACTCGGCGAAAGCCTCGGCCGCCTCGGCAAGCGTGGACGGGAGGTGCGGCAACCCGGTGCGGTAGGCGTCACCGTCGACCGGGTCAGGCAATTCGAGATCGTTGTCGATACCGTGCAGGCCGGCCGCGATCAGGGCCGCCACCGCCAGGTAGGGGTTGACGTCGCCGCCGGGCACCCGGCACTCCACCCGCAGCGAGTCGCCGCGGCCGAGGACCCGCAGAGCGCAGGTGCGATTGTCCAGGCCCCAGCCGATCACCGTGGGAGCGAAACTGCCGCCGACGAATCGCTTGTAGGAGTTGATGTTCGGCGCGTAGCACAGCGTCAGCTCTGACAAGGTGGCCAATACGCCGGCCAGGAAACTGCGGAACAACTCCGACATGCCGTGCGGTGCGGCCGGATCGGCGAACACCGCGGCGCCTTCGCTGCTGCGCAGCGACAGGTGCACATGGCAGCTGTTGCCTTCGCGTTCGTCGAACTTCGCCATGAACGTCAGGCTCTTGCCGTGTTGGTCGGCGATCTCCTTGGCGCCGCTCTTGTAGACGCTGTGGTTGTCACAGGCGACCAGCGCCTCCTCATAGCGGAAGGTGATCTCCTGTTGACCGGTGTGGCACTCCCCCTTGACGCCCTCGCAGCGCATTCCCGCGCCGGCCATCCCCAAGCGAATGTCGCGCAGCAGCGGTTCCAGCCGGGTACCGGCGACCAGCCCGTAGTCGGCGTTGTAGTCCGTGCCGGGCGTCAGGCCGCGGTAACCGCCGGCCCACGCCTGCCGATAGCTGTCGTCGAAGACCAGGAACTCCAGTTCTGTTGCGGCGTAAGCGACCAGCCCGCGCTCAGCCAGCCGCGCGACCTGAGCGGCCAGGATCTGGCGAGGCGCCACCACCACCGGGTCACCGCCCGGCCAGTAGGCGTCGGCCAGCACGTGGGCGGTGCCGGGCAACCACGGGATGCGCCGCAGCGTGGCGAAGTCGGGTTTGAGCACCAGGTCGCCATAGCCGGTACCCCAGTCGGCGATGGGATAGCCCGGAACGGTATTCATCTCGACGTCGACCGCCAGCAGGTAGCTACAGCACTCCACGCCGTGGCCGGCGACCTCGTCGAGGAAATGCTGCGCCGCGACCCGCTTACCGACCAGCCGGCCCTGCATGTCGGTGAGCGCCACGACCACGGTGTCGATCTCGCCGCACCCGACCAGTTGTTGGAGTTCGACCTGGGACAGCATCGCGGGCCGGGTCATTGCGCTCCTTCACCGACGACGGTCCCCCCGACATTGAGTGCTGTCAGGCTACCCGCCCGCCGTCAGCCGATCGGCTCCAGCCGACTGAATTGCTGCGACCGGTAGCAGTCGGCACACGTCGATCGACGGATCTTTCCGCTGGTGGTGATCGGAAGCGAGCCGGGGGCGACAAACACCAGATCGGCCACCCGTACCCCGTGGGATCGCGAAACCGCGGCTGCCACATCGCGTTTCAGATCCGCCAGGCGCTGCGTTTCCTCCTCTGGAGTGCCGCGGCTCTTGAGCTCGGCGATGACGGCCAGCTGCTCGCGGCCCTCCCCGGTGACCGGTATGGCAGCGACGCGGCCCCCGGTGAGCTCCTGCACCGTCGCCTCGATGTCGTCGGGGTAGTGGTTTCGGCCGTCGACGATCAACATGTCCTTGATGCGGCCGACGACCAGCAGCTCGCCTTCGTGAATGACGCCCAGGTCGCCGGTGCGCAACCACGGCTGCGCCGGCGTGCCCGGGGATGGATTTTCGATCCGCCCGCCGAAGGTGCGTTCGGTCGCCTCCGGGTTGTGCCAGTAGCCGCTGGAGACATTTCCGCCGTGCAGCCAGATCTCTCCGACCTGGCCGGGCAGGTTCTCGGTGCGCGTCTCGGGGTCGACGATGCGCATCGTGCAGGCGCGCGGTGGGCCGATGCTGACCAGCTCGGCGCCGGCCGGGCCGGCCTCTGCGACACCGGCTACCAGCTTCTCGTAGTCGAGCCGGAAGGTCACCGGGCGCTTGGCGCGAGGCGCCGACCCGGCGTAGACCATCGCTTCGGCCAGCCCGTACGACGGCGCGAGCGCGTTGGGGGGCAGATTGGAGCGGGCGAACCGCTCGTTGAAGCGGCGGATCGTCGCGGCATGGATGCGTTCGCTGCCGCTGAGGATGGTGTGCACGCCGCCCAGGTCGAGCCCGGCCATGTCCTCGTCGGTGGTCCGGCGCGCGGCGAGTTCGAACGCGAAGTTCGGCCCGGCGGTGAACGAGCAGGGGTTGATGGCCAGCTGCTGAATCCAGCGCGCCGGCTTCTGCAGGAAGGCGATCGGGCTCATGAGCACAGTGCGGCAGCCCATCAAGACCGCACCCATGATGCCGAGCAGCAGGCCCATGTCATGGTAGAACGGCAGCCAGGACACCAGCGTGGTGTCGGGCGGGGGTGCTCCCCCGTCGTCGATGAAATAGTCCGCCATCACCTGCTCGATGTTGGCGAAGATGTTCCGGTGCGAGACCACGACGCCCCGCGGCGAGCCGGTGGAGCCGGAGGTGTACTGCAGCAGCGCGGTCTTGGTGGTGAGCGCCCCGGCGCCGCTCCATCCGGTGGGCGAGTCGAGGTCGAGCAGGTCCATCTCGATGACCGCCGGCGAACCGCCTCCGATCGCGCCGACGCAGTTCTGGATATCCCCGACCACCGCTGACGTGGTGAGCACCGCGGCCGGTGCGCAATCCTTGAGCGCCCCGGTGACCCGCTCGTCGTGGCTGCCGAACGCCGGCACCGGCAACGGCACCGCGATGCAGCCGGCTTCCATCACCCCGAAGAACCCGACGACGTACTCCAGGCCCTGCGGCGCCAGCAGCGCGACCCGGTCGCCCGGCGAGGCGACCGCGGCCACCTCGACGGCGATAGCCTCGGTGCGCTGCAGCAGCTGCGACCAGGTCAGAGTCTCGGAGTACCCGGCCTGGTCGACCTCGTAATCGATAAAGGTGAACGCCGTTCGGTCCGGCCATTGCTCAGCGCGTTCACGCAGCAGTGCCGGTATCGACTGTCCCCACGACCTCACTTGAACCCCCAAAGATGCTTATTCGATTTTTTTGAAGCCCGAGCCCCCGATGATGCCCGGCTATGCCGAAAATACTCTCTTGGCCGACCCTTACCAGGTACTGGCCCGCAATACGATCTCCATCGCAAGTTGCGCAGTGAACTCGTGGGCGCTGCGGCGCCCCGGAAGCATCACCAGACGGTGTTCGCCGTAGACGAACCGCTGGCTGGCGTTGGCCACTGAGGCCGAGGCTCGGGAGCTGACCAGAACGGTCGTGTTGATCTCCACCGGTGGGCAGCGCTCGTCGCGGATCGCCCCGCCCAGATCGGGGGCTCGCGGATGTCCCCGATCGAGCACCACCAGGCCGGTGAACCGGTCCGGGCGCGTCGCCGCCAACTCCCAGGCGTTGTCACCGCCGGTCCGATCTCCCACCAGCACGCCGCACTGGACTCCCAGCGAATCCAGTATTCCGACCACGGACTTGGGTGTCAGCCGCGCGTCGGCGCCGATCACGATGGTGCGCAACGACGCGGTGTGCAGCCGCTGACAGACCGCGTCATAGGCGGTGAGCGGGTGCTGCGCGGCTGCGAGCACGACGACGACGGGCCCGTTATGCGGGCCGGCGATATCGACCGGGATCGGGAACCCGTCGATGGTCATCATCGTGCCAGGCATCTCCGCCACGCTACAGCCAGCGGGGCCGCATGGGGCGGTTTTCACAGGCCCTCAGCAGCTCAACAGCCAGCAGCGCTGAATCACACCAGTGTGAGGATCTCGGCGCCGTCGTCGGTGACCACCAGGGTGTGCTCGAACTGAGCGGTCCACTGCCCGTCGCTGGTGACCACCGTCCAGTCGTCGTCCCAGATCTCGTAATCCAGGCCTCCGAGGTTGATCATCGGCTCGATGGTGAACGTCATCCCCGGCTCAATGACGGTGTCGACCTCGGGCTGGTCGTAGTGCAGGACCACCAGCCCGTTGTGGAACGTCGTGCCGATGCCGTGTCCGGTGAAGTCACGGACCACGTTGTAGCCGAATCGGTTCGCATACGCCTCGATGACCCGGCCGATCACCGAGAGCGCACGGCCCGGCTTGACCGCCTTGATGGCACGCATCGTCGCCTCCCGGGTGCGCTCGACGAGCAGGCGGTGCTCCTCGGAAACGTCTCCGGCCAGAAACGTGCCGTTGGTGTCGCCGTGGACACCGTCGATGTAGGCGGTGACATCGATGTTGACGATGTCACCGTCGGCGATCACGGTCGAGTCGGGGATACCGTGGCAGATGACCTCGTTGAGCGACGTGCAACACGACTTGGGGAAGCCCTTGTAGCCCAACGTCGAAGGATAGGCGCCGTGGTCGACCATGTAGTCGTGGGCGATGCGGTCGAGGGCGTCGGTGGTCACCCCGGGTGCCACGGCCTTGCCCGCTTCGGCCAGGGCGCCCGCCGCGATCCGGCCCGCGACCCGCATCTTCTCGATCACCTCGGGGGTCTGCACCCAGGGCTCACTGCCCTCGGCGGCGGTGGACCGGCCGACGTATTCCGGGCGCGGGATCGAGCGGGGCACCGGCAGCGTCGGGGACACCACACCGGGGGAAAGCGGGGCACGAACGGGCATCACGCCAGCTTAACGGCCCCCGCTAAAAGGACGGGCTCGGAGTAAATTCGCGTCATGGCCCCCGACAGCGTCGACGCGCAGTTCGCCGCGGAGTTCGCCGAACGGTTCGCCGATACGTGGCGCACTCCGGACCTGGCCAAACACGAAGCACTGTGGAGCGAGGACATCGAGCTGGTCCAGCCGCTGATGGGCACCCTGCGCGGAAAGCAGGCCTGCCTGTCGGCGTTCCAGCGGCTATTCGCCCTGGTCCCCGACCTGCACGCCGACGTTCACCATGTCGGGCACGGCGCCGACCGGGTGTTCATCGAATTCACCTTGAGTGGAACCTACGGCGGCAAACCGATCGCCTGGGACGCGGTCGACCGGTTCACCTTCGCCGATGGCCTGATCGCGCAGCGGGTCTCCTATTTCGATGCCACCCCGCTGGCCCTCAAGCTGCTCGGGCGCCCCCGCGGGTGGGACCGGCTGCTGCGGGCGGGGACGGCGCTGTTCGGGCGCTAGCGGCGCATCCGGTGCCGGCTGAGCCAGGTCCTCCGCGGGCCCCTGATGCCGACCGACCCGCACACCACGCGTCCGGCCAGCACCACATGCGGTGTGCCTTCGGCGGGAGCGTCCCTGCGGTGGTCTTTGGCGCTGCCGCAATAGACTTCGACGTCGTCGATCGAGGCGCTCGCGCCGTCGGGCAACCTGATGTCGACGGAGCCGAATCGCATATCGAGTTCGATGACGACCACCGGCCCCGCGAAGCGAGCCTTGGTGAGGTCGAGGTCGACCGACCCCAGGCGGCGCACCAACGCCAGCCGGGTCGGCACGATCCATTCGCCATGCCGCTTGAGCGAGCCGGCCCAGCCGCGCAGTTCGACCCGGTCGGCCGCCGAGGTGACGATGGCACGCGGGCCGGGCAGGTCACCGATCAGCGTGTCGAGTTCCGAGCGCATCCGGGCCTGCGAGACCTGCGCCGCCCGCTCCTCGAATTCGCCGATGTCGATCAATCCGAGGGAGACGGCATTGTGCAGGCGGCGCAGCGTCCCGTTACGGTCCGCATCCGAGATGCGCAGCACCGCGGCCACGTCGTCATCAATGCCCGTCATGGCATCTCAACTTACCGCTGCCGGCAAACCCGTGCGTCAGAGCAGGAAGTTGTCCGGAAGCGAGTCGAACATCACCTTGGTCATCCGGACCGCGTACTGCGAGCTGCCACCGCCGACGATGAGCGCGGCGAACGCCATGTCGCCCCGGTAGCCGGCGAACCAGGAATGCGATCCGCCGGTGAACTCGGCCTCACCGGTCTTGCCGAACACCGGCCCGCAGCCGGCGATGTCGCGCGCCGTGCCGTCGGTGACCACCAGGCGCATCATCTGGCGCAGACCGTCGAGCATCTCCTGGCTCACCGGGGGGACCTTCGGTCCGTTGACCGCGGTGGGCCGGCCTTCGATCAAGCGGGGTACCGGGGTCTTGCCCGCGGCCACCGTCGCCGCAGCCAGGGCGACGCCGAACGGGCTGGCCAGCACCTTGCCCTGGCCGAATCCGTCCTCAGTGCGTTCGGCCAGATCCACCGTCGGCGGCACCGAACCGGTCACGGTGGTGATGCCGTCCACCAGGTAGTCCACCCCGATCCCGTAGCGGCTGGCCGCCTGCGACAGCGCCCGCGGGGGCATCCGGCTGGCCAGCTCGGCGAACGTGGTGTTGCACGAGTTGGCGAAGGCGCGCGACATCGACACCAGGCCGAGATCGAACCCGCCGTAGTTGGGAATGGTTCGCTGGCCGATGTCGAGTTCACCGGGACAGCCCACCACCGAATTCGGTGAGGCCATGTCCCGTTCGATGGCCGCGCCGGCGGTGACCATCTTGAACGTCGAACCGGGGGGATACAGGCCGGTGGTCGCGACCAGCCCGTCGACATCGGCGGCGGCGTTCTGCGCGACCGCGAGCAGCTCGCCGGTCGACGGCTTGATCACCACCATCATCGCCTTGTCACCGCGGGTGTTGACCGCGTTCTGGGCGGCGCGCTGCACCGACCGGTCCAGGCTGATCGTCAACGACGGCGCCGGTGACGGGTCCACCTCGTGCAGCACCGCGACGTCGACACCGTTCTGGTTGACGCTGACCACGCGCCAGCCCGCCTCGCCCTCCAGTTGAGCGAAGACGGCTTTCTTGACCTCGCCGACGAGCACCGGCGCGAAGCGGTCGTCGGTGGGCAGCAGATCGGCTCGCGGGGTGACAACCACCCCTGGAAGGTGGGCGATGGCGGCTCCGATGCGGTCGTGATCGCTCTTGCGAAGCGTGATCAGATCCAGGGGCGTGACCGAGGAGCTGGCCCGTTCGGCGAGCCACTGCGGGTCGCCCAGGGTGTCGTCGAACGGTCGCAGCGCCTCGACCACCGCGCGCGCGGTGTGCATCAGGTTCTGCCCGGCCCGGCCGGCGTCCAGTTCGTAGTGGTAGACGTAGCCGGGGACCAGCACATCGGTACCGCCGGCCTCATTGACCGAGGCACGCCGTGGCGGGTCGGCCCGCAGCGCGAAGGTCTGGTGCTCCCCCAGCCGGGGGTGCAGGCCGGTGGCCGTCCAGCGGACCGCCCAGTGGCCCTCGTTGCGCACCATCTTGAGCTGGCCGTCGTAGGACCAGGTCCGGTTCTTCGGCAGTTGCCAGGTGTAGCGGTAAGACACGCTGCCGGTGTCGTCGTTATAGCGCGCGCCCAGCACCTGCGCGTCGAGGTGTTCGGCCTGTAGTCCGGCCCAGGCGGCGTTGAGCGCGCTGCGCGCGGTGGACGGGTCGTCGCTGAGTTCGGCGGCGGTCGCGGTGTCGCCGGTGGCCAGTGCGGCGAAGAAGCGTTCGGCGGTGGGGGCCGGCCCGTCGGGGCGGGGGGTGCAGGCCGCCAAAGCGCACACGATCAACAGCACGGCTGATACGGATGTTGTTTTTGTTGCCATTGATGCTGATGTTACGAAATGGACACGGGCTACGCGCGGAGGCGCACCGAGACTGTAGTTACCGTGCTCCCTACTCGAACTTTTCCGCGCCAACAGCAGTCTCGGCGCGAACGCGAGTAGAGCTCAGTCCAGCAGCACGGTCGCGAAGGTGCCGGCCTGGGTGAAGCCCACCCGTTCGTAGGCCGCCCGGGCCACCGCATTGAAATCGTTGACGTAAAGGCTCGCGATGCGCCCGGTGCCGACGATCACCGCGGCCAGCATCGCGGTGCCACTGGAGCCCAGCCCGTGACCCCGTCGTTCCGGATGCACCCAGACGCCCTGGATCTGCCCCACCGTCGGCGACTGCGAACCCACCTCCGCCTTGAACACCACCTCGCCACGTTCGAAGCGCGCCCAGGCCCGGCCCGCCGCGATCAGGTTGGCCACCCGCCGGCGGTAGGCACGGCCACCGTCGCCGTTCCGCGGATCCACCCCGACCTCGCCGATGAACATATCGACGGCCGCCACCAGATAGGCATCGAGCTCGTCCGGGCGCACCTGACGCACCTCCGGATCGATCGGGCAAGCGGGCATGTTGTACAGCGCCATCAACGGCTGGCTCTCGCGTACGTCGCGGGCGGGACCCCAGACATCGGCCAGGCGCTGCCACATCGGCAGCACGTATTGGGCCCGGCCAACCAGCGACGAACAGCGGCGGATCGCGCTCACCGCCTTGTCGGCGAAAGCGGTCAGGTCAGCAGGCGCCCCGCGCAGCGGGATCACATTCGCCCCGGCGTAGCACAGAGATTCGTCCACACCGCCGCGCGTCCACAGCTCACCGCCGATCGAGCGGGGATCGACACCGTGCTCGGCGACCCGCGCGGCCACCATGCAGGAGCCGACCGGATCCGCGTCGAGCACTCGCCAGACCGCAGCGGCATCGCGCACGACGGACACGCGTCGCTGATCGAGACGAAAATCCGGCGGAGCCGACATGGTGACTCTTTCTTGCGAACTCAACCGCCCCGCGCGGTCAGCGGATCGGCTGCGTTCAGCTTACGGCGACGGTGGGCGCACCGCCGGGAGATGCCTCGCCCATCTCGGCCGCGAGTCGCAGCGCCTCCTCGATCAGGGTCTCGACGATCTGCGCCTCGGGAACGGTCTTGATCACCTGACCCTTGACGAAGATCTGGCCCTTGCCGTTGCCGGACGCCACGCCCAGATCCGCCTCGCGGGCCTCACCGGGTCCGTTGACCACGCACCCCATCACCGCGACCCGCAGCGGGATGTCGAGCCCCTCCAGCCCGGCGGTGACTTCGTTGGCCAGCTTGTAGACGTCGACCTGCGCCCGCCCGCACGACGGACACGAGACGATCTCCAGGCCCCGCGGCCGCAGGTTGAGCGACTCCAGGATCTGGTTGCCGACCTTGACCTCTTCCACCGGCGGCGCCGACAGTGACACCCGGATGGTGTCGCCGATGCCGCGCGACAGCAACGCACCGAACGCCACGGCGGACTTGATGGTGCCCTGGAACTCCGGGCCGGCCTCGGTGACGCCCAGGTGCAGCGGGTAATCACACCGCTCTGCCAGTTGCTCGTAGGCGGCCACCATCACGACCGGGTCGTTGTGCTTGACGCTGATCTTGATGTCGCCGAAGCCGTGTTCCTCGAACAGCGACGCCTCCCACAGCGCCGACTCCACCAGGGCCTCCGGGGTGGCTTTGCCGTACTTGGCCAGGAAACGCCGGTCCAGCGAGCCGGCGTTGACGCCGATCCGGATCGGCACGCCGGCGGCGCCGGCCGCCTTGGCGACGTCGGCGACCCGGCCGTCGAACTCTTTGATGTTGCCCGGGTTCACCCGCACCGCGGCACATCCGGCATCGATCGCGGCGAAGATGTACTTCGGCTGGAAGTGGATGTCGGCGATCACCGGCAGCTTGCTCTTCTTGGCGATGGTCGACAGCGCGTCGGCGTCTTCCTGGCGTGGACAGGCCACCCGCACGATGTCGCAACCCGCCGTGGTCAGCGCGGCGATCTGTTGCAGCGTCGCGTCGATGTCGTGGGTCTTGGTGGTGCACATCGACTGCACCGATATCGGATGGTCGCTGCCGACCCCGACACCGCCGACCATCAGCTGGCGTGTCTTGCGACGCGGCGCCAAGGTGGGCGCCGGTACCGCCGGCATACCTAGGCCGACGCTCATGAGGGCTCTCCTGTCAAAACAGCCTGATCGGATTGACCAAGTCGGCGGTCACGGTGAGCAGCATGTAGCCGACCACCACGACCAAGACTACGTAGGTGGCCGGCATCAGCTTGAGATAGTTCACCGGCGCGGCAGCGACCTTGCCGCGGGCCGACCGGATGATGTTACGGAGTTTTTCATAGACCGCGATCGCGATATGGCCACCGTCGAACGGCAGCAGCGGCACCAGGTTGAGCACGCCCAGGATGAAGTTCAGCTGCGCCAGGAAGAACCAGAACGCCACCCATAGCCCGTGGTCGACGGTGTCACCGCCGATGATGGAGGCTCCGACCACGCTGATCGGGGTTTCCGGGTCGCGCGGGCCGTTCGGGTGGCCGATGGCGTGCATCAACGCGCCGACCTTCGACGGGATGTTGGCCAGCGACTTGCCCAGCAGCACCGACAGGTCACCGCTGAAGGTGAACGTGGCCGGGACGGCCGTGGCCAGGTTGTACTGGGTGGGCCCGAACTGGGCGGCCCCGACCCCGATGGCGCCGACGGTGCTGGGGACGGAGGCGCTGTCGCGATCCTCGGCGATCCAGCGCTGGGTGGGGGTCACGTCGACGTACTTGGTCAGCTCAGCGCCGTCGCGTTCGACGACGATCGGCGTCACGCCGTGCTGCTTGCGTACGGCGGTGGCCATCTCCTCGAAGGTCGACACGGGCGTATCGCCGACTTTGACCACTACGTCGCCGGACTGGATGCCCGCCAGCGCCGCCGGACCGGGACCAGAGCAGTCGCCCAGTTCACCCTTGACGACTTCCGGTGCCACGCAAGCTGTTTCGCCGATCACCGCGGTGGTCGGCGCGTTCAGGTTCGGCAGGCCCCAGATCACCGCGATGGTGTAGACCAGCACCAGACCGATGATGAAGTTCATGCCGGGCCCGGCGAATAGCACCGCTACCCGTTTCCAGGTCTTCTGCTTGTACATGGCGCGGTCGACCTCGTCGGGAGCCAGCTCCTCCACCGCGGTCATGCCGGCGATGTCGCAGAAGCCACCGGCCGGGATCGCCTTGAGGCCGTATTCGGTCTCGCCGCGCCGGGTCGACCACAAGGTGGTGCCGAAGCCGACGAAGTAACGCCGGACCTTCATGCCGGTGGCCCGCGCCACCCACATGTGGCCGCATTCGTGTAGCGCCACGGACACCAGGATGGCCAGCGCAAACAGTGCGATGCCGACCGCGAACATCATCGGGTGCTTCCGACCTTTCTCATAGCCACCGCCTCGACGGCACGGGCCGCCCGCTCCCGGGCCCAGCGCTGCGCATCGAGTACCTCGTCCACGGTAGCGGGTTGTGCGGCCCATTGGTCTGCGGCGTTCAGCACATCGGCGATGGTGCCGACGATCGCGGGAAACCCGATCCGGCCGCTGAGGAACGCCTCGGCGGCCTCTTCGTTGGCGGCGTTGTAGACCGCGGTCATGCACCCGCCGGTCTCACCGGCGCTCCGGGCCAGGTCCACCGCCGGGAACACCTGGTTGTCCAGCGGCTCGAACTCCCAGGTCGAGGGGCTGGTGAAGTCGCAGGCCGCGGCCGCGCCGGGCACCCGGGCGGGCCAGCCCAGGGCCAGCGCGATCGGCAGGCGCATGTCCGGCGGGCTGGCCTGGGCGACCGTCGAGCCGTCGGTGAAGGTGACCATCGAGTGCACGATCGACTGCGGGTGGACAACAACGTCGATGCGTTGGTAGGGCACGCCGAACAGCAGGTGGGTCTCGATGAGCTCGAGCCCCTTGTTCACCAGCGACGCCGAGTTCAGCGTGTTCATCGGGCCCATCGACCAGGTCGGGTGCGCGCCGGCCTGTTCGGGGGTGACGTGCTCGAGGTCGGCGGCCGACCAGCCCCGGAACGGCCCGCCGGAGGCGGTCAACACCAGCTTGGCGACCTCGTCGGGCGTGCCGCCTCGTAGGCACTGCGCCAGAGCGGAGTGCTCGGAGTCCACCGGCACGATCTGGCCCGGTGCGGCGGCCTGCAACACCAGCGGCCCGCCGGCGATCAGCGATTCCTTGTTGGCCAGCGCCAGCCTGGCCCCGGTCGCCAGCGCGGCCAGGGTGGGACGCAGTCCCAGGGCGCCGACCAGGGCATTGAGCACCACGTCGGCTTCGGTGTCGTCAACCAGCCGAGTGACGGCGTCGGGTCCGCGGTAGGGAGCGTCGAGCGCCTCGCCGACCTGCGCGTCGGCGACGGCGACGTTGGTGACCCCGGTCTCGGCGCGCTGGGCGGCCAGCAGTTCCGGGTTGCCGCCGCCGGCGGCCAGCCCGACCACCTCGAAGCGATCAGGGTTGGCGGCGATGACCTGCAGCGCCTGGGTGCCGATCGAGCCGGTCGAGCCCAGCAACAGAACTTTGATCCGGCCGGTCTTCACCCACCTATTGTGCGCCCACGTAGTCGCCGAAGCTCCACAGGTTGCCCTCCGGGTCGCGGACGACGAACTCGCGGGCCCCGTAGTCGGTGCCGGCCAACGGTCGCACGACATCGGCGTTGCGGCTCACGATCCGCTCGTAGAGACCGTCGGGGTCGCTCGTGACGACATAGCCCCCGGCCGTGCCCGGTTCACGGCACCAGTCGTTACCAGGCCGGTAGCTGCCCACCATGATGCCGCCACAGCCCTGGGGCCAGCGCAGTTCGGCGTGTTTGACGGTGCTGTGCTCGACCCCGTGGCGGGCCGTGACGACGAAGCCGAAGGTGTCGACGTAGTAGTCGATGAGTGCGGACGCGTCATGCGCCTGCAGGGTCAACCAAACGGTCGGATTCGAAGGTGTCATGGCACCACTCTGACCGCGTGGGGTGGCCGCCGTCTTGAATGTTTTGGAACTCCTCGGCCAGCCAGACTCCCGGCGGCACACCGGCGAACCGGACGAACTCGCGGGTCAGATGTGCCTGGTCGGCGTAGCCGGCGTCACCGGCGATACCGGCCAGGTCGACGCGCCGGTGGCCACGCGCTGCATCAGCCATCCGGGCGCCGGCGTATTCGAAGCGCATCAGCATCGCCACGGTCTTCGGGGTGCGGCCCACCTCGCGGCGGAACAATGTGGTCAGATGCCGCTGGCTCAGGCCGACCTGCCGGGCGACAGCGGCGACCGGCGCGCGTCCCCGGCTGCGCTCCAGAAGATGCCAGGCATAGGCCACCTCGGGTCGCACGCCGGTGTGGCGCCGGCGGTGGCCCGCGGCGAGATAGTCGACTATCAGGGAGAACGCTTCCGGCCAGTGCCGGGTGTCGGCGACCCGCTCATGCAGCCGCGCCGAATCGCGGCCGAGCAACGGCACCGCGTCGAAGTCGGTGACGCTGAGCTCGGCGGCCGGCACGCCCAACACCGCCCGCGAGGCCAGCGGATGCAGGGCCACTTGCACACCGGCTTGGCCGCGACGCTGGCGCACGTGACTGACCTGCACATGCAGACCGCCGAGGATCACCGGATTCGGCCGGGCCGCCGGCAGTGCTTCGGCGGTGTCGGCGGCTTCCACGCCCTCGTCGAGGCTGACGATGAAGGTCAAGGTCGACGACGGCAGGCCCCGGTGCACGGTGTCGGGGACCTCCAGTGCGCGGTAGCCGACCATCGACGTCACCCCCGGCGCTGTGTGCGGCGGGGCCACGGCGAAATCCCAGCTCCGCGGTGCTGCGACGGCATCCGATGCCATGGCGCCCACGGTAGTGCCGCAACCCGGCCCTTGACGGCCCATTGCACCCCGTGCAGAATCCTACACACTGTAGGAAATCTGAGAGGCGGACGAATTGAGCACCCTGCGCGAATTGCTGTCCCTGCCCGATGCCGAGCCCGCCGAGGACTACGGGTTCTTCGGCCCGGACTCGGTGACCTGGAAGGTGTGGAGCTACCCGACCTCGCTGTCGATCGGCTTCCAGCGCGCGGTGGTCATCGAGGAACTCGACCCCGGGCTGGTCGCCTCCGTCGATGCCACCCAGGCGATCTACGACCGGCCGCGGACCCGTTACGACCGCACCCTGCGCTACTTCGCGATGGTGGCGTTCGGGGAAAGCCGCACCACCGCCGAGGCCGCCGACATGTTGGTGCGGATCCACTCCAAGGCCATCGGCGTCGACCCGGTCACCGGTGCGAACTACGACGCCAACGACCCCGCCGCCCAGATGTGGATCCACCTCACGGCCTGGCACTCGATCCTCTACGCCTACGAGAAGTACGGGCCCGGTCGGCTGTCGGCCGACGAGGAATCGGCCTACTGGGCCGACTGCGCCAAGGCGGCCGAGTTGCAGACCCTCGACCCGGCCGACGTGCCGCGCACCCGGGAGGGCATCCGCGAGTACTTCGAGCAGATGCGTCCGCAGTTGGTCAACTCCGACATCGCCCGGCGTGCGATGGCCCATCTGCTGCACGCCGAGGTCATCCTGCCGCCATCGCTGCCGCGGGTGCTGTGGCCCGCCACGCTTCTCGTCACGGCGTTCCTGCGCCGGGGCACCCTGGCGACCATGCCGCGCTGGATGCGCAAGCTGGGCGGTGTGGGAACCTCCCGCGTGCTCGACGCGCTGATCGTGCCGCCGCTGGGTGCCGCGTTCACCCTGCTGAGCCTGAGCCCGCGCGTGCAGTTGATGCTGCTGCGGCTGATCTCACCGATGACCCTGCCGATCGGCACCCGGGTGCTGCGTTCGATCCCGCCGGTCAACCCGGTCACCACGACCCCGCGCGAGGCCCAGCAGCGCTTCGGCTACGCCGCGCCCGCGCAGGCCCATCTCGAATTCCGGGCGAAGCAGGCGAACCGGGTCTTCGGCGAAGGCCGGGCCCCCAGCGACGAGCCGCTCACCGAATCCCAGCCGATCCTGGGCAGCATCCGGTGAGGCTGGACGGATTGCAGCAGCTGTTGGAGCGCCGGCTGAGCATCCGCCAGCTGCTCTATCTGGCCGCCGTGGGTTCGGTGCTGCTCGGCGCCTACCTGGTGATCGGATTGTTCTGGGCCGGTAGTCATTACCACCATCTGGCCGAGGTCCGCGGCGCCGACAAGGTGTTCTCGGTTCTCGGCGAGATCGTCGCCTGGCCGGTGCTGATCGTCGCCGACATCCAACTACGCTGATCCGGTGCCGGAACCAGCCCCCACCCGGTCCCGCGCGGAGCATCTCGGTCCCGAACGACGTCGCCCGCAGGTGCTCGACGCGGCCCTGCAGATCGCCGCCGAGCACGGCATCGCCGGGGTGACCATGGCGGCCATCGCCGAGCGGATCGGGGTCACCCGGCCGGTGGTGTACGCCTGTTACGACGGCCGGGGCGAGGTGCTCGCCGCGCTGCTCGACCGGGAGACCGAGCTGATGCTCACCGGTCTGCTCGCCGCGTTGCCGCCGCAACAGGCCAGCAGTGTCGAGGACCGCTTCGTCGCGGGATTCTGCGCGTTCCTGTCCACCGTGCGCGAGCGTCCGGCGTCGTGGCGGATCATCTTCACCGCCGACCAGGATCCGGTGCTGGCCGCCGCCGTCGTCTCGGGCCGGGCCCGCCTCACCGAGCGGGTCGCCACCGTGATGCGCCCGCTGCTGCAGCAGCGGGCCCAGCCCGACCGCACGCTGGCGGCGCTCACCGAAGTGTTTCTGGCCATCTGCGAAGCCGCCGCCCGCATGTTGCTCGACGCCGAACAGCAGTGGACCCCCGAAGACTTGGCCGAGATCGTCGGCCGAGCCGCCTACCGGACATTCGAGATCGGCTAGCACGGGTCGCCGTCACGGTGCGGCGGTATGCCAGAATGTTGCGCAGTCGCTCAGGTGAACAACAGAGGAGTCGAAGTGGCCGGTACCGAACTGGAGCGCCATGGTGTTGACACCGCCGACGTGCCGTCCGCGGCCTGGGGCTGGAGCGCGATCAACTACCGCACCTGGCACATCGTCGGCCTCGGCATCGTCGGATTCCTGCTGCTGATGCTGCGCGGCAACCACATCGGCCACGTCGAGGACTACTTCGTGCTCGGGTTCGCCGCGCTGACGCTGTTCGTCGTGCTGCGCGACATCATCGGCCGCAAGCGCGGCTGGCTGCGCTAGAAGACCCCGAACGCCCGGCGCTGTCCCGGCGTGAGTGCGATCTCGCGGGGCGCTCAGTCGCTGTCCGCCGCCAATTGACCGCAGGCGGCCGCGATCTCGCGGCCGCGGGTGTCGCGCACGGTGCACTCCACGCCCTGGGCCCGCACGCGCCGGACGAACTCCCGTTCCACCGGTTTGGGGCTGGCGTCCCAGTCGCTGCCCGGCGTCGGATTGAGCGGAATCAGGTTGACGTGCACCAATTGCCCCAGCGCCTTGTGCAGCTTGCGGCCCAGCAGCTCGGCCCGCCAGGGCTGGTCGTTGACGTCGCGGATCAATGCGTATTCCACCGACACCCGCCGGCCGGTCACATCGGCGTAGTAGCGGGCGGCATCGAGCGCCTCGGCTACCTTCCAGCGGTTGTTGACCGGGACCAGGGTGTCCCGCAGCTCGTCATCGGGGGTGTGCAGCGACAGCGCCAGTGTCACCCCCAGCCCCTCGTCGGCGAGCTTGCGGATCGCCGGGGCCAGCCCGACCGTCGACACCGTCACCGATCGCGCCGAGATGCCGAACCCATTGGGGGGCGGTTCGATGATCCGGCGGACGGCGGCCACCACCCGGGCATAGTTGGCCAGCGGCTCCCCCATACCCATGAACACGATGTTGGACAGCCGGTCCCCGGCGGGTCGAGCGCCGCCGCGGTGTCGCAACGCCACCGCGGCGGCCCGCACCTGCTCGAGGATCTCGGCGGTGGACAGGTTGCGGGTGAGCCCGGCCTGGCCGGTCGCGCAGAACGGGCAGGCCATTCCGCAGCCGGCCTGCGAGGAGATGCACACCGTGTTGCGGCGCGGGTAGCGCATCAGCACCGACTCGAATTTGGTGTGATCGCCGGCCCGCCACAGCGTCTTGCGGGTCTCGCCGGCGTCGCATTCGATCTCGCTCACCGCGGTCAACAGGGTGGGGAACAGCGCGTCGGCCACCGTGGAGCGCACCGCGGCCGGCAGGTCGGTCATCTGCTGCGGGTCGGCGATCAGCCTGCCGTAGTACTGGTGGGCGAGCTGGTTGGCACGGAACGCCGGCAGACCCAGTTCGGCGACGGCGGCGGTACGGCCGGCCGAATCAAGGTCGGCCAGATGCCGCGGCGGCAGTGCCCGCCGCGGTGCGGTGAACACCAGTTGTTGCGTCATGATCCGTTCCAGTATGCCTGCGCCTCACGGCAGAACGGTCAGCACGATCCAGGTCACCACGGCCGACGGCAGCAGCGCGTCGAGCCGGTCCATGATCCCACCGTGGCCGGGCAGCAGTCGGCCCATGTCCTTGATGCCCAGATCGCGTTTGACCTGGGATTCGATGAGGTCGCCGAAGACTCCGGTGATCACCAACAGCAGGCCCAGCGGCAGCCCTACCCACCATGGCCGGCCGAGGAACACCGTCACAGCGAACACCGCCGCGGCAACACCGAGCACCATTGACCCGGCGAAACCCTCCCAGGACTTCTTCGGGCTGATCGCCGGCGCCATCGGGTGCTTTCCGAACAGCACACCGACGCCGTACCCGCCGATGTCGGAGAAGACCACCGGGAACAGTAGGCACAGCACCCGGCCCGGACCGTCGTCGCGGAAGACCAACAGCGCCGCGAAGCTCATGCACAGCGGCACCCAGACCGCGATCAACACCGTGGCCGACATGTCGCGCAGGTAGTTGACCGGGGTGTGCTGCAGCCCCTGGTCGACCAGCCGCCACATCATGGCGATCACCACGGTGGCACCGAACGCGCCCAGCACTCCCCTGGCCCCGAACGGCAGCGATAGCCACAGCATCGCCTGGCCGCCGAGGGCGAGCGGGATGAACGGCACGTCGTAACCGATTTCACGCAGTCGCCGGGTGATCTCATGGGTGGCGAGCGGGGTGGCCACCGCCAGAATCAGTACCCAGAAGCGCGGGGCGAACAGCAGGGTCCCGACGAGCATGCCGCTCAGCAGGGCGCCGACGATGATCGCCGCGGGCAGGTTGCGCCCGGCTCGTGACCGCTTGGGCGGCGAGGCGTCGATGCCGGCGCCAGTCTCTTGGTCTGCCACGGGTTTTGACTGCTGGCGGCCGCTAGACCTCCAACAACTCGCCTTCTTTGTGCTTGACCAGTTCGTCGATCTGGCTCACGTACTGCTGGGTGGAGCGGTCCAGCTCCTTCTCCGCCCGGCCGACCTCGTCCTCACCGGCGTCGCCGTCCTTGCGGATGCGGTGCAGCTCCTCCATCGCCTTGCGCCGGATGTTGCGCACCGCGACCTTGGCGTCCTCGCCCTTGGCCTTGGCCTGCTTGACCAGTTCCTTGCGCCGCTCCTCGGTGAGCTGCGGCACCGCCACCCGGATCAGCGACCCGTCGTTGCTGGGGTTCAGCCCCAGGTCCGAATTACGGATCGCGGTCTCGATGGCGCCGAGCTGGGAGGCTTCGTAGGGCTTGATGACCACCAGCCGTGCCTCGGGCACGTTGATGCTGCACAGCTGGGTGATCGGGGTGGGCGACCCGTAGTAGTCGATGACGATTCGGGAGAACATGCCCGGGTTGGCCCGGCCGGTACGAATGGTCGTCAGGTCGTCGCGAGCCACCGCCACGGCCTTCTCCATTTTCTCTTCGGCATCGAAGAGAGCCTCGTCAATCATCTGTGCCGTTCCTCTCCCCCGCAAGCGGGTGGTACCCCACCGAACTCTCAGGTGGTGACCAGCGTTCCGATCTTCTCACCCGCGACCGCCCGCGCGATATTTCCATCAGTCAGCAGGTTGAACACCAGGATCGGCATGCCATTGTCCATGCAGAGGCTGAACGCGGTGGCGTCGGCCACCCGCAGTCCGCGGTCGATGACTTCGCGGTGAGTGATCGCGGTCAGCAGTTCGGCATCAGGGTTCACCCGCGGATCCTCGGTGAACACCCCGTCGACGGCCTTGGCCATCAGCACCACCTCGGCGCCGATCTCCAGCGCTCGCTGGGCGGCGGTGGTGTCGGTGGAGAAGTACGGCAAACCCATACCGGCGCCGAAGATGACCACCCGGCCCTTCTCCAGATGCCGCTGGGCGCGCAGCGGAATGTAGGGTTCGGCGACCTGGCCCATGGTGATCGCGGTCTGGACCCGGGTGTCGATGCCTTCTTTTTCCAGAAAGTCCTGCAGTGCCAGGCTGTTCATCACGGTGCCGAGCATGCCCATGTAGTCCGAGCGCATCCGCTCCATGCCGCGCTGCTGCAGCTGCGCGCCGCGGAAGAAGTTGCCGCCGCCGATGACGACCGCGACCTGCACGCCGTCGCGGACCACTTCGGCGATCTGGCGGGCAACCTGGGCGACGACGTCGGGGTCGAGCCCGACCTGTCCGCCGCCGAACATCTCTCCACCGAGTTTGAGCAGCACCCGGGAGTAGTGGGGGCGGCCGGTCGGTGAGACGCGGTCGGTACTCGTCGGCTCCGTCATCAGGCTCCTCGGGGCTGCGCGCATGACAGCGCCATCGCGGAAATCGTTCGCGACGGCACCTGTCATCCTGCCCTACCGGACCGGTCAAACAGTGCCCGGGGTGGCGACGCGGACCGCGGAACAACGCAATAGATGAAGATATTTTCAATTGATCACTTTGCTGCTATGGTCGGGACCGTGCCGAACTCGCTACACCAGGTGAAGGCCGAATTCTTCAAGACGCTGGGGCACCCCGCCCGGATCCGAGTACTGGAGTTGCTCGCCGAGGGAGATCGCACCGTCGGGGAGTTGCTGCCCGAGATCGGGTTGGAGGCATCCAACCTGTCCCAGCAGCTCGGCGTGCTTCGGCGAGCGGGAGTCGTGATGGCGACCAAGGAGGGCAACACGGTGGTGTACTCGATCGCCTCACCGTTCATCGGCGAACTGCTCGCGGTGTCGCGCAAGGCGCTGACCGGACTGCTCAGCGATCAGGTCGCGATCCTCGACGATCTGCGAGCCGGCCAATGAGTTGGCTCACCAGGATCCTCGCGCTCGGCCGCATCACCGAGCCGGCGGGCGCCCGCCCGCCGGAGGCCGCCGACCCGCCCAGCGGACTGGCCGGCTCGGTACAGGTCCGCCATGTCGACGCGGGATCGTGCAACGGCTGCGAGATCGAGATCGCCGGGGCCTTCGGTCCGGTCTATGACGCCGAACGATTCGGCGCCCGGCTCGTCGCGTCCCCCCGGCACGCCGATGCACTGCTGGTCACCGGTGTGGTCACCCGCAACATGGCCGAACCGCTGCGCAACACCGTCGAGGCCACGCCCCGGCCGCGGCGGGTCATCGCCTGCGGTGACTGTGCGCTGAACCGGGGAGTGTTCGCGCAGGCGTACGGAACGGTGGGCGCCGTCGGCGAGGTCGTGCCGGTGGACGTCGAGATCCCCGGCTGCCCGCCCACTCCCGACCAGATCGTCGCTGCGCTACGGTCGGTGACCGGCAGGTGATCGACTCTCAGCCGCAAATGTTGCGCCGCAACGCCTTCGGGCCGTTGCTCAGCGGTGCGGCGACCGTCGGAATCGGCGTCGCCGGAGTCGGTGTCGGAGTGACCGGCGTGTTCGGCGCCCTTCCCGCGATCCGGATCGGCTGGCTGCTTCCGCTGTTGGGCGTGCAGCTGCGGGTGGAACCGATCGGCGGCTTCTTCATGGTGCTGACCGGCTCGGTGGCGGTGGCCGCCGGCCTGTACTGGATCGGCTACGCCCGCCACGAGGGATTCGGCGCCGTCCCGCTGACGGCACTGCCGGTGTTCGTCGTCACGCTGCTGGCCGTCCCGGCAGCGGGGTCGGTGACCACCTTCCTGTTCGCCTGGGAACTGATGGCGCTGACGTCACTGGTGTTGGTGCTCACCGACCAGCAGCGCGACGAAGTGCGCTCGGCCGCACTGATTTACGCGGTGATGACACAGCTGGGTTTCGTGTCACTGTTGCTGGGGATGGTGCTGCTCGCGTCGGCCGCCGGCGACGACTTCGCCGGGATCGGCGCGGTGCCCGACGGGGTGCGCAACACGGTCTTCGTGTTGACGCTGATCGGTTTCGGCTCCAAGGCCGGTCTGCTGCCGTTGCACGCCTGGCTGCCGCGGGCACATCCCGAGGCGCCGAGCCCGGTCTCGGCGCTGCTCAGTGCCGCCATGGTCAATCTCGGCGTCTACGGCATCATCCGCATCGACCTGCAGCTGTTGGGGCCCGGTCCGCGCTGGTGGGCCTTGGCGCTGCTGATCACCGGCGGCGCATCGGCGATCTACGGGGTGTTGCAGGCGTCGGTGGCCACCGATCTCAAACGGCTGCTTGCGTATTCGACAACCGAGAATATCGGTCTGATAACCCTCGCGCTGGGCGCCGCGACCTTGTTGGCCGGCGCCGGATCGCACTCGGCAGCGGCGGTGGCGCTCACCGCCGCGCTGTTGCACCTGATCGCCCACAGCGCGTTCAAGAGCCTCGGGTTCTTCGCCGCCGGATCGGTGCTCGCCGCGACCGGTCTGCGTGACCTGGATCGGCTCGGCGGCCTGGCCCGCCGGATGCCGGTCACCACGGCGCTGTTCGGGGTGGCCGCGCTGGGCGCCGCCGGGTTGCCGTTGGGGGCGGCTTTCGCCAGCGAGTGGCTGTTGATCCAGTCCCTGATGCACGCCCGGTCCGGCGACGACGTCACCCTCGCGCTGGTGGCACCGCTGGCGGTGGCGGCGGTGGCGCTGACCGCCGGGTTGGGGGTGGCCGCCATGGTCAAGGCGTTCGGGATCGGTTTCCTGGCCCGCCCGCGCACCGATGCCGCGGCCGCGGCGCGGGAATCCCCCGACACGATGATCGCCGCGATGGCGCTGCCCGCGGCCGCCTGCGTGGTGCTGGCCGTCGCCCCCGGCGCGGTGGGCCCGATGCTGAACCGGGTGCTCGACACCCTGATGGTCGACGACGCCCCGGCGCTCGGGGTGTTCCTGCGCATGCCGGGCCTGCACGGTTCGATGGCCCCGGGTCTGCTGGCCGCCGTGTTGGCCGCCGCCGTGCTGCTGGTGCTGATCGGCTCCCGGTGGCGCTCGCGGTTGCGTCCCAGCCCGGCCACCGTGCCGCTGTGGGCCTGCGGCGCCGAGGATCTGACCCCGCGCATGCAGTACACCGCGACGTCGTTCGCCCAACCACTGCAGCAGGTCTTCGACGACGTGCTGCGCTTCGACACCGACGTCGAGGTGAGCGGCCAGGCACCGTCCACCTATCTGGTCGACCGGATCGCCTACCGGGCACGGGTCGCCGACGTCATCGAGGACCGCTGGTATGCCCCGGTACTGCAGGCCGTCGCCGCAGCCGCGCGGCTGGTCCGGCGCGCCCACACCGGCAGCGTGCACCTGTACCTGGCCTATGGCGCAATCGGCGTGCTGATCGCCTTGCTGGTGGCGCGATGAACGCGATGGCTTACCTGGCGGGTTTCATCCAGGTCACCGGTGTTGTCGCCGGCGCCCCACTGGTCGTCGGCCTGATGCGCCAGGTCCGGGCGCGGGCCGAGGGCCGCGTCGGCGCCGGCATCTGGCAGCCGTGGCGCGACGTGCGCAAGCTGCTCGGCAAGCAGGTGCTCAATCCGCGCGGCACCACCTGGGTGTTCGCTGCGGCGCCGGTCGCACTGGCCGCCACCACGCTGGTCATCGTCGCTACCGCACCGCTGGTGGCGACGGGCTCACCGCTGGACCCGGTCGCCGACCTGATCACCGTGGTGGGGCTGCTGTTTCTGGGCACCGTGGCGCTCACGCTGGCCGGGATCGACACCGCGACGGCGTTCGGTGGGATGGGCGCCAGCCGGGAGATGACCATCGCGGCTCTGGTGGAACCGACCATCCTGCTGGCGGTGTACGCGTTGTCGATCCCGGCGGGGTCGGCCAATCTTGGCGCCATCGTCGGCAACACCATCGAGCACCCCGGCCAGGTGGTCTCGTTGGCCAGCGCGCTGGCGTTCGTCGCGCTGGTCATCGTCATCGTCGCCGAGACCGGCCGGCTGCCGGTGGACAACCCCTCGACCCATCTGGAGCTGACGATGGTGCACGAGGCGATGGTGCTCGAATACGCCGGTCCCAAGCTGGCCCTGGTCGAATGGGCCGGTGGTATGCGGCTGACGGTGCTGCTGGCGCTGCTGGCGAACCTGTTCTTTCCGTGGGGCATCGCCGGGGCCGATCCGAGCCTGACCGCGGTGGCGGTGGGCGCCGGTGCGATCGCGATCAAGGTGGCCCTGCTGGCGACGGCGCTGGCCTGCATCGAGGTGTTCATCGCCAAACTGCGACTGTTCCGGGTGCCCGAATTGCTGGCCGGGTCCTTCTTGTTGGCGCTGCTGGCGGTAACGGCGGCGAACTTCTTGAGCGGGACGGGCGGATGAACTACGACAACATGATGGACCTGGCAGCCGGCGGGGTGCTGCTGGCCGCGGTGCTGGCCGTCTGGCGGCGCGACCTGTCCGCGATCGTGCGGGGGCCGCTCGTCGTCCAGGGCGCCGCGCTGGCCGCCATCCCGGTGATTCGCGGTGTGCACGACCATGACCGGGCCCTGATCGCGGTGGGGATCGGCGTGTTGGCCGTCCGCGCGATCGCGCTGCCCTGGCTGTTGGCCCGCGCGCTCGGCGCCGAACGGCAGGAACGCCGCGAGGCCACTCCCCTGGTCAGCACCGCGGCATCACTGCTGGTGGTGACCGCCCTGGTGGTCGTGTCGTTCACGATCGCCCAGCCCGTGGTCGACCTGCAGCGCAGCACCGCGACCAACGCCGCCCCGGCCGCCATCGCCACCGTGCTGATCGCCCTGTTCATGATGGCGACCCGCCGCCACGCCATCTCGCAGGCGGTCGGACTGCTGATGCTCGACAACGGGATCGCCGCCACCGCCTTCCTGCTGACCGCCGGTGTCCCGCTGATCGTCGAACTCGGGGCGTCGCTGGATGTGCTGTTCGTGTTGATCGTGCTCGGCGTGCTGACCGGGCAACTGCGCAAGGCCTTCGGCGGAGTGGATCTGGACCTGTTGCGGGAGCTGCGCGACTGATGACACCGCTGATGCTGCTTCCCCTACTGGCACCCGTTGTGGCGTCAGTGTTCACCGTCCTGGCCGGCTGGCGCCGGCTCAGCGCTGTGGTGACGCTGGTCTCGGCGCTGACCATCCTCGGGTGCGGTGTCGCCCTGGGGTTCCAGGTCGGCGACCGGGCACATCTGGCACTGAACGGCCTGCTGCGTGCCGACGCGCTGTCGGTGACCATGCTGATCGTGATCGGTGTGGTCGGCAGCCTGGCCACCTGGGCGAGCATCGGCTACGTCGACGCCGAGTTGGCCCGCGGGGTGACCGATCGGCGGGGTGCCCGGCTTTATGGCATTCTCACTCCCGCGTTTCTCGCGGCGATGGCTCTTGCGGTGTCGGCCAACAACATCGGCGTGGTGTGGGTCGCCGTCGAGGCCACCACGGTGGTCACCGCATTTCTGGTCGGGCACCACCGCAGCCGTGCCGCGCTGGAGGCCACCTGGAAGTACGTCATGGTCTGTTCGGTGGGCATCACCATCGCCTTTTTGGGCACCGTCCTGCTGCACTTCGCCGCTCGCCACGCCGGAGCCGGCAGCGAGGACGCGCTGCACCTCGACGTCCTGGCAGCCCATGCCGCCGGACTCGACCCGGCGGTCACCCGGTTGGCCGGTGCGCTGTTGCTGATCGGTTACGGCGCGAAGATGGGGCTGGCACCGTTTCACACCTGGCTGGCCGATGCGCACAGTCAGGCACCCGCTCCCGTTTCGGCGCTGATGAGCGGCGTGTTGCTGTCGGTCGCCTTCTCGGTGCTGATCCGGCTCAAGCCGATCATCGACACCGCGGTGGGCCCCGGTTTCCTGCGGGCCGCGCTGCTGGTCACCGGGCTGGCGACGTTGCTCATCGCCGCGCTGCAGCTGACCGTAACCGCCGATCTCAAACGGATGCTGGCCTATTCGTCGATGGAGACGATGGGGCTGATCGCGGTCGCCGCAGCAGCCGGCACCGCGCCGGCGATCGCTGCGCTGCTGCTGCATGTGCTGGCGCACGGGGTCGGCAAGACCGTGCTGTTTTTGGCCGGCGGTGAGTTGCAGGCCGCCCATGGCACCACGACGATCAGCGAGATCACCGCGGTGTTCGGCAGGTCGCGGCTGGTCGGTGGGGCGTTCGCGGTAGGGATGTTGGTGCTGCTCGGTTTGCCCCCGTTCGCGATGTTCGCCAGTGAGCTGGCGATTGCGATGTCGCTGGCCGACGCGCGGCTGGCGTGGGCCCTGGGGCTGGCGCTGGTGGCGCTGATGGTGGCGTTCGCCGCGCTGATGGCGAACTCCGGCCGCATGCTGCTGGGCGTGGCGAGCGCCGACGGCCCGAAGATCCGGGCGCCGGGAACGGTCGCGGCCGCGCTGGTGGCAGGGGTCCTGATCTCCGTCGCCCTGGGAGTCACCGCTGGTCCGCTGACAGGCCTGTTCGCCACCGCCGCAACCCAATTGGGGGCGCTGTGACGGCTCCGATCTCAGGCGCTCATCGGGTCACCGACACCGAGCTGGCCGACGCGGCCGCGGGGTTGCTGGCCGACGGCTTCCGGCTCGCCCTGGTGGCCGCCCACGATGACGGCGAGGACTTGCGGGTGGTGTATCTGTTCCTCGCGGGACGCCCGGACCGTCGCACCGAGCTGACCCTGACCGTTCCGGCGCAGCAGCCATCGGTACCCTCGCTGGCCCAGATGTCGTTTCAGGCCGGCCGCTTCGAGCGGGAGATGCTGGATCTCTACGGGATCACCCCGGTCGGCCATCCGCAGCCACGCCGCCTGGTGCGGCACGCGCACTGGCCGGAGGATTGGCACCCGATGCGCAACGACGCCGGGCCGCCGCCGGACTTCGTTGCGGCGGGCGGCTTTCCGTTCCTCAACGTGGAGGGGGCCGGTGTCTATGAGATCCCGGTCGGCCCGGTGCATGCCGGCCTGATCGAGCCGGGCCACTTCCGCTTCTCGGTGGTCGGCGAATCGGTGCTGCGACTCAAGGCCAGGTTGTGGTTTGTGCACCGCGGAATCGAGCGGCTGTTCGCCGGCCGGGCCGCCGGCGACGCCGTCGAGCTCGCCGAGCGAATCAGCGGTGACACGTCCGCCGGACACGCGCTGGCACACAGTCTGGCCGTCGAAGACGCCCTCGGTGTCCAACTGCCCGATGCGGCGCACCGATTGCGCGCCCTGCTCGTAGAACTCGAGCGGCTCTACAACCACGTGGCCGACCTGGGCGCATTGGCCAACGACGTCAGCTTCGGCCTGGCCAACGCACACGCCCAACGGGCACGCGAGCAACTGCTGCGGATCAATGCGGAAGTAACCGGGGATCGGCTGCTGCGCAAGGCGATCCGGCCAGGAGGGGTGGTGCTGCAGGAACTCCCCGATCCCGACCGGCTGCAGGCGCTGGCCGACGACGTCGCTGAGATCGCCGAGCTGACGCTGGGCAACTCGGTGATCTACGACCGATTCGCCGGCACCTCGGTGTTACACCGACACGACGCGGAGGCGCTTGGGACGCTGGGCTATGTGGCCCGGGCCAGCGGGCTCGTCACCGATGCCCGCCTCGACCATCCGACCACCGACCTGCCGGTGACCGAGGTGACGGCGACAACCGGCGACGTGCTCGCCCGCTACACCGTCCGCCGCGATGAATTCGCCGCCTCGGTAGCACTGTGCCGCAACCTGATCGACGGCCACCGCGGACCGCTCGATATCCGGGCGAAGATTCCCGAGGCGGCCGGGTCGGGGGTCGGCATCGTCGAAGGCTGGCGCGGCACCATTGTGCACCGTGTGGAAGTCGGCGCCGACGGAGCCATCACCCGCGCCAAGATCGTCGACCCGTCCTGGTTCAACTGGCCCGCCCTGCCGGTTTCGATGACCGACACCATCGTCCCGGACTTCCCGTTGACCAATAAGAGCTTCAACCTGTCCTACGCGGGAAACGATTTATAAAGGCCCGCAACGGGTGCACCGTATGTCAACATGTTTGATATGGACGACGTGGACAGTGCTCCGCTGGGCTATCTGCTCTACCGGGTGAGCTCGGCGTTACGCCCGCAGGTGTCGGCGGTGCTCGGACCGTTGGGGCTGACCCTTCCCGAATTCGTCTGCATGCGGGTGATTTCGCTTCGTCCGGGGATGTCCAGCGCCGAACTGGCCCGCCACACCAGCGTCACGCCGCAGGCGATGAACACCGTGCTGCACCGGCTGCAGAACCGGGGCGCGGTGAGCCGGCCGCAATCGGTGCCGTCCGGGCGGGCCCTGCCGGCGACGTTGACCGACGCCGGCCGCGACCTGTTGAAAGAGGCGGAGGACGCGGTGCGGGTCGCCGACGCCCGGGTTCTGGCGGCCCTGAGCCCGGCCGAGCAGCACCAGTTCAGACAGATGCTGGAGCGGATCGGCGCCGAGTGAGGCTAGGTTGATGGCGGCGACCCGCTTCGCCCGGCTTCGCCGCGCTCGCGATCGCCGCTAGCCGCGGCCGGTGATCCTGGGCCAGGGCTTCGCGGCCTCGAGTTCGTAAGCCAACTCCAGCAGCCGGGCCTCCTGGCCCAGGTGCGCGCTGAACATCATTCCCACCGGCAGCCCGGCCGCCGATTCGGCCAGCGGCAGCGAGATCGCCGGGTCCCCGGTGGCGTTCTGCAGCGGGGTGTAGGCCACCCAGTCCATCAACCGGTCGATGATCTGCTGGTAGTCGGCGGTGGGGTCCAGGTGGCCGACCTTCGGCGTCTCGTGGGCCAGCGTCGGGGTGAGCGCTATGTCGTAGTTGCGGAACATCCGCGCGGTGTGCCGGCGCACGGTCGCCAACCGGGTGATCGCGAGCGGGAGCCGGTACAGGTGCCGGGTGGCATGGCGATCCAGCCCCAGCGTCAGGTTGTCCAGCCGGCTGCGGTCGAAGCTGGGCCCGAACATCCGCCGCCCGCCCCGTACCAGCACGGTCGCCAAAAACGCCCAGTAGAGCAGGAAGTCGTCGGCGAAGTGCTCCGGCACGGGCGGGCGGTCGATGTAGTCGACGTGATGGCCGAGTTCCTCGAGCAGCGCGGCGGTCTTCAGGGTCAGCTCGCGCATCTCCGCAGACGGCTCGCGCTGGATCGATTGGGTGATCACCGCGATCCGCAACCGCTGACTGCCCGGTGCCCGGACGTCACCGATCGGGGGCAGCTTGGGGTTGCGCCGGATCCGCTCCGCTTCGGCGTAGAAGGCGGCGGTGTCACGCACCGAGCGGGTGACCACCCCGTTGTAGACGATGCGCACCGGCATGGCGCGCATGTCGGAGTCCAGCGGCAGCCGGCCCCGCGACGGTTTGAGGCCGACCAGACCGTTGCAGGCCGCCGGGATACGGATCGAGCCGCCGCCGTCGTTCGCGTGCGCGATCGGCACCACCCCGGCCGCGACGAACGCCGCCGACCCCGATGACGACGCCGCCGCGGTGTAGTCGGTGTTCCACGGGTTGCGCACGGCGCCCAGTCGCGGGTGCTCGGCAGCCGCGCTGAACCCGAACTCGCTGAGCTGGGTCTTGCCCAGCGTGATCAGGCCGGTGCCCAGGTACAACCGGGCGAAATCGCCGTCGGCGGCTGCGTCGTGCGGTTGCCACGCGTCGGTGCCCTGCATGGTCGGCATCCCGGCGACATCGACGTTGTCCTTGACATACGTCGGGACGCCCGCGAAGTAGCCCCTGGTACCGCGCTGCGCCGACGCCGTTCGGCGGGCGCGGTCGAACGCCTGGTAGGCCAGTCCGTTCAGCTGCGGGTTGACCGCTTCGGTGCGTGCAATCGCGGCTTCGACGAGCTCGGCGGGCGACACGTCGCCTGATCGGAGTCGTTCAACCAGGCCGACCGCGTCGGAGTCGCCGAGCGCGTCGTCGCCGAAGGCGTGGACATGTTGCATGTCCTGACGCTAGCAAGGGCGCCGGCGGGCCGACCCCACCGGCGTAGGCGCCTAGGCCTGGCCGACCTCGAACCGCGCGAAGCGGGTCACGGTCACGCCCGCTTCGTCGAGCAGCGCCTTCACCGTCTTCTTCGAGTCCGACACCGCCGCCTGGTCCAGCAGCACGGTGTCCTTGAAGAAACCGTTGACGCGGCCCTCGACGATCTTGGGCAGGGCAGCCTCGGGCTTGCCCTCCTCCTTGGCCGTCTCCTCGGCGATGCGGCGCTCGTTGGCCACCACGTCGGCGGGGACGTCGT